>JBKPAM010000057.1:0-16588 GCA_046726435.1 Actinomycetota bacterium
ACCGGCACGCTCGAGCTGCTGGGAGCGTGGGGCGACACGTCGCGCCTCGAAGAAGCCCTCGATTCGCTCGCCGACTTTCTCGGAGCTACACGAACTCCTCGGCCGGAACCGGCTCGACGCGCACCTTCCCGCGTCCGGGCAGGAACCAGCGCTCCGCGACGAACGTCGGAACGACCGCCGAGAGGACGACGACGGTGATCAGCAGCGAGAACTGCGTCGTGTCGATGATCCCGGCGGTCAGCCCGTAGAGCGACGCGATCGTTCCGAACGTGAGGCCCGTGCTCATCAGGAGCGTCGTGAAGGTCGCGTGCCTGGGCGCCGCGCGCCGCGCGAGCGGGTAGACGAGCGCGACCTTCGGCACCATCTTCGTGAGCAGGAGCATGCCCAGCAGGCCGAGGTTCCCGAGCACGGCTCCAAGTGAGACGTTGAGGCCGCCCTTGACGAAGAAGAACGGCGTCAGGAAGGCGAACCCGACCACCCGCAGGCGCTGCTGCTCCTCACGGTGCTCCGCGTAGTGGCGGCTCATGACGAGGCCGAGCACGAAGGCGGGCAGGACGGCGTGCCCGTTCGAAGCGTCCGCCAGCACCATCAGCAGGAACAGCGCCAGGAAGACGAGCTTGATCTCCGGCTCGATCACCCGGTCGCCGTAGCGCCCGAAGAACCAGGGCGCGATCCGCGGCAGAGCGAGGATCAGCGCCACCGAGACGACGAGGAAGACCGGGAACCAGATGTTCGGCTTGATGAAGATCGCCGAGAGCGCGAGCGCGGTGCAGAGGTCGGTCACGAACGTCGCGCTCATGATCAGCTTGCCCGCGGCGGAGTGCGTGAGGCCTCGCTCGACCAGCACGGCGTAGACAACGGCGAGCGAGGTGGTCGAGAGGGCGGTTCCCGCGATCAGCGACGCCTTCGGCGTCCAGCCGAGCAGGGCGTAGGAGGCGAGCGAGGTGACCACGAACGCCCCTGCGAACGAGACCACGCCGATTCCGACGGTCGCCTTCGCGCGGCTGCGCATGTAATCCGGGTCGACCTCCATCCCGGCGAGGAACGTGAGGACGATGGAGGCGAACTTCGCAACGAAATCGAGCCATTCCGTGGTCGGGACGTGGAAGACGTTGCCCACGACCACGCCGAAAGTCAGCTCTATCAGCGCGACGGTGATGCCGAGCTCGACGGAAAGCATCGAGGCGAGCAGGACGGCCGACCCGAGGACGGCTGCGACTTGAACGGGGCTCACGGTGACCTCCTACGTTCGTCGGTTGACGTGCCGTAGAGGCCATCAGCCCCCGAAGGGGCGGTTGAGCGCGAGCCTCATCGCGCGGAGAAGCACTATAGCTTCGGCTCAGGGAACGAGCGTGACCGGGATCCGCACCGAGTGCGGCGGCTTGCCGGTTCCTGCCGCGTCGTCGTCGTGGAGGAGGATCGTCCCGCTCTGCTCGCGGTCGACCTTGAAGGTCACCGGAACGGAGTAGGTCCCGCGGCAGCCGGTGCCGCAGGTCGCGGTCGTGAATGTGTCGCCGACGACCTTGCCCGCCGCGTCGAGCACCTCGACCGTTACGTTGGCCTCGAAGACGTTCGCCGTTCCTGCGACGGTCACGGGGCTCGTCACGCGGTCGCCCTCTGCGGGCTTCGTGACCTCGATCGCGGGCAGCAGGTCCGCGTAGTCGGAGCGGCCGACGGGGTGGTCGACCACGACTCCCGCGCTCGAGGGGACGCTCATCGGGGTGCCGTCGAGGCGGAAGCGCACCTTCTGCACGGTCGGGAACTGGGTCAGCGTGTAGACGACCTGGCCGAGCCGCGTCTGCATCGAGCGCGAGCCGCCGCCCGACTGGTACTCGGAGGTCAGGTCGACGGTGGCGACGCCGTTGTGGATCGCGATGCCCAGCAGCTGCGTTCCGGCCGGGATCTCGCTAGCCAGGCCACTCGCGCGCTCGTCCTCGGTCGGGCCGTCGAGGAGCGCGTCGACGGCGGCCGTTGCGACCAACGGCGTCGGGCTGTGCGTTCGGCGAACCGCGACGAGCCCGTCGCCGCGGGTGAACCACGCCTGGAGCGAGAGGAGGGTGGGGACGGTGCCGGTCTGCTCCGTGCCGGTCGTCGTCGTCGGCTTGGGCTTGCCGAGCGAAACCGCCTTCTCGGAGCCGCAACCGGCCGCGCCGGCGGAGAGCAGTGCGCCGGCGACGGCGACGGTTGCGAGCAGGAGAAGCTTCTTCATCGTTCCTCCGATGATGACCGGCGTCCGTGACAGCTGTGTAACGGTTTTAGAACCCGTCTCGAAATGAAGCCTTGTGCCCCCGAGCCGCGCTGGACGCCGCGAGGCCGCGTCCTCGGAAGCGCCCGTAGCCTCCGGCTACGCCCGCTCCACTGCGTCCTTGCCTCGCACCGCCCAGCGCACCTCGGCGGCGAAGCGTCATTCCGAAACGAGTTCGTAGTCACGGCTGGTACTGCTGGTCGAGCGAGACGACCGCGTTCGGGTACTTCTGGCCGGTCTGAATCCAGAAGCCGGCCTTTGGCTCGAGCAGGCGACGGTGCCTCGGGTTCTTCCCCTTGACGATCTTCTCGAGCTCGGCGACCGAGATCGAGGCGGTCCCGATGGGACCCTCGGTCTGCGTGAGGACGGTGACGCGCGCGTCGCGCCGGACGGCGAACGTGAGCAGCCGGTGGCTCTCGTCGACGATGTAGTAGTCGTTGGCGAGCGGGTGGCAGCCGCAGGCGCGCTCGCCGGCGAGCCCGGTGAGCCACCAGGCGGGATCGAACTGCATGACGATGCGGTGAGGCTTCTGGGTGATCGACTTGACGTGGCCGTAGAGAACACCGTGCGGGTTCGCCGGCGGGGACGCTGCAGGCGCCGCCCGGAGAGCGGACGACGCGGCTCCCGCCACGGCGACGACGACGGCGAGTGCGAGGATGACGAGCTTCATGGCGGCCTCCTTGGGGTGACGCCGCCCAGCCTGCCCTCGCTACGAAACACCCCCGTCACTGGCAGGTAACGGTTTCGCCACAGGCAGCCGCAGCGTGAAGCGGCTCCCCTCGCCGGGCTCGCTCGCGACCTCGATCTCGCCGCCGAGCAGCCGCGCGTTCTCCTGCGCGATCGCGAGGCCCAGGCCGGTGCCCCCGCCGCTGCGCGCCGCGTCGGCCTTGTAGAAGCGCTCGAACAGATGCGGCAGGTGCTCGGGCGAGATCCCCGGGCCGTCGTCGGCGACCTCGACCACCGCATCGCCGTTCTCGCTCGCGAGGCGGACGGAGACCTCCGAGGCGCCGTGCTCGAGCGCGTTGCCGACGAGGTTGGCGACGATCCGCTCCAGCCGTCGCGGGTCGCTCGTCAGCCTCGGGCCTTCGCCGTCGAGCCGCACGCGTCCGTCCCAGCCGCGGGCGTGCAGCGTGGCCGCGACCAGCGCCGCGACCTCGACCTCCTCGGCGTGGACGCTCTCCGCGCCCGCGTCGAAGCGGGAGATCTCCATCAGCTCCTCGACGAGACGGCGCAGGCGCCCGACGTCCGCGATCAGCAGCTCCGCCGGCCGGCGCGATTCTGCCGGCATCCGGTCGAGGTGCGAGGCGAGCAGCGAGGCCTCGCCGACGAGCGCGGTCAACGGCGTGCGCAGCTCGTGCGCGACGTCGGAGGTGAAGCGCCGCTCCCGTGCCTGCGCGGCCGACAGCGCGACGATCTTGGCCTCGAGCGCCGCGGCCATCTCGTTGAACGACTGCGCCCACGCGCCGAACTCATCCTGGCCCTCGACCGGCAGGCGGGTCTCGAGCAGGCCCTCCGCGAGCGAGTGAGCCGCGGCGCTCGCGCTCGCAACCGGCCGCAGTGCGGCCCGCGCCAGAACGACCCCCGCCAGCGCCGCCAGCAGCACCAGGATCCCGACCCCGGCGAGGAGGATGTTCCGCAGCTGCGCGAGCTCGTGCCGGAGGTCCTCCTCGGAGAAGAAGAAGTAGAGCTGCCGGTCATTCACGGCGGGCGCTCCCGTGACGAGGTAATGCGTCCCGGCGACGGTCGTGCGCTCGTAGCCGAGCTCGCCCCGGCCGACGATCCGGCTCAGGCCGGGAGGCACCTCGTGCAGAGTGACCCTGAACGAGGACGGGAAGACCTGGCCGTGCCGGATCGCGACCGTCTCGAAGTCGCCGCGGCTCTGGAACGCGCGAACCAGCTCGTCGGTCCCGCTGCCCCGGAGCGCCCGCGCCACGTCCAGGTTCCGCCGTGTCTGCGCCACGCTCGAGTCGACCGAGTCCGCGAGCAGGTTGTGGCGCACGACGAAGTACGAGCCGGCGCCGAGGGCCGCAGCGGAGACCCCGACGGCCAGCGCGAAGGTGATCGTCAGGCGGCGGCGGAACCCGCCCGCCGCGATTCCCTGTCCCCGTCGCATCAGCCCGCGTCGAAGCGATAGCCGACCCCGCGCACGGTGCGGATCAGCGCGGGCTGCTTCGGGTCGTCCTCGATCTTCGCGCGCAGGCGCTGCACGGCCGCGTCCACGAGCCGCGAGTCGCCGAGGTAGTCGTAGTTCCAGACGAGCTCGAGCAGAAGGTCACGCGTGAAGACCTGCTTCGGCCGCCGGGCGAGCTCGTGTAGAAGCCGGAACTCGGTCGCGGTCAGGTTGACCTCCTCGCCGCGCTTCCTGACGCTGAACCCGGCCGGGTCGATCTCGAGCCCGCCCACGCTGATCGTGCCGTCTCCGTCGGGCCCGGGAGCCGCCCGCCGCAGGACCGCCTTGATCCGCGCGACCAGCTCCGGCAGCTCGAACGGCTTCGTCACGTAGTCGTCGGCGCCGAGCTCGAGGCCGACCACGACGTCGTGCAGTTCGCTGCGCGCGGTCAGCATCACGATCGGCGTCGCGCTCTCGTGGCGGATCTCGCGGCAGACCTCGAAGCCGTCCAGCGAGGGCAGCATCACGTCGAGCACCACGAGGTCGACGCCGCCCTCGCGGAAACGCGCGAGTCCCTCGCGGCCGTCCCCGACGGCGCTGACGCGGAGGCCGGCCTGCCGGAGGCCGAGCGTCGCCACCTCGCGGATCGAGGCGTCGTCCTCCACGAGCAGCACGTGCTCGTCCACGTATCGAAGAGTAGGCCGAGCGCCCGGCGGTGCCTAGCGAGCCGAGGGGCGCCGGCGGTCCCGACGCCCCTCGGCTCTTGCCTACTTGAACCTGAACCTGGCTGTGTGCAGCGTCCCGTCGACGAGCAGGACGCGTAGCTCGCGGCAGGTGCCGGCCCAGCCCCTGTCCGTCTTCCAGACGTACTTGTACAGGCCGTCCACGAAGACGAGCCCATCGTCGGACTCCGTTCCAACGGGCGGCCCGATCGCTGCGCCGGCAGTGCAGTCGATCTGGGCCGAGACCGGATACCCGTCCGCGAGGATGTCCAGCCCGCGATCCCCGCCGAGGCTGAACCTGACGGGAATCGCGCTGCCCGCTACGACCGGGTTCAGCGCGGGCGGGTTCGAGACCGGCGGGAAGAAGCCCGTGAAGGGCCAGGTGATCGCGAAGTCCGCGTTCGAGACGTCGAAGAAGATGTTGCCGACCGCCTCGACCTTCACTCGTGCATGCGTCGTGCCGACCATCGGCAGCACGACGTCGGCCGAGCCGTCGTTCGGGGTCGAGTCCGCGAGCACGTACGGATACGTGTGACCGCCGTCGACCGAGAGGCTGATCTTCACGTCGCTCGTACTCACCGGCGCGGCCGCGGTCCCGGCCGGATCCCACGTGATCGTCTGCGTCGACTCGCCGGGCAACGAGACCGCCGTGTTCGGCGAGGTGACGAGGAAGGGGCCGGTCCCGCTGGCCAGTAGCAGCGTCGTGTCCGCGGAGCTCGTGCCGCCGCGCCCATCCCGGGCGGTGAGGCGGAAGTGGAGTGACAACGGATTGGCGTTGACGCCGTCGACGCCCACGTAGTCGCTCGTCGGCAGGAACTCCGAGAAGCACTCCGTAGACGCCTGCGGCACCGGCTGGGCGATCGGCCCGGGTGGGCAGCTGCCCGTGTCGGCGTTCGTGTTGTTGTCGAGGATCTGCTGCAGGTCGGGGAAGACCCGCGTCGGGTCGCCGGTGAGATGGTTCTCGCCGGGCGAGTCGTAGAGCAGCGAGTCGGCGTCGCTGATCTGCCCCGACTTCGGGAACATCGCGAACAGCGGGCCGTTCGTCTTCGTGTTGTTGAGCAGCGCGGTGCCGGCGCCGTTCGGCGAGGCGCCGCGGTCGTGCTGCTCCCAGGAGTAGACGAGGGCGTCGCCGTCGGCGTCGGTGCCGCTGCCCGTGAACGCGAACGGCGTCCGCAGCGGGATCGTGTACTGCGCGGGCGCCGTCACGGACGGGATGTGGTCGCCGGTCGGCGTGATCGTGCCGCCCTTGTTGTCGACCGGGCCGCCCTTGTCGGTCTCGCCCACGAAGCCCGACGCGCCCGCGCTGAAGTCCTGCAGCATGAGCAGCTGCGGCACGTTGGTCTGGGCGAGGCTTCCGCCGAAGGTGACCTGGAAGCCCGTGTTGCTGAAGGCCCCGTTGCCGAAGCCCGCCACCGTCACAGTCGCGCCGGCGGGCAGGATCGGCGTCAGCGCGGCTGCGATCCCCGCGGCCGTGTAGTTGACGCCGTTCGTGATCGGGGCGGAGACACTGCCGCTGTAGCCGATCGTGAACGAGTCGGGGGCCCCACCGTGGTTGGTCTCCTCGACCGAGGCGAAACACCCGCCGCAGCTGAGGTTGACGAGCTCGAGGTTCGCCACGTCGAGGCCGGCCGAGGCTCCGGAGTACGCGACGGTGAAGCCGGTCGAGGCCGCGCTCGTCACTGTCGCCGTTCCCGCGAAGCCCGGAATGGCGTTGATCGCGGAGTTCAGGTTCGAAGCGTTGTAGGGCAGCCCGCTCCCGCCGACCACGGCGGAGTCGCTGCCGCCGATCCGGACCTGGAAGGGTGAGAAGTACGTCGCCGTTCCGCCCCCGGAGGTGGCCAGCCCGGCGGTCGGGTTCGTGTACGTGAAGCTCCGCGGCGTCGGGACCGAGTCGACCGTGAACGTGCCGTTGTAGCCGGAGACGCCCCCCTTGGTGATGGTCACGATGTCGCCGACGGAGCGGTTGTGCGCGGCCGCTGTCCGGACGAGAACGGAGTTCCCCGTCTCGCTGAGCCCGGGGGCCGCGAGCGTGACGGTGCCGCCGCCGGAGACCGGGAGGCCGGCCGTCGGGTTCGTGTACTGGAACGAGCGCGTCGTCGGGACGGCGGTGACCGTGAACGTGCCGTTGTAGCCCGACACGCCGACGCCCGAGATCGTGACCGTATCGCCGGGCTGCAGCGTGTTCACGGCTCCGGTGGCGATGGTGACCGTGTTGCCGTCCTCCTGAGCGCCGCCACGCGAGGTCGCGTTCGGGGCGGCATTGATCGCGAGGCTGAAGGGCTGGACCGTCGAGGCCTGCGAGTACCCCGGCCCGAAGGTGACCGTCTGGATCTCGTCGCCGCCGCCGAAGTGGCGCAGCGAGGCGGTCTGCACCTCGTTGATCGCCGGCTGGTCGGACGACGTGTAGGTCGAGATCTCCTGCTGGCTGTGCTGCGAGAAGTACGGGTCGCTGTGGCACTGGAGGTCGTCGGTCAGGCAGATCCCCGCGTACGCCATGATCGAGGAGCCGCTGCCCGGCTCGACGGAGTGGGTGGCGCTGCGGTTGCCGCCGGAGCAGTTGAGCTGGTTGCCGTTGAACGGGTGGTTACCCGCGAACTGGTGGCCCATCTCGTGGGCCACGTAGTCGATTGCGTAGAAGTCGCCGGTCGGCGTCGGAATCCCGGTGCAGCCGCCGGCCTTGTTCGAGCGGCCGACGACGCCGAGGTTCGCCACACCGCCGCCGGGCTGCCCGAGGGCGAGGTGGCCGATGTCGTAGTTCGACGCGCCGATGATCTGGCCGATCACGAAGCGGGCTCGCGTGGTGCTGGAGCAGCCGGTGACCTGCGACTGCGTGAAGCACGCCGCCGCTCCGCAGGGGCCGTTGGGCGCAGTCGCCGCAGCCCACGTGTTCAGGTTCAGCAGGTCGTTGTTCGGGATCAGCTGCATGCGGATCGAGAGGTCGTCCTCGTAGACCTGGTCGACGCGATTCATCAGCGCGACCTTCGCCGCGGTCACGTTCGCCGGCCCGCCGTGGTAAGCGGCGTAGCCGGGATCGGTGATCAGCGCGAGGCGGTACGTGCGGAGGACGTCTCCGGTCGGTGGGTCGCTCGAGGGGGCATCGGACTGCCCGTCGGAGCCCTCATCGCTCTCGGGTTGGCGCTCGGCGAAGTCGTATCCGCCCTCGAGCTGCCGTCCGTAGTAGCTGACGTAGGTGCCCACGTCGGGCGGAGCGGTTCAGGGTAAACGAGCGGTCGTGCCTGGCGCGGAGCCGCAGGGCCGGTCTCGCGCCGCGGCGCTCGAGCGCCGTCTTCAGCGAGGTCTTGTGCCAGAAGGCCTTCGTGCGCTGCACGTCCTGGAACGCGCGTTTGTTGGCACCGGCTCCGGCCGGCAGCGCCACCGCGATCACCAGCGCGGCTGCGACCGTGCCGATCGCTCCGAGTCCCACCCGACTGCGACGCGACCTGAGCGCGTCGCGCATCCTGCCCTGCATGAGCTCCCCCTTTCGCGGCCTGCTCACAACTCCGATATCGGATTCACTTCTTGTGAGAGCGAGCATCGTCCTGCGGCGCCGGGGAGAAGTCGAGGTGGCCTGCCTCGGTGCCGCGATCGTGGCCCTGCTCGCACTGGCAACCGCCTCCGCCTCTGTGCGCGGCTCGCCGATTCGCGCGAATGCGCCGGAGCTGAGCGACACGCCTTCCGTCGTCTTCCTTGGCGCGGCGGCCTGTGCCTTCGGCCTCTACGTCCTGGCGCTGGTCGTTCTCCGGTGGCGTGCGGGCAGCCTCGCCGCAGTTTGCGCGACGGCGGTCGCGATCCAGCTCGTGCCGCTGGCGGGACCGCTGCTTCTTTCGCGGGATGTATACGCCTACTGGGCGTACGGACGGCTGGCCGAGGACCACGGCACGAACCCATACCGAGTCGCGCCCGCGCGCTTCGCGACGGATCCGGCAACCGAGGCCATGAGCCCGATCTGGCGGCGCTCCGATTCGGTCTACGGCCCTGTCTTCACCGCCGCGTCCGAGGGACTGGCCGAGGCGACGGGGGCGTCGGCCGAGCGCAGCGCGCTGTCATACCGGCTGCTCGGAGCCCTCGGGATGCTCGCTCTCGTGGCCGTCGCCGCGCTCGCCGCCGACCCCCGCCGGGCCTTCGCGGCGGCGTTCGTCGGCTGGAACCCGCTGCTCGCGCTGCAGTTCGCCGGCGGAGGCCACAACGACGTCTGGATGGCCGTGCTGCTCGTCGGCGCACTCGCGCTGGCCGCGCGGCGCCGGGAGGCGCTCTCGGGCGTGAGCTGGGCTTTCGCAGCCGGGCTGAAGTGGCTGCCCCTCGCGCTGCTGCCGCTGGAGCTCCTGGCACGAAGGCGGGGGCTCCGGGTCGCGGTCGGGGCCGCGGTGACCGCCGTCGCGATCTGTGCGGGCGCCTTCGCGCTCTTCGGCACGGCCTGGCTCGGAGCGCTCCTGCCGTTCGCGCACCGTCGCGCAGGGTTCGCCATCCCGACGCGGCTGTCGCATCTCGGCCTCCCCCCGTGGCTTGCGTTGCTGCCGCTCGTGGCCGCCCTGCCCTGGCTCGTGCGAAGCGCCCGCCGCGGCCGCCCGCGGCGCGCGCTGGCGACGAGCCTCCTCCTCTGCGCCAGCCCGTGGGTACTCCCGTGGTACGCCGTCTGGGTGGTGCCGCTCGCGGCGATCGAGGACGACGGCGCCGCCTGGGTCGTCGCGCTCGCGCTCAGCGCGTACCTGTTGCCCGACCGCGTCCCGTTCTAGGGCCGCTTCGATACGGATCGGTGCCGAAACCGTGCCGGAAGGCGCACGGACGGCGGTTCGGCCGGCCGGCCGCAGGTATCGGTGGGCGCAATCGACCGAGAGGAGATCACATGCGACTTCCCCGAAGACGCGTCCTGCTGGTGGCGGTGCCGCTGGTCCTCGCCGCCGGCGTCGCGCTGGCGGCCCAGCCGAGCGGGCGGCGGCCCTCGAATGCCGTCATCAATGCGTGCGTGAAGAAGAAGAGCGGCCTCGTCCGAGTCGTGGGATCAGCCGGCCGCTGCCGGCGCAGTGAGTCGCGGCTCTCGTGGAACGTCGAGGGCCCCGCCGGCGCGCGCGGTGCTACCGGTCCCGCGGGCGCCGACGGTCCCGCCGGCCCGCCCGGCCCCGCCGGGCCAGCCGGAGCGCCGGGCCCCAAGGGTGACCCTGGAGCTCGAGGCGCCACCGGGCCGGCAGGCGCCGCCGGCCCCGCGGGGCCACAGGGCCCGGCAGGCTCGCAGGGCCCGCCCGGCCCGGCGCTCTCGTCGCTGGAAAGCCTGGACGGCGTGGCCTGTCACCTCGCGGGGGTCGCAGGGACGGCTCGGCTCACCTACGACGCAGCCGGTGTCGCCACGCTGACATGCGTGACGTCCGGCGGTGGAGGCGGTACGGGCGACATCCGGGTAAACGAGTTCATGACCGGATCGACGGGCGCCGCCTCGAACGAGTTCGTCGAGCTCGTGAACGCCGGCACCTCCGCCGCCGACATCGGCGGCTTCAAGGTCGCCTACCGCTCCGCGGCCGGCACGAGCGACACCACCCTCGCAACCGTGCCGGCGGGCACGACCCTCGCAGCGGGGGCGTTCTATCTGCTCGGCGGGAGCGGCTACGCCGGGTCGCACGTGCCTGACCAGACCTTCTCGGCATCGCTCGCTGCCGGTGGTGGCGGGCTTGCGGTGCGCGACGCGTCGGGAACGATCCTCGACTCGGTCGGCTACGGCGACGCCACGAACGCGTTCGTCGAAGGCCACCCGGCCACCGCACCTCCCGCGACCGCTGCACCCGGCAGCAGCGCGGACAGGATCCCCGATGGCCACGACACGAACGACAACGCGGCCGACTTCTCGATCAGCGCAACCCCGTCACCGGGCGAATCGAACCACTAGGTGACAGTCAGGGAGCGCGGTGCTCCGGGCCTTCCGGGGCGCCGCGCTTCCAGGCAGGGGCCGGCCGCTAGGCCAGGCGGCCAAGGTAGATCGTCACCATCGAGCCCGCGGGCACTCGCTTGCCGCCCCCCGGCTGTTCGTCGACGACGGTGCCGACCTGCGCCCGCTCGCTGACCGTCTGCCTCAGGGTCTGAACCTTGAACCCTGCATCCTCGAGGCGTGAGACGGCCGCCGCCCGACGGAGGCCGGCGAGCTTCGGCACCACTGCTCGGTGGATCGGATTCGGGCCAAGTGAGGCTCTGATCTGGATCCGCGCGTGGCGCTTCTCCGATGCCCCCGCTCGGGGCAGCTGTGCCACCACGCGCCCGAGCGGCTGGTCCGAGGGCACGTATACGAGCGTCGACCGTAGGCCCGCCGCGTTGAGCTGCCGCTGAGCCGACGACTGCGTCTGGCCTGTCACGTCTGGGACGGTCACGGCCTTCGTCGTCGGCGGCGGAGGGGGCGGCGGTGGCGGTGGCGGGGGTGGCGGAGGAGCTCCCGCGCCGGCGCTGCCGTTCGAGATGTTCACTCTCACGCCATCTCCGGGCCGAACGCGCTTTCCCGCCTCGGGGCTCTGGGCGACAACCATTTCCTTCGGCTCTGAGGAAGGCACCGTGACGGCCTTCGGAACGAGGCCGGCCTTGCGGAGCTCGGCCACCGCTGAGTCGCGCGTCTGCCCGACGGTGTCGGGCACCTTCACGAGCCCGCGCGCGACACGAATGACGACTGTCGAGCCGGGGGAGGCCTGCGCTTCCGCCTGCGGGCGCTGTGCCAGGACGATCCCGGCGGCCTGCCTCGAGATGACGCGTCTTGTCCTCACCTGGAACCCCTTCGCGCGCAACGCGTCGGACGCCGCCGCGGCCTGCAGCCCGACCACGTCGGGCACGGCCACCCTCTGCCCCGCAGAGACCGTGATGGCCACGACCGAGTGGCGCGTCACATTGGCACCGGCGTTCGGATCCTGGTCGACGATGATCCCCGGCTGGACGGCGTTACGCCTCGTGGCCACTCGGGCCACGAGCCCACGCCGGTTCAGGCGATCCACGGCCGCCTGCTGCCTCAGGTGCACGACGAGCGGAACGTGGACCGTCGACCCGGCCGCGCCCCCGCGCCCATGCGTGAAGAACCATGCTGCGGCGAGTCCGCCGAGCACGAGCAGCAGCAGGAGGAGGAGCCACGGCCAGAGCAGCGGCCCGCGCCGCGGAGGAGGCGGGGGCGGCGGCGCAATCTCCTCTTCGACGACGGGCCATTGCTCCTCGACGGTCGTGGCGCCGTCGGACCGGCGAGGCGGACGCTCGGGTGTGCTCATGGGCGGATTGATTTCCCCCTCGCGCTAACCCCGAACGTAGCGCTCAAAGAATCCTTCCAATTCGCGTACGGAGGCCTAACCCGGGCCGCGTTTACTCCGCCGCAAGCAGGCACTCCGAACGGAGGTTTCCTCATGGCACGGACGCTGATCGTCCTCGCGCTCGCACTCGGTCTCGGCCTGGCCGTGACGGGCGTCGCGGGGGCGCGCTGGTTCAACGTCATCCGCGGCACAGCGGCGATGACGTGATCGCAGGCACGGCGAACCGCGACCTCGTCTTCGCCTTCGCCGGGAACGACCGGATCTCGACCGACCGAGGCCGCGATGTCGTCTACGCCGGCAAGGGCAACGACACGGTCGACGGCGGCCCCGGCCTCGATCGCATCTACGGCGGCCCCGGAGACGACACCCTCAGCGCGGGCCCTCGGCCGGGCGGTGATCTGGGGCGGCGCGACTTCCTCTGGGGCGGGTTCGGCGTGGACACCGAGAAGGGTGGTGCGAGCAACGACGTCCTGCACGCGCTCGCGCCCGACAACAAGGTGGACTCACTCGACTGCGGGCCGGGCGACCACGATGTCGCGTGGCTCCGTGCCGGCGAGCACGACACGACCGTGAACTGCGAGGTCGTGAAGACCGTCTCCTTCGGCTCGGACGGCTAGCTCTCCCCCACGCCCCTCATGCGAGGCCCGCCGAAGCGCGGGCCTCGCGCGTTCCAAAAGGTCCGGCCTCAGCCGATCGTCCAGGTGTCCCCGGCGTGCAGCAACTGCTCGAGGTCGCCGCTGCCCTGCTCGGCACGCGCGCGCTCGAGCTGCTCTTCCATCAGGCGGTCGTAGACCGGCCGCTCGACGTCGCGGAAGACGCCGATCGGCGTCGGGCCGTGCGGCGTGTGCGAGAGACGCGCGAGCGCCGAGGCCAGCGAGGGAGTCTCCGCGTGTTCGTCATGAACGAGCAGCGAGCCCTCGCCCGCCTCCGCAACATCGACCAGCTCGGCCGCCCCATCCGGCCGCAGCCGCACTCCGCGCTCACCATCCGCCCCGAAGCGGATCGGCTGCTCGTGCTCCAGGAGGATCCGGTTCTCCTTCTCGTCGCGGACCGCGTCGAAGGCGCCGTCGTTGTAGACGTTGCAGTTCTGGTAGATCTCGACGAAGGCCGCGCCCGGGTGCGCGTGGGCGCGGCGCAGCACCTCCGTCAGGTGCGCACGGTCGGTGTCGATCGAGCGCGCAACGAAGGTCGCCTCCGCGCCAAGCGCCAGCGCGACCGGGTTGAAGGGCCAGTCGAGCGAGCCCATCGGCGTCGTCTTGTTGATCGTCCCGAGCGGCGAGGTCGGCGAGTACTGCCCCTTCGTCAGGCCGTAGATCTGGTTGTTGAACATCAGGATCTTCACGTTGACGTTGCGGCGCAGCGCGTGGATCAGGTGGTTGCCCCCGATCGAGAGCGCGTCGCCGTCCCCCGTCACGACCCACACGGAGAGGTCCTGCCGAGACACGGCGAGCCCGGTAGCGATCGCCGGCGCGCGCCCGTGGATCGAATGGATGCCGTACGTCTCGACGTAGTACGGGAAGCGGGCCGCGCAGCCGATCCCCGAGATGAAGACGATCCGCTCGCGCGGGATCCCGAGCTCGGGAAGGAAGCTCTGCACCGCCGCCAGGATCGCGTAGTCCCCGCAACCAGGGCACCACCGGACCTCCTGGTCGGTCTTGAAGTCCTTCGCGGTGAGGTTGCCGTTCGTGCTCACGCACGCACCTCCTGACGGACACGGCATCGACTGGTCACTTCAGACGGACGTACGGGCAGAGCCCGCGCGTTCTGACACCGGCACCGCAAGCGGCGCCTCACAGCAATGCCTCCATCGCGTCGGCCAGCTCTCCCGCCCGCAGCGGCAGGCCGCGCACCTGGTTGTAGCCGACCGCGTCGACCAGGAACTCGGCCCGCACGAGCTTCAGCAGCTGCCCGAGGTTCATCTCCGGCACGAGCACGCGGTCGTACGAGCGCACCACGTCGCCCGTGTTGCGCGGGAACGGGTTGAGGTGCGTGAGGTGCGCCTGAGCAACCTTCCCACCTTCCTTCCGCACCCGTCGCACCGCGGCCGTGATCGGCCCGTAGGTCCCGCCCCAGCCGAGGACGAGCAGCGAGGCCCCGTCCGGGTCGTCGACGACGAGCTCTGGGATGTCGGCCGCGATCCCGGCCACCTTCTGGGCGCGCAGCCGGACCATCCGGTCATGGTTGTCGGGGTCGTAGGAGACATTGCCGGTCTCGTCCTGCTTCTCCAGCCCGCCGATGCGATGCTCGAGGCCCGGAGTTCCGGGAATCGCCCACGCGCGGGCCAGCGTCTCCGGATCGCGCACGTACGGCAGGAAGTCGCCGTTCCGGTTGGGCTCGGCGGCGAAGTCCACGTCGATCTCCGGCAGCGTGTCGACGTCGGGGAGCAGCCACGGCTCGGACCCGTTCGCGAGGTAGGCATCGGAGAGCAGGTAGACGGGCGTGCGGTACTTGAGGGCGATCCGCGAAGCCTCCAGCGCCGCGTCGAAGCAGCCGCCCGGAGTCGAGGCCGCAACCACGGGAACGGGCGACTCGGCGTTGCGGCCGAACATCACCATCAGCAGGTCGGCCTGCTCGGGCTTCGTCGGCATGCCCGTCGACGGCCCCGCGCGCTGGATGTCGAGGATCAGCAACGGCAGCTCCAGCGCAACGGCGAGCCCGACGGTCTCTGCCTTGAGCACGACCCCCGGCCCACTCGAGGTGCAGACGCCCAGCGCGCCGCCGAAGCTGGCGCCGACGGCCGCGCCCGCGGCTGCGATCTCGTCCTCGGCCTGGAAGGTGCGGATGCCGAAGCGCTTGTGGCGCGAGAGGTCCTCGAGGATCCCCGAGGCAGGTGTGATCGGGTAGGCGCCGAGGAAGAGCTCGAGGCCGCTCTTCACGCTGGCTGCGATCAGGCCCAGCCCCAGCGCCTGGTTGCCAGTGATGTTTCGGTACGTCCCGGGCGGGAGCGGGGCGGGCGCGACCTCGTACGAGACCACGAAGTCCTCCGAGGTCTCGCCGTAGGCCCAGCCGGCTTTGAACGCCCTGACGTTCGCCTCCGCGATTGCCGGCTTCGAGGCGAACTTGCGCTCGAGGTAGGCGACGGTCCCCTCGGTCGGACGGTGGTAGAGCCACGACATTAGCCCGAGCGCGAACATGTTCTTCGAGCGCTCGGCCTCGCGCTTGGTCACGTCGACGTCCTTCAGCGCCTCGAGCGTCAGCGTCGTCAGCGGCACCTCGTGGACGTGGTACTCGCAGAGCGAGCCGTCCTCGAGCGGATTGGCATCGTAGCCGGCCTTGTCCAGGTTCCGCTCCGTGAAGGCGTCGCGGTTGACGATCAGAGTTCCGCCCCTCGGCAGGTCGCGCAGGTTTGTCTTCAGCGCCGCCGGGTTCATCGCGACGAGCACGTCCGGCGCGTCGCCCGGCGTGAGGATGTCGTGGTCGGCAAAGTGGAGCTGGAAGCCCGAGACTCCCGGCAGCGACCCCGCCGGCGCGCGGATCTCGGCCGGGAAGTCCGGCAGCGTCGAGAGATCGTTGCCGATCAGCGCGGTCTCGCTCGTGAACCGACCCCCCGTGAGCTGCATCCCGTCCCCCGAGTCGCCGGCGAAGCGAATCGTGACCTGCTCGAGCCGCTCGACCTGCTTCTCCATCGGCCTACACCGTAGCGCGCCTAAGGCGTTCGCTTGCGACGCCGACTGGGAGGTCGTGGCGGCTTTGCCGGCACGACCGGTCTCACTGCGTTCGCTTGCGACGCCGACTGGGAGGTCGTGGCGGCTGTGCCGGCACGACCGTTCTCACAGTTATGCCCCAGGCCTCCCCCGAGGCGAAGAGCTCATCGGGATCGACTTCGTCGCGCCAGCCGAGGAAGTGCCGTTCCGGCTCGTCCTCTGTGGAGCCGTAGACCGCGAGCCGTACCTCGCGCTCCTCCTCGCCCTCCCCGCGCTCGAGCTCCTCCCGCCTGCGCTCGGCCTCTTCGGCCGCCGGGCCTTCGGCGTAGCCTTTCGGCATCTAGCCCGCCTCCTCGAGGAGCGCTTCGAGGTCGAGCGGCGCGTTGTGCATCGCCACCCCGCCGCCGTCGGCCCGCGGCCACTCCGCCTCGGGCCGGTCGCGGTAGAGCTCGATCCCGTTTCCGTCCGGGTCGCGGAGGTAGATCGCTTCCGAGACGCCGTGGTCGGTCGCGCCGTCGATGGGCCAGCGCGCCTGCGCGAGCCGTCGCAGCGCGTCGCCGAGCTGCCGGCGGTCGGGGTAGCGGATCGCAACGTGGTAGAGGCCG
>JBKPAM010000058.1:0-13486 GCA_046726435.1 Actinomycetota bacterium
GAACGCGGTGGGGCCGTACGGGAACAAGATCTCGGTCTCGCTCACGCCGCCGGGGTAGAAGAGCATCTGCCCCGGAGCCGGGTAGCAGGTCGCGTTCTCCGGCCCAAAGCCGACGTCCAGCTCGCCGAACGGGATCCAGCACGACTCGCCGCTCCAGCGCGCGTGGATGATCCGGCTCTCGAGCGGCAGCAGCCTCCGGAACGCCGCCACCGTTGCCCCCGCCGCCACCTCTTCGAGTCGCGCGACGAAGCGGAACTCCCCAGACGAGATGTCCAACACTGCGTCGAACCTACTTGATCTTTGCGCCCCGCCGGATCCAGGCGCCGAGCAGGTCCCGCTCGTCCTGCGTCATCCCGGTGGCGTTCCCGAGCGGCATGATCGTCGAGGACACGGCAACCCGCTCGATCGCATCCGCCTGCGCGTGGATCTGGGCCGGCGTGTCGAACATGATCCCGAGCGGGGCGGCGGCGACCTTGGTCGGGTGGGACGAATGGCACGGCACGCAGCGCTCCTGAACGATCGCCTGAGCCTGCGAGAACGACACCGGCGCAGCGGCGACCCCGCCGCCGGAGCTCCCCCCGGGCCGGATCGCCACCGCAACCGCCGCGATCGCGAGCGACGCGGTGACCGGGATCCACCACACCGTCCGCCCGGCGTGGCGCAGGTTGAAGAAGTGCCTGATCCACGCCCCCGTCGCCATCAGGGCCATCAGCACGACCCACGAGTAGCTGTGCCCGTACGCCGACGGAAAGTGGTTGCTGAGCATCGCGAACACCACGGGCAGCGTCAGGTAGTTGTTGTGCACAGAGCGCCGCTTCGCCTCCGCGCCGAGATCGGGATCCGGCTCGAGGCCGCTCTCCGCAGCCCGAACCACCTCCCGGTGCGCGGGGATGATCACGAAGAAGACGTTGGCCACCATGATCGTCCCGAGCATCGCGCCGACCTGCAGGTAGGCGGCCCGCGGCGCGAACAGCTCGGTGCAGCCCCAGGCCGCCAGGGTCGTCAGAGCCAGCAGCGCCGCGCCCACCCACAGGTCGTCACGCACGCGGCGGCAGAGCACGTCGTAGACGACCCAGGCGACCCCCAGTAGCGCAACGCTGACGACGATCGCCCAGCCGGTGCCCAACGCTCCGCCCGGCTCCACGAGGTACGTGTCCGCGTTGAAGTAGTAGAGGACGATCAGCAGCGCGAAGCCCGATAGCCACGTCGTGTACGCCTCCCACTTGAACCAGTGGAGGACGTCGGGCAGCCGCGGCGGCGCCACCGGGTACTTCTCGACGCGGTAGAAGCCGCCGCCGTGCACCTCCCACGCCTCGCCGCCAACCCCTCGTTCCGCGTCGCCCCGGTCGGGGGAGGGCCGCAGGTGGTTGTCCAGGGCGACGAAGTAGAACGACGTGCCGATCCAGACGATCCCGGCCACGACGTGGAGCCAGCGCGCGAGGAACGACAGCCACTCGTTCGCGTACGGATCCACTAATCGCGCTCCCAGCGGTCGCGGGCGATCGCAACCAGCTCCGCCAACGCCGTCTCGAGCTCCTCCTCGCGCGTCCGCTCGAGCCGCGCCCGCAACACCTCGAGGATCTCCGCCTTCGGGCGGCGGTTGACGAAGACGACGAAGCGGAAGCCGAACTTCTCCTCGTAGACCTGGTTCAGGTACGCGAGCTCCGTGAGCACCGTCGGGTCGCTATCGGCGCCTTGCTCCTGCGCCGAGCGCGCCGAGAGATTGTGCGCGCCGATCGCCGGGTGGGAGTTCAGCGCCTCGAGCTTCTCGGCTTCGCTCAGCTCGGCGATCGCCTCGGGCGCGGTCTCGAGCGGGTGCTCGCGGGCCGCGAGCAGCTCGACCAGGCGCGTGCGGCCCTCGAAGAGCTCAACCAGCTCCTCGACGCTCAGCTGCCGCGGTAGGTCACGCATCCGAACGAGGACACGAGCAGCGGCACGTGGTGGTGGCCGTCGCCGAGCTCGAGCTCCAGCTCGACGCGGCGGAAGTAGGGCGAGCTCGGCTCGAAGGCGAGGCTGTACGTGCCCGGGTCGAGGCCCTCGGCGAGGCGGGCGCGCCCGTCGGCGTCCGTCTCCGTGCTCGCCACGACCTCGCTCCCGCGGCGGAGCTCAACGCGCACGCCGCTTCCAGGCCGTCCGCGCTCGGTGTCGAGGACGTGGGTCGAGAGCGAGACGGCCACTGCCGCCGAACTCTACGACCCCTCCAGGCTGCGACGGAGCCAGGCCAGGGTCTCGATCCCCTGAGCGCGCTGGAACTCGCGCAGGGTCGGGAGCCCCGGCGGCGGCGGGAGCGCCGAGCGCTGGACGAAGAAGCCCGCGAGTGCCGCGACGATCGGCACCACCCGCTCGGCCGGCGCATCGCGGCCGAGTGGGTGGGCCTCGAACACCTCCCACGGCGGCGGCCCGCCTTGCATCGCCACGCTCGGCACGAACAGGAGCAGGTCGAGCCACGCGGGGCCGACGCACGCGTGCGGCCAGTCGACGAACACGACCCGGTCCGGCGCGAGCAGGATGTTGTCGGCGCGCACGTCGCCGTGGAGCATGGTCGAGCCGGCCGCGCTCTCGTTCCAGCGCGCCTCGAGCGCCGCCAGCTCGTCGAGCTGCCCGGCGGCCCACGGGTCGATGCCGGCGGGGGCGCCCTCGGCCGCCAGGATCCGCCAGCCCCGGAGGAGCGCGTCCAGGGCCTCTGCAGCCGGCGCTGCGTCGACCGGCGGCGGCGTCAGCGCCTCGGCGAGGTCCGCGACAGCGTCGAGCACCCGGGCGAGCTCGTCCTCGCGCCAGGGAAGCTCAGGCTCCCGGCCGTCGACGTCCTCGAAGACGAGTGCCACCCAGCCCTCCTGGTCGTGGCCGAACAGGAAGCGCGGTGCCGGGGCCTCCGGTGGCAGCGCGGCCGCGACCACGGCCTCGCGCCGGTGGAGCTCGGGCGAGTCCGGGTTCGGCTCCGGCCCGACCGCCTTGACGAAGACGCGTCCGCCGCTCTCGAGCTCCAGCCGGGCCGCGACGCCCGGCGAGAATCCGCCCGGCTGGGTGACCGCGCGTCCCACGCGCGAGCCCAGCTGCCGCTCGATCGCGGCCCGCACATCAGCCGGAAGCGCCTCCCACGGAAGCCGAGCGCCCTCTGCCGGAGGGAATGCCACTTAGATAAAGCGCGCCGCCGCGCGCCGATGCTCTCGCGCGATCTCGCGCTCGTCTGCCCGCACGAGCTCGCCGCCGCGCACCACGTCCTCGCCGGCGACGACGAGCCGGTCGACCCGGTGCGGGCCGCTCAGCACCAGGCCTGCGACAGGGTCCTCCGCGCCGCCGAGCGCGAGCCCGTCGGTGCGCCAGACGGCGAGGTCGGCGCTCCGTCCTGGCCCCAGCGAGCCGATGTCGTCGCGTCGCAGCAGCTCGGCTCCCCCGCGGGTGCCCAGCCGCAGCGCCTCGCGGGCGGTCATCGCGTCCGGCCCGCCGCGGCCGCGCGCGACCAGCAGCGCCTGCTTGACCTCGAGGAAGAGGTCGCCGCGCTCGTTCGAGGCTGAGCCGTCGACGCCGAGCCCGACGCGCACACCCGCATCGAGCAGCGGGCGCACCGGGGCGACGCCTGCCCCGAGCCGCAGGTTCGAGGACGGGCAGTGAGCGACGCCCGTGCCGGTCTCGCCGAAGCGCGCCACGTCGGCGTCGCTCAGGTAGACGCAGTGCGCGCACCAGACGTCGCCGTCTAGCCAGCCGAGCTCGGCTAGGTACTCGACCGGCGTACTGCCGTAAAGCTCGCGGCAGTACTCCTCCTCCTCGACGGTCTCCGCGAGGTGCGTGTGCAGCGTCAAGCCGCGCCGCCGTGCCAGCGCCGCGGACTCGAGCATGAGCCGGCCGCTGACCGAGAACGGCGAGCACGGCGCGATCACCAGCCCGGGGTAGCGATCGGCCAGCCATTCCGTCTCGGCAAGCACCTCGTCCGGGTCCTCGACGAGCGAGTCGGGAGGAAGGCCGCCGTCCGACTCGCCGAGGTCCATCGACCCCCGCGACGGGATCAGCCGCACGCCGAGCTCGCGCGCCGCGGTCATCTCGGCCTCGACCAGGTCGCCGCCCCCGCGCGGGAAGACGTAGTGGTGGTCGAAGACGGTCGTGCAGCCGGAGAGCGCGAGCTCGGCGAGTCCGGTGCGCGCCGCCGCGTACTCGCTCTCGGCGTCGAGCCGCGCCCAAAGGGGGTAGAGCTCCTTCAGCCACGTGAAGAGGTCGGCCTCCTGCGCCCGTGCGCGCGTGAGGGTCTGGCAGAGGTGGTGGTGCGTGTTCACGAGCCCAGGCGTGATGACCGCGCCGCGGAGGTCCTCCCGCTCGTCCGCCGCCGGCTCGGGCCCGCCGCCGGTGTCGGCAACGCGTTCGTCCTCGACCAGAACCCAGCCGGAGTCGTGCTCGGTGCCTTCGTCGTCCATCACGACGACGTGTGCGTTGGCAAACAGCCGGTTCATACTCGAAGTGGTACGAGCTCGAAGCGGTCGACGTCGACCAGGCCGTGGTCGGTGAGCTTCAGGCTTGGGATCACCGACAGCGCGAGGAACGCCATCGTGTCGAACGGCGAGGACAGCGTGCAGCCGAGCTTTGCCGCGGCCTCGATGCAGCCGCGGCTCGCGGCGACGACCTCTGCCAGCGGCGCCTGCGAGATCAGGCCCGCGACCGGGAGCGGCAGCTCCGCGCGCACCCCCCGATCCTCGACGACGACCACGCCGCCCCCGATCTCCGCCAGACGAGCGATCGCGCGGGCCATGTCCTGGTCGTCCATCCCCACGACGACGATGTTGTGCGCGTCGTGGGAGAAGGTCGAGGCGAGCGCGCCCGAGCGCAGGCCGAACCCACGCACGAGCGCTACGGCCCGGCGGCCGGTGCCCAGGTGCCGCTCGACGACCGCGACCTTGGCCAGGTCGCGCACCGGATCGGCGACCGCGTGGCCGTCCTCGACGGTCGGGTCCTCGACGAGCGACTCGGTCACGATCTGGTCGGGGATCACGCCGATCACCCTTGCGCTACCTCCGTCCCAGGGAATCGCGAAGTCGCGCGCCGCGACGTGGCGGACGCGCACGGTCTGCTTGACCCAGTCGGGCACCTCCACGTGCTCGATCTCGCCCACGGGCCGACCGCGCTTCAGCACGACGTCGGGGACGAACGACTCGAGATCGGGCAGCACCAGGAGGTCTGCCTGGTAGCCGGGCGCGATCGCGCCGAGGTGGCGCAGGCCGTGCCACGTCGCGGGATTGAGCGTCGCCAGGACAAGCGCCTCTTCGGGCGACACCCCGACCGCCACGGCCTCCCGCACCATCGAGTTGACGTGCCCGTCCTCCGCGATGTACTCGGGCTCGCGGTCGTCGGTGCAGAAGGCGATGTGGCCGGTGCCGTACTCGCCGACGAGCGGGATCAACGCGTGGAGGTTGCGCGCGGCCGAGGCCTCGCGGATCAGCAGCCACATGCCCGAGCGCAGCCGCTCGCGGCCCTCCTCGATCGTGACCGCCTCGTGGTCGGAGTAGATCCCCGCGGCGGCGTAGGCATTCAGCGTCTTGCCCACAACGCCGGGTGCGTGCCCGTCGGCGTGCTCGGCACCCGGGAGCCGCAGCTTGGCCAGCTCGTGCTCGTCGCCCGAGACGACGCCGGGGAAGTTCATCATCTCGGCGAGGCCGATCACGCGCCGGCGGCGGAGCAGGCCCTCGAGGTCGCCGGGTGAGAGCGGGCGGCGCGGCGACTCGAACTTCGAGGCCGGAACGCTCGAGGAGGCCATGAAGAACACGTCCAGCGGCAGCCCGCCGCAGACGTCGAGCAGCCAGTGCACGCCGTCGGTGCCGAGCACGTTCGCGATCTCGTGCGGGTCGACGACGACGGTCGTCGTGCCGAGCGGAAGCACGAGCTGCGCGAACTCGTCCACCAGCAGCTTCGAGGACTCGAGGTGCATGTGTGCGTCCACGAAGCCGGGGACCACGTAGCGGCCCGAGGCGTCGAGCTCCTCGCTCCCCTCGTACTCGCCCAGGCCGGCGATGTGGCCCTCGACGACCGCGATGTCGGTCTCGAGCCACTCGCGCGTGAAGACCGAGAACACGCGGCCACCGCGGACGACGAGCTCCGCCGGCTCGTCCCCGCGCGCCACCGCCAGCCGTCGTGCGAGGTCGGGCATGGGGACGACATTACTGGGTCAAAGGCGCCGACTCGGCGGCGCCGACCGTAGAGGCTGTGCGGGCTTTGCCCGCACAGCCGTCTGAGTACGCTAGCCCTCTGTGGACGTCTTGACTCCGCGAACCCTGAAAGAAGCGTTGCGCCTGAAAGCGGACCGGCCGGAAGCCGTGCCCATCCAGGGCGGAACGGACGTGATGGTCGACCTCAACTTCGACCGCGCGCGGCCGCCGGCGCTGCTGAATCTCAACGAGGTGCCGGAGCTGCGCGGCTGGTGGCGCGAAAACGGAATGCTCCGGCTCGGCGCGGGGCTGACCTACACCGAGGCGATGGAGCTGGCCGAGCCGCTGCGCGCGCTCGCAGAGGCCTCGCGCACCGTCGGCGGCCCGCAGATCCGCAACCGTGGGACGATCGGCGGCAACCTCGGCACGGCCTCGCCCGCCGGCGACGCGCTGCCGCCGCTGCTCGTCTACGGCGCGGAGGTCGAGCTGCAAAGCACCCGCGGCGAGCGCTTCGTGCCGCTCCAGGAGTTCATCGTCGGGCCGAAGCGCAACGTGCTCGAGCCGGACGAGCTGATCGTCGCCGTGCGGCTCGCGCCTCCGGATCCGCGGCAGACGTTCATGAAGGTCGGTCCGCGCAACGCGATGGTGATCGCGGTGGTCTCGCTCGCGCTGGTGGTGGACGACGAGGTACGTGCCTCCTTCGGCTCCGCCGGGCCCGTTCCCGGCCTCGTCAGGGCCCCGCTGGATGAGCGGGACGAGCTTCCCGACCGGATCGCCGAGGCGGCGAGCCCGATCGACGACGTGCGCGGGACCGCCCGCTACCGAAGGCACGCCCTGCGCGTGCTCACGGCGCGCGCTCTCGAGAGGTGCCTGGCATGAGGCTCGAGCTGACGGTCAACGGCGAGCGCCGGGAAACGGAGGTCTGGGAGGGTGAGAGCCTGCTCTACGCCCTCCGGGAGCGGCTCGGGCTCCCCGGCTCGAAGAACGCCTGCGAGCAGGGCGAGTGCGGCTCGTGCTCGGTGCTGCTGGACGGAACGCTCGTCTGCGCCTGCCTCGTGCTCGCCGCGCAGGCGGACGGGCACGCCGTCGTGACCGTCGAGGGACTCGCACGCGACGGAGAGCTGCACCCAGTCCAGGAGGCGTTCGCCGAGGCCGGCGCGGTGCAGTGCGGCTTCTGCACGCCGGGGCTGGTCGTCACCGCTGCCGACCTGCTCGCCCGTAACCCCGCGCCGAGCGAGGGCGAGATCCGCGAGGCCCTGTCGGGGAACCTCTGCCGCTGCACCGGCTACGCGAAGATCTTCGACGCCGTCCGCTTCGCCGTGGGGCGGCTGTGACCGGGGCCCGCCTGCTCCCCGGAACGGAGCTCGAACTCGGGCGGATCGGCGAGACGACCCGTCGCGTCGACGCGATTCCGAAGGCGACCGGCGAGTTCGCCTACTCGAGCGACCTGTTCGCGGCCGGGATGCTCTGGGGCCACACCGTGCGCAGCCCGCACGCGCACGCACGGATCCTCGAGCTCGACATCTCGCAGGCGCTCGCCATGCCCGGCGTGCACGCGGTCCTCACGCACGCCGACGTCCCCGGCGCCAAGACGTACGGGCTCGAGTTCCCCGACCAGCCGGTGCTCGCGATCGACCGGGTGCGCTACTTCGGCGAGCCGGTCGCGCTCGTCGCCGCCCAGCACCCCGAGCAGGCCCGCCGCGCGGCCGAGAAGGTTCGCGTCGAGTACGAGCCGCTCGAGCCGGTGACCGACCCCGAGCGCGCCACCGAGCAGCAGCCGATCCACGAGGAGAGCCCGACCGCAGGCCACGGCTTCCGCGACGACCCGCGACCGAACGTCCTCCGCACGATCGTGATCCGCAACGGCGACCCCGAGACGACGGGCGACGTCTCGGTCGAGGGCGTCTACGAGCTCGGGATCCAGGACCAGGCGTTCCTCGGCCCGGAGTCGGGGCTCGCGGTCCCGGACGGCGAGGGCGGGGTCGACGTCTACGTCGCGACGCAGTGGCTGCACGTCGACCGCGACCAGGTCGCGCCGTGCCTCGGCCTGGAGAAGGAGCAGGTGCGGATCCACCTCGCCGGAGTCGGCGGCGCCTTCGGCGGGCGCGAGGACCTCTCGATGCAGATCCACGGCGCGATGCTCGCGCTCCACACCGACAGGCCGGTGAAGATGGTCTACGGCCGCGAGGAGTCGTTCGTCGGCCACGTCCACCGGCACCCGGCAAAGATCTGGATGGAGCACCGGGCCACGCGTGACGGCCGGCTCGTGAACGTTCGGGCGCGGATCCTGCTCGACGGGGGCGCGTATGCATCGAGCTCTGCCGCGGTCACCTCGAACGCCGCCTCCTTCGCCTGCGGGCCCTACAAGGTCGAGAACGCGCTGATCGAATCGACCTGCGTCTACTCGAACAACCCGCCCTGCGGGGCGATGCGCGGCTTCGGCGCGGTGCAGTCGTGCTTCGCGCACGAGGCGCAGATGGACAGGCTCGCCGCTGCGCTTGGTATCGACCCGGTCGAGCTGCGGCTCCTGAACGCGCTCGCGCCAGGCGACACGCTGCCCACCGGGCAGGTGGTGACCGGCTCGCTGCCGGTGGCCGAGGTCATCCGCCGCGCCGCCGCGCTGCCCGTGCCGGAGACGGAAGAGCTTCCGCGCGACCCGATCCGGCTCCCCGGCGGCGCGGGCAACACCACGCACGGCCAGGGCGTCCGACGGGGGGTCGGCTTCGCGGTCGGCTTCAAGAACGTCAGCTACTCAGAGGGCTTCGACGACGCGTGCGCGGCTCGCATACGCCTCTGGGTCGACGCGGGCGAGCGCCTTGCTGCCGAGATGCGTTGCGCCGCCGCCGAGGTGGGCCAGGGCGTGACGGAGGTGATCCTGCAGGTCGCCCGCACCGAGCTGCAGACGGAGAGCGTGACGCTCGCGCCTGGGTCGACCGACGGCGTCGACTCGGCCGGCTCGGCCTCCGCCTCGCGGCTGACCTGGATGGCCGCGGGCGCGGTGCGGCTCGCGTGCCGCGACGCGCTCGAGGAGTTCCGGCGCACCGGCCGCGAGGTCGACCTCGAGCGCACGTACCACCACCCGCGCACCTACCCACTCGACCCGGAGACCGGCCACGCGACCGGCGATCGCGTCCACGTCGCCTTCATCTGCGCCGCGATGCGAGTCGTCGCCGAGGTGGACGTGGAGCTCGGCCTCTCGCGCGTCGCGTGGGTCGGCACCGCCCAGGACGTGGGCAAGGCGATGAACCCGCAGGCGGTCCACGGCCAGATCGAGGGGGGCACGGCGCAGGGCCTCGGGCTCGCGCTGATGGAGGAGATCCAGACGCACGACGGGCTGATCACGAACGCGAGCTTCACCGACTACCTGATCCCGACCGCGCTGGACATGCCGGTCGTCGAGGCCGAGCTGGTCGAGGACCCGGAGCCCGACGCGCCCTACGGCGTGAAGGGCGTCGGCGAGCCGCCCACGATCGTCTCGACGGCCGCGGTCGTCTCCGCGCTACGAGCGGCGAGCGGGCGCGAGCTGACCCGTGTCCCGGTCCGCCCGGACGACCTCGTCGGCCTCTGACGGCGCTGCCTCCGCCGACTCGCGGCGGAGGACGATCGCGACCGAGACGAGGATCAACACCGCGCCGGCCACGATGCGCACCGTGAGCGACTCGTCGAGCACGATCACGCCGAGCGCAATCGCGATCACTGGGTTGACGTAGGCATAGGTCGAGACCTGGCCGAGCGGTGCGTTGGCGAGCAGCCAGGCGTATGCGCTGTAGCCGACGATCGAGCCGAGGACGATCAGGTAGACGAGACCGAAAACCGAGCGGGCCGACCAGCCGGCCGGGTCTAACTCCTCTGGGCTGTACACGGCCAGGCCGATCGCGAGCAGGACGAGCCCGCCGGCGAGCATCTCGTACCCGGTCGCGACGAGCGCGTCCTTCGGCACCGGGATCCGCGGGGAGAGGAACGAGCCGAGCGACCACATGAAGGAGGCGGCGACCGTCAGCAATAGGTAGCCGAGTGGGCCCGAATCGCCGCCGGGCTGCACGAGCAGCACGATCCCGACGAATCCGACCAGGAGCCCGATCGAGGAGACGAGGTCCGGTCGCTCGCGCGCCGCGAGGCGCAGCAGCAGCACCCAGAGCGGCACCGCGGCGATGATCAGCGACGTCAGGCCGATCGGCACCTTCTGCTCCGTGACGAAGAGCACCGAGTTCGCGCCGGGCAGGAGAAGGCCGACGACCACCGCCGAGGCGAGCTCTGCGCGCGTGATCCGCACCCTGGCGCGCCCTCGGCGCCAGGCCACGAGTGCCAACAGCAGAAGACCGGCGCTCGTGAAGCGCACGCCGGCAGCGAACAGCCCCGGCATCGTCTCCCCCGCGAGCTCGATCCCGAGGTAGGTCGAGCCCCAGATGATGTAGACGGTCCAGAGGGCGATCCAGATCTTGGCCCGCCTGCTCACTCCTCTCACAACGAGAGAGGCCTTGCCCGTCGTCCCGGATGCTCTACCGCTTCAGCGTCAGGGCCGCACCGAGCCCGAGCAGAACGATGCCGAGCACGCGCAACCAGCCGACGCCGATCCGCTCCGCGCCCAGCAGACCCCAGTGGTCGATCGCCGCGGCGGCTGCGAACTGGCCGGCAAGCAGGATCGAGATCGTCGCAATCACGCCGATCCTCGTGCCGGCGAGGGTGATCGCGAGCACGATCACGAGGCTCATCAGGGCGCCGCTCCAGAGCCAGACCGGCTGGCGCGCTGCTGCGGCGAGCTCGCCGAAGCCCTGTCGTGCGACCAGGAGTAGCGCGACCGCGAGCAGCGCGGTCAGGGTCGTCGCCCAGGCGAGCGCGCCGAAGACGCCGACGCGGTCGCCCAGCTTGGACATCACCGCCACCTGCACGGATCCGGCCACGCCGGCCACGATCGCGAGCAGGACGACGAGCACGTTCACGGCGGGCCAGCATCGCAGGGCCTCCGGACACGAAGAGGGCCGGCGTGGGCCGGCCCTCTCTCGCGTTGTGGTTGCTACTTCCCCTTGCTACCCGGTCGTGACCTTGGTGCCGTCCACGGTCGGGTTCTGCCCGAACACCTGGACCTCGGCGACGTGCACCTCCTTTGCGCGCACGCTCGCGTTGCAGTCCGCGTTGTTGTTCGGGTCGTTGTCCTGGTCTCCGTGGTACGAGGCCTGGCCCGTGCACTGGTTGTTCGTGACGACGAACTTGATGTGTGTCGCCACAGTGTTCGGAGCAACGTCGAAGTACCTCAGCGTCAGGTCCGGCGCGACAGGCCGCGGGTTGACGGCCGGGAACGCGTCGGACGCGGACGAGACGATCTTCGTCCAGCCCGCGTCGATCGACCCGTCGCAGGTCGGATTCGCGGCGACCTTCCCAGCGCGGCACGCGTAGGCGTCGAACGAGCGGAGTGCCGTGAACCGGTTGTTCCCGAGCACCAGCTGCGCGGAGACGCCGAGCCGCTGGATCAAGTTGCCGTTCGGATTGAGGTCACCGAGCGCGATCACGAACCAGCGGCCGACGGCGCTCGTACCAGTCTGGCCGTCGTTCGTGGCCTCGTTATCGTCTTGGACGTTCGCGAGGTCCGTGTTCGTCCCAAGGGCGTCGCCGGTGATCGTCGCGGTCTGTGACGACGAGGCGAAGTTGGGCGCGAAGTGGATCGTGATGTTCCGAACCTCTCCGGGTTGCAGGTCGCGGATGTTGAACCGCACGGCCCCGAAGCCGGGCGCGACCGCGATGAAGTTGTAGGAGCTCCAGCGCGGGTTGCTCAGGTTCGGCACGAACTGCGCGGTGTTGTCCAGGTTGTTCGTCCCGGGCGTGGCGCTCGGGGCGGTGGACGGGTTGGTGTCGGCGACCTGTGTCACGCGGCCCTGGTAGTCGCCCACGTAGATCTTCGCGTTTACGGGAACGAGCGTGTTTCCCTTGTTGTCTGCGAAGAAGTTCAGCGTCGCGTTGTTTGCGAGCGGCGACGAGAAGTCGGGCGTTGGCTCCACGTCCGAGTTGCTGTTGGTGTTCTGGAACTGGCCGTAGCCCCGCATCGCGAAGCCTTGCCAGAGCAGGTCCTGATTCGCCCCGCCGAAGCGGCCCACGTCGGCGGCGAGCATCGCGTCGCGGGCCTGGGCCATCGTCGTGTTGCGCGGCATCATCACCATCGCGTCGTAGTAGTCCTGGATCCACCGCCGGTCGCCCGGGCAGGACGAGCTGGCGGTCTGGCCGCGGACACACGCGATGTCCTCGGCGGCCCCGCTCGAGGGATACCGGGCGAGGAAGAGGTCGCGCAGGTCGATTTGCACGGCGATCCAGATCTCACCGTCGGCGTGCACCTCGCCCTCGCGCGGCGGGGAGCCCGTCCCAGCCAGATCGAAGCCGTAGTCGCCGTAGTTCAGCGGGTCGGTGTCGGGATTCTGCCCCGGCAGCGGGAACTGCCCGCCCATCGGACGGCCCGCCAGGAAGTCGCGGATCCCGTTGTACGGATTGCCCGTCACGTACGCACCCTCGGTGTAGCGGTCGGAGCTGGGCACCGGGGCAACGTGCAGCGCGTTCATGACCTCGAGCGCGTCGAAGTCGCCGAACGCCTCTCCCATTGCGCCGGCGTGGGTGCCCTGGCGGGCGCCGACGCCCTTGCCGATCATCCGGTTCTCGATCATGTGGCCGAACTCGTGGCCGTAGACGCTGAAGTCGTAGTCACCGTCGACGCACGGCGCGTAGAACGACCCGGCGAGCGACTGCCAGAGGAACATGTTCGTCTGCGCGTGGGTACCGTCGGCACCGGTGCCCATGTTCGCGTTGTCGCGGCTCCCGGTCGCGGCTCCGGCCTGGGCGTTGCCGTTGAGGCCGTCGTTGGCGACCGGTTGCACGAACGGCCCGCCCGGAATCGGGAACGGGTCGATCGTCGTCACGCCGTTGTTGTACTGCTGCGAGTTCCAATGCCCTTCGTCGAACCCGAGGTAGTACGAGTAGTCGTGCATGACGTTGTGACCGACGAAGAGGTTGACGGTTGCCGCTTCGATGTCGTTCGCGGTGGGGTTGTTGACCGGGTCGGACACGAGAGCCGGATCACAACCGGAGTTGAACCAGGCGTTCGTGAACGTGGGCTGGTAGTCACGCGCCGCGCTGGTGGGCCGGAAGAGCAGCGGATTGCCGAACGCGCCGTGGGCACCGCTCCAGAGCCGGGCGTCGTCGACGTTGTTGCCGGTCGTCTGCGTGGTGCCGAGGTTGTTGCCCGCGGAGTCGAGCTGCACGTCCCACGGGAACTTCGACGCGACTCCCATCGGATCGACCGTCGTGGCGTCGGAGGCCACCTGCGTGCAGCCGGCGGTGGCCGTCCAGCAGTAGAGCTGCCGCGTGTCCGTGCTCGG
>JBKPAM010000059.1:0-22131 GCA_046726435.1 Actinomycetota bacterium
CTCGAAGGCGTTGGAGTTCGCATGCCCGCGGGCCAGGCGCGAGGCCTCCAACGTGCCGACGACGCCGCTCTCGAACTCGACCGTTGCGACGAAGTGGTCGTCGACCTCACGGCCGGGGACGATCGTGCGAACGCGCGCCGAGACGGAGGCGATCTCGCCGACCAGGTAGCGCGCCAGGTCGATCACGTGGGCGCCGAGGTCGCCGAGCGCCCCGGTGCCCGCTTGCGCGCGGTCGAACCGCCACAGCTCCGGGTCGGCTTCCCAGCCCCCCGACTGCAGGTAACGCGCGCGGAAGTGGACGACCTCGCCGAGCTCGCCGGCCTCCAGGAGCTCGCGTGCAAGCCGCACCGCAGGGACGAAGCGGTAGTTGAAGCCGCAGAGATGGCGTACGCCTGCCCGCTCCGCCTCCCTCCACATCTCGTAGGACTCGGCGGCGGTCAGGCCGAGCGGCTTCTCGCAGACGACGTGCTTGCCCGCGCGCACGGCGGCGATCGTGGGCTCGGCGTGCACCGCGTTGGGCCCACCGTTGTCGAAGAGGCCGATCCGCTCGTCCACGGCTTGCTCGCGCCAGTCCGTGGTCGCCTCGGCCCACCCCCAGCGGTCACGCGCCTGTTCGAGCCCCTCGCGGTTTCGGCCCGAGATGGAGACGAGCTCCGGCCGCAGCGGCACCTCGAGGTGCCGAAGCGCGAGCAGCGCCCGCGAGTGGGCCGCGCCCATGAAGCCGTAGCCGAGCAGGCCGACGCCGATCGCCGGCCGTGTCATGGCTCGTTAGCGGCCGACCGCCGCCTGGCGGCGACGCGCGACCGTGTCGAGCGTGACGGCGGCGAGCAGGATCAGGCCCGTTGTCACGTACTTGACCCAATCCGCCGAGCCGATGAGGTCAGTGCCGTTGCTGATCATCCCGATGATCAGGCCGCCGAAGAGCGCACCGCTCACGCGGCCTCGCCCGCCGAAGAGGCTGACTCCGCCGATCACGGCGGCCGAGATCGAATCGAGCAGGAGCGTCCCGCCGCCGAAGGTCAGGTCGACGGAGTTGAGGCGCGAGGCGAGGATCACCCCGCCGAGGCCCGCCATCGAGCCCGAGATCACGAAGCAGAGGATGCGGATGAGCTTGACGTTGATGCCGGCCCGCCGTGCGGCCTCCGCGTTCCCGCCGACCGCGTAGACGTGGCGGCCGAACGTCGTTCGTCCGGCGATGTACGAGAACAGGACGACGACGAAGAGCACGATCAGCCCGACGAGCGGGACGCCGCGCGAGTGATTGCAGACGGCGACGGCGACAAACGCCAGGCCGCCGTAGAACACCACGCGGGCGACCGGCACGATGATGCTGCCCGTGGGCAGACCGGCGCGTCTCCGGCCGACGTACGTCCCGAAGGACGCGAGCGCAAGCAGGGCGGTGAAGACGATCGCGACGATCCAGCCCGTGTTCTTCGTCAACACGTAGTTGGCGACGTCGAGGACCTGGTGGTCGGTGATGCCGATCACGCCCTGCGTGCCGAGCACTTTGATGATGAGGCCCTGGGCGATGAGCAGCCCCGCCAGCGTCACGACGAACGACGGCACACCGATGAAGGCGATGATCGATCCCTGGACAACGCCGATCGACGCTCCGATCGCGATCGCAAGCCCGATTGCGACGAGCCCTGGAAAGTCGTGGCTCGAGCCGGCGAGCTGGAACTCCGCTACGGCGACGCTGGCAATGCCGCTGACGTAGGCGACCGAGAGGTCGATCTCGCCGATCAGGAGCACGAAGACGACACCGACGGCGATCACCGTCACGCCTGCCATCTGGCCGATCAGGTTCGTGAAGTTGACCGCCGTGAAGAAGATGCTGGTCTTCGAGGTGAAGAAGATCGTGATCGCGACGATCCCGACGAGCACCGGGAGACTGCCGACGTCGCCGCCCTTCAGCGCGTCCCAGCGCGCACGCAGGACCGCGATGAAGCTGTCCTCCGCGATGGCTGCAGCCTGGACTTCGGGCGGTGCTGCGGTGCTCACGCAGCCTGGGCAGGCATGCCCGCCGTGATCGCTTCCACGATCTCCTGTTCCGTCGTCGCGTCCTTCTCGTAGACGCCTACGTTCCGGCCGAGGCGGAGGACGGTGATCCGGTCGGCGACCTCGAACACGTCGATGAGGTTGTGCGAGACGAACACGACCGCGAGCCCCTGCTCCCCGAGCCGCGTGACGAGGTCGAGCACCTGCCGGGTCTGCGCCACGCCCAGCGCCGCGGTCGGCTCGTCAAGGAAGACGACGCGGTTGTTCCACAGGACCGGCCGGGCCACCGCGACGGACTGGCGCTGCCCACCCGAGAGCGTCGCGACGGGCTGCCGCACCGACCGGATCGTCGTTACCGCGAGGGACCGAAGCGTTTCGCTCGTCCGAAGCTCCATCGGAGCCTCCTTGAGGCGACGGAGCCAGTCCCGTATCTCGCGTCCGAGAAACATGTTCTGGACGACGTCGAGGTTGTCGCAGAGCGCGAGATCCTGGTACACGACCTCGATCCCGAGCCTGGCGGCGTCCTTCGGGCCGTGGATCGACACCGGCTCGCCGTCGAAGAAGATCTGGCCGCCGTCGATCGAGTAGATCCCGGCGACGCACTTGATGAGCGTCGACTTCCCGGCGCCGTTGTCTCCGACGAGCCCCATCACCTCGCCGTCGCGAGCCTCGAAGTCGACTTCCTTCAAGGCCTCGACGGAGCCGAAGTGCTTGGAGACCCCGCGGAGCTCGAGTGTCGGCGGCGTCGCCTCGCTCACAGTGCGGTTTGTATCACGGTCGGGGCGCCCGAGCGGCGCCCCGACCGAGACGAGGTCCTACTTGCAGTACTTCTTGTACGGGCCCTTGCAGACCTGGCTCTTCTTCAAGAAGCCGTCCTTGAAGAGGAGCGTGTAGTTCTTCTTCGTGACCCAGACCGGCGTCAGCAGGATCGACTTGGTGCCGCTGACCTTGCCGTTCACGCCCTTGACCGGCTTACCCTTGATGATCGCGATGGCCGCGGCCGCTGCCGCGTTCGCCTCCTTGCGGACCGACTTGTAGACGGTTCCGGTCTGCCAACCGGCGAGGATGAACTGGACGCCGGTCGGCGTCGCGTCCTGGCCGGTGAGCGGGATCTTCTTCAGGCCGTGCGCCTTCAGCGACGCCACAACTGCCCCGGCAAGCCCGTCGTTGGCCGCGAGCACGCCATTGATCTTGTTGCCGTTGCGAGCGAGCATCTGGTCGAAGATCTGGCGCGCCTTGATCGCATTCCAGTCCGTCCACTGGTCGCCGGCCTTCGCCTTCTTGAACACGTGCTTCTTGTAGAGCGGCTTCAGGATCGAGTCGTACCCCTGCTTGAAGAGCTTCGCATTGTTATCCGTGATGCCGCCGTTCAGCTCGGCGATCACGGGGTGCTTCCCGTACGTGCCCTTCGCCTTCAGGCCCGCGACGAGCCCCGAGCCCTGGAGCTTGCCGACGCGGACGTTGTTGAACGAGACGTAGTACGCCGCCTTGCTGCCCACGACCAGGCGGTCGTAGTCGATCACCTTCGCGCCGCGGCTGACCGCCAGGTTGGTGATCGCGTTGCCCGACGCGGCATTCAGCTGGTCGAGCAGGATCACCTTCGCGCCCTGGGCAAGGCACTGTTGCGCCTGCGAGAGCTGCTTCTGCGAGTCGCCGAGCGCGTTCAGCACCGACGCCGGTACGTTGGCCTTCGCGAACGCTTTCTTCAGGTACGGCGCGTCGAACAGCGTGTAGCGCGTCGACGTTGTTGTGTCCGGCAGCAGCGCGCAGGCTTTGATCGAGGCGCTCGCGCGGTTCGGTGAGTCGACACGCGCCGACGCCGACGTCGCGACGAGCCCGACGACCACCAGGCCCAGCACGACGGCTATCGGCCGTCTCGACAATCTTCGCTTACTCACAAATCCCTCCTTCTCTAGACCCCCGACGCCCGTTTCCTAGCACGTCATTGCTGCGGTATCAAACCACGCGGAGTCGACCTCAGAGCGGGTCATGTGCTTTCGTGCCGCCGATCAGGGCACGCGCGAAATCCTCAGAATCGAAAGGCCTGAGGTCGTCGAGCCCCTCGCCAATCCCGATCAGCTTCACCGGGAGGCCGAGCTCGTGTGCGATCGCGATTGCGATACCGCCTTTGGCCGAGCCGTCGAGCTTCGTCAGCACGATTCCGGTCACGTCGACCGCCTGCCCGAACAGGCGCGCCTGCTGGAGGCCGTTCTGGCCGGTGGTCGCGTCGACGACGAGCAGCGTCTCGTGCGGCGCGCCCTCGAGCCGCTGCCCCAGCACCCGCCGGACTTTCGCGAGCTCCTCCATCAGGTTCGCCTGCGTGTGCAGCCGGCCCGCGGTGTCGACCACGACCACGTCGCGGCCTCGCGACTCGGCCGCGCCGATCGCATCGAAGGCGACCGCCGCGGGGTCGCCGCCCCGCTCCGAGCCCACGAAGTCCGCCCCGGCGCGCTGCGCCCAGATCTCGAGCTGCTCCTCGGCGGCGGCGCGAAAGGTGTCGGCGGCCGCGACCAGCACCGAATGGCCGTGCTCGGAGAGCTTGGAGGCCAGCTTGCCGATCGTGGTCGTCTTGCCGGTGCCGTTCACGCCCACGACCAGGATTACGCTCGGGCGGCCCGACAGTTCGATCGTTCCGGGCTCCCCCAGCATCTGCGCGACTTCCTGCTCGAGCCCGTCCGCGACGGCCGCGTCGCCTCGACCCTCGAGTCGCTGAACGAGCTCCGCGGTCGCGGGCACGCCGACGTCGGCGGCGATCAGCGCTTCCTCGAGTCGCTCCCAGGACGCCGTGTCGGCTGGGTCGAACGTCGTGACCGCGATCTCCTCGGTGAGCGCGCGGCGCGACTTCGACAGCGAGTCGCGAAGGCGGGAGAAGAGCCCCGCCCGGGCCGCCTCGGGCTCGGGAGCAGCATCGGGCTCTCCCAACAGCTCTCCCCAGCTCCGAGGCACGCGCCGAAGGTTAGACGGCCGCGCCGGCAGAGCCCGGCACGGACTCTTTGGTCGGCGTCGCAAGCGACCGCCTTGGCGCTAGTCCCAGCGGTCCAGGATCGGGTAGCGCGGGTCGGCGTCGAGGCACGACGACGCGAAGAAGGCAACACCGAGGTCGCCGGTGAAGAGCGAGTAGCGGCCTCGGCCGTTCTCGACGCGCACGCGCTCGGCCTGGCCGAGCGCGTGGACGGCAAACCGCCGCGCCCGTACGAGCCAGCGCTCGTCGCCCGTTCGCTCGAACGTCTTCAGAAGCGCGTAGCCGTTGCCGGCCGTGCCGTGGCAGATGCCCGCGCCCTTCTCCGTGCCGTGCGCACCCGCGCGCCAGGTGAGCTCGGCACCCGCGAGCAGAAGCTCCTCGTCGAGGTACGGCGCTGCCGTGGCGACGATCCCCGGCGCGCCGGCGCACCACTGCAGCCGGATCTGGCCGCCACGAGACTGGAGCTTTCCGCCCGGTCGTGCGGGCCAGTTCGCGAGGCCGCCTTCGACCACCGCCTCGCCCGCGAGGACCGCTCCCGTCTCGCGCTGGAGGGCTTCGTTTCGCTCGCTGGGCCGCTGCACGAGGGCGTGCACGTTTCCGACGAGCCCGTGGAAGGGCGTGAGGGAGCGAAAGGTCTCGCCGAAAACCCGTTGCGTCCACAGGAAGTCTTCTCCGCGGCGAGCCAGGAGCGCGTCGGCGCTCTCGTCCCACGCCTTCGCCCAGCGGTCCTCCCCGGTCCACTCGTGCATTGCCGCCGCCGCGAGCATCGTCCCGGGCGCCCCCCACATCAGCTCGTCGGCCTCGTTGGCGACGTTGCCGCGGACTCGCTCGTGGAGCGTGTCGGCGAGCTCCGAGCTAGCGGCGAGCCGCCAGGCCACGAGCAGGAGGCCGGTCTCGCCGGCGAGCAGCGACGACTCCGGCGGCGACGGCAGCTCGCGTCTGTCGCCGCTCAGGTCCGGTTCGGCACGCCAGAGCTCGAGCGTCCGCCGTGCGGCCGAGGGGAGATCGATCCGCGTCTCCGCGTGCCCGCGGCGGCGCAGCGCGTCGAGCGCCCAGACGACTCCGCCGGCGCCGACGTAGAGCTCCTTCAGCGGCGGCGTCGACTCCCACAGATCCCACTCGTTCGCCGGCCACAGCCCGACCGGGTCGAACGCGTCGTCGGAATCGGAGACGATCGAGTCGATCGCGGAGCGGACACGCGTCTCGTCCCACTCTTCGTCGGTGAGCGGCTCGAACGCGTCCGGCTTGTAGAGCACTAGGCGACTGCGGTGGCCCGCTCGTCCTGCGGCAGGCGACGCGAGACGATCTGCGAGACGCCGTCACCGCCCATCGTCACGCCGTAGAGCACGTCGGCGGCCTCCATCGTCTTCTTCTGGTGCGTGACGACGATGAACTGCGCCCGTTCCGAGTAGCGCCGCAGCAGCTCGACGAAGCGGCCGATGTTCGCGTCGTCCAGGGCAGCCTCCACCTCGTCGAGCAGGTAGAAGGGGCATGGGCGCGCCAGGAACAGCGCGAACAGGAACGAGATCGCACCGAGCGCCTTCTCACCGCCGGAGAGGAGCGAGAGCCGCGTCACGCGCTTGCCGGCCGGGCGCAGCTCGACCTCGACTCCGGCCTCGGACTCCGCGTCTTCGGGTCCCGGCTCCGTGAGCCGCAGCCGCCCCTTGCCGCCCGGAAAGAGCGTCGCGGCGACCTCCTCGAAGTGCGCGCTGACCGAGGCGAAGGTCTCGTCGAACCGCCGCTCCACGGTCTCGGTCAGCTCCCTGCGCAGCTCCTCGAGCTCCTGGAGGCTCGCCTCGAGGTCGGCGCGCTGGTCGACGAGCTCGCCGAGCCGCTCTTTCTCACGCTCGTACTCCTCCTTGGCGAGCGGGTTGACCTGGCCCAGCGTCTCGCGGCGGCGCTCGAGCCGCTCGATTCTGGCTGCGATCTCGTCGCGATCATCCCCTTCGGCGGGCTCCGCGCCGGCCTCCTCGAGGCGCCGGCGAGCCTCGGCCGCCTCCCCCTCGAGACGGGCGCGCTCGACGTCGATTCCCGCGGCGCGCTCGCCCGCCTCGGCCGCGGCGCGCCTGACCTCCGCCTCATCGCCGCCGAGCCGGCGTAGCTCCGCCGCCAAGTCGCCCGCACGGGTGGCGCCCGCGTCGACGCGCGCTCGCAGGGGCGCCTCGAAGCGCCTTGCGGCGGCGATTGCAGCCTCGAGCGCGGCAGCGAGCCGCTCGGCCAGCGCGACGAGGGGCCCGCTCGGCAGTGGGGGCGACTGCGCCGGGAGCTCCTCGGCCCGGCGCTCGAGCTCGGCGGCGTCGTGTGCCAGTGCCCGGCGCCGCGCGTCGAGCTGGAGCAGCACGGCCTCGGCGGTCTCGCCCGCGAACCAGAGCTCGCCGCGCCTGGCGTCGAAGCAGTGTCCCTCGCGTGTCACGAGCACGCCGCTCTCGGCGCGCTCGAGGTCTGCCGGCTCGGCGAGCCACACGTCGGCGAGCAGCTCGACGACGCGCTCACCGCCGGGAAGCGCCCGGACATGACTCGAGAGCGGCTCCGCCCCGAGCAGCGGCGGCCGTGAGGAGCGCGAGTCGTCGCGCCGTGGAGGAACGAGCACGCCGAGATCGCCGAGCCCGGCCTTGCGCGCCCGTTCCACGAGGCCGAGGGCCGCGGCGACATCGGTCGCCACGAGCGCGGATGCGCGCGCCGCCAGGGCGGCTGCCACCGCACGCTCGTAGCCGCACTCGACCTCCAGGAGCGACAGGGCGAGCCGCTCGCCCTCCTCGGCGAGCGCCCGTGCGGCAGGCGGTAGTCCCTCGCGTTCGGCGAGCGAGTGCTCGAGCGCCGCCAGCCGCTCGCGCGCCAGCCGAGCCTGTTCGCGAAGGGCCTCGCGCTCGGGGTTGCCCCGCGTCTGCGGCAGCAACGGCTCTGCGCACAGGCGGTCGGCAAGCTCGCGCGCCGCGTCCCGCCGCAGCTCCAGCCGCTCGCCGGCGCTGCGCAGGCGGTAGAGCGCCGAGCTCGCCCCCTCCCCGCGCCCCGCCGCGGCCGCGAGCTCCTCCTCCACGCGGTTCCGCTCCGCCAGCAGGCCTTCCAGCTTCTCGCCTGTGCGCCTCCGCACGAGCGCCGCCGCGGTGCGCCGCTCCTCGACCTCCGAAAGCCGCTCGTCGACGGCGGCGAAGTCGAGTTCCGCCAACCGGGCCCGTAGGCCCGCGATCTCCCCGCGCAGCTTCTCGGCGCGCTCGGCGGCCGTTGCCTGCAGCGCCAGTGGGCGGAGACGCGCCTTTACCTCGGCCTCGAGGTCGCGCGCCCGTTCGACCTGGACCTGCACCCGCGCCAGCTTCAGCTCGGCCCGGTGCCGCCTCCGCTTGAACTTCCCAAGGCCGGCCGCGTCCTCGATCAGCGCGCGCCGCTCCTCCGGCTTGCTCGCGAGGATCTCCTCGACCTTGCCCTGGCTGATCACCGAGCCGTGACTGCCGCCGAGGCCGACGTCGGCGAGCAGCTCGACCAGGTCGGTGCGGCGGACGGGAGCGCGGTTGACCAGGTACTGGCCCTCGCCGCCGCGGTGCAGGCGCCGCGCGACCGAGATCTCCGTGAAGTCGAGCCCCGGGAACGCGGCGTCCTCGTTGTCGAAGAGGAGCTCGACCTCGCAGAAATCCGCGGCTTCGCGGCCCGGCGAACCTGCAAAGAGCACGTCGTCGGGCTTCTCCGCGCGCAGCTCGTGCGGGCTCAGGGAGCCGGAGGCCCAGAGCAGCGCGTCGGCGACGTTCGACTTTCCTGAGCCGTTCGGGCCGACGACGACCGCGACGCCGGGCTCGAGGCGAACCTCCACCGGCTCCGGGAACGACTTGAAGCCGCGCAGCTTTATCGCACGCAGGTGCACGCGTGCCGGAGGCTACTGGGCGCGGCGGATATCGCCGGGCCGCACCCCTGGGGTCAGATCTTGCGCTGCAACATTCCGCGGGAAAAGCGAAACGACTTCGGGTCGACCTGTCCACAGGTGGACGAGTTGTTGCCAACTCGGCACCGAAATGTGGCAACGCAAGATCTGACCCCGGGGTGACCGCTCCGAATCAGGCCGCGGCGACCAGGCGGTCGAGCGCTTGGCGGGCAGCGGCCTGCTCGGCGGCCTTCTTCGAGCGGCCGGTGCCGACGCCCGCCTCGTCGCCGTCGATCGTCGCCGAGCAGGTGAACGTCCGGTCGTGCGGCGGCCCCTGAACGTCGAGCACGTTGTAGCTCACCTGCCGACCTCGACGCGCAAGCGCCTCCTGGAGCTCGGTCTTGAAGTCGACGTAGCTCGTCAGCGCGTAGCTGATTCGGCCGTCGAAGGCGACGACGATGGGCTCCCGGATCGACTCGAACCCGTGCCGCAGGTAGAGCGCCGCGAGCGAGGCCTCAAGCACGGCCGCGAGGACGTTTCGGTTCCGGGCGAGCCGCTCGAGCTCCTCCTGCGGCGCCAGCTGCTCGCCGCGCTGGACCAGCCGCTCGCCGAGCCCCAGCTCCCTGGCGACCACGGCACAGCTCGCGCGCGAGACCACGTGCGAGCGGATCTTCGCCATCCGGCCTTCCGAGAACTCGGGGTAGCGGTCGTAGAGCGCCCGCGCGACCGCGAGCTCGAGGACGCTGTCGCCCAGGAACTCCAGCCGCTCGTAGGACGAGGCCCGGTCCGGCGCCCAGGAGCTGTGCGTGAAGACGTTCTCCAGCAGCTCTTCCGGCAGGTCGTCCAGGAGCTCCGCCAGCCTCTCGGGATCACCCCCCGGTGCGCGGCTACTGGTGCGTGGAGACGTAGTCGACGGCCTGCCCGACGGTCTGGATCTTCTGCGCGTCCTCGTCCGAGATCTTGATCCCGAACTGGTCCTCCAGCTCCATGATCAGCTCCACGAGATCGAGCGAGTCGGCGTCGAGGTCCTCCTGGAAGGAGGCGTCCTCCGTGACCTCGTTCTCGTCCACGCCGAGCTGCTCCGTCAGGACTTCCTTGACCCGCTCGAACACTTCCTCTCGCGACGCTGCCATCTCACCTCACTTGCCGGGGGCTTCAGAGCGCGCCGATGCTAACACTCTTTCCGGCAAACGCTGTGCAAGCCTGGCAACGACGTCGTGCTCGACGCCGCGGGCCGCGAGGCGGATCGCGTTCGCGATCGCGCGGCGCGAGGAATTGCCGTGGGCGATGACGGCCAGCCCGCGCAGGCCGAGCAGGTATGCGCCGCCGTACGTCTCCGGGTCGAGACGGTTGCGCATTCCTCGGCCCGCGGGGCGGATCAGCAGGCCCCCGACGCGCCCGCGGCGGCTGGAGCGAATCTCTTCGCGCAGAGCGTCGAGAACCGTCGAGATCGTGCCCTCGAGCAGCTTCAGGACGACGTTGCCGGTGAAGCCGTCGCAGACCACCACGTCGGCCGCGCCCACCAGCAGGTCGCGGCTCTCCGTGTTGCCTCCGAAGCGGAGGCCGTCCTCGGCGGCAAGTAACGCGTGCGCCTCGAGCGTGAGCTGGTTGCCCTTCTCGGCCTCCTCGCCGATCGAGAGCAGCCGCACCTCGGGGTCCCGCACCTGCAGGACCTCCTCGGCGAAGACCGCGCCCATGTGAGCGAACTGGACGAGATGCTCGGGGCGCGCGTCGGCGTTGGCGCCCGCGTCGATCAGCACCGACGCCCCGCCCTTGGACGGGATCACGACCGCGATCGCGGGACGCGCGACACCTGCAACCCGGCGCAGCTCGAGAAAGCATGCGGCCAGCATCGCGCCGGTGTTTCCTGCCGAGACGACCGCGTCGGCGCCACCCTGGCCGACCGCGCGACAGGCGGCGACGAGCGAGCTGTCCGGCTTCGCGCGCACGGCGTCGGCCGGCTTCTCGTCCATCGCCACGACCTGCGTCGTCTCGACGAGCTCGAGGCCTTCGGTGTCGAGGCCTCTTGGGCCGAAGAGGATGGGCTCGATGCCGTCCGCGGCCGCCTCGTGCGCCCCCGCGACGACCTCCTCCGGAGCGCGGTCTCCGCCCATCGCATCGACCGCAACGCGCGTCACGCGACTGAGGCGTCGCTTGCGATGCCGACCTCAGGACGCGCAGGCTCCGCCTGCGTGTCCGTCTGAAACGACCGGTCGAGCCGTCCGCTCATCCGCAAGCGTCTCTAAGGGGAAGGGGTGCGGAGTGGCTCGATCTCGCGGCCGCCGTAGGTCTTGCAGTTCGGGCACATCCGGTGCGGCTGCTTCGGGCGGCCGCACTGGGGGCAGATGTTCACGCGCGGCGCCTCGAGCCGGTGCGTGGCGCGGCGCTTGTCGCGGCGCGACTTCGACGTTTTCTTCTTCGGGACGGCCATTCGGCGGCCGAGTATAGCCACGAACCTGGGGGAACCCCTGGTTCCCCCACGAGCCCCCTCCTTTCGGCGGGTTTCCGGCGCTTACGTCTTTGCCAAGGCTTAACCGACGCCTTCCGCTCTCCTCGCCTCAGGTTGCCCGGGCCGAACTCGCTGCGCGCGACCCTGTGTCCACGCAATCGAAGGAGGTATGAGATGTTCAAGCTGGTAGCAATTGTCGGAGGGGTTCTGGTGATGGCGGGCGCCGCGCTCGCCGGCACGCTGACGAGCCTCGGCTCGACCACCAGCCCGACGATCGGGCAGACGCCGCTTGTGGGCTCGACTACGACCACCGGGATAGACGACCATGGTCGCGAGAACGAAGTGCGCGGCCGGGCGAACGAGGCGGGCGAGGATCTGCGCGGGCCGTGCGACGAGGCCGAGCATGCCAACGACCCGCGGTGCACCGGCGCGGCCGTTGCCCCGCCCCGCGCCGATGACGACGTCGCCGAGGACCGTGTCGACGACGACTTCGCGGACGACCGCGGCCACAACCGCGGCCCGAGCTCGAACTCCGGCCCGAGCGACAGCTCCGGCCACGGCAGCTCAGGCCGCGGCGATGGTGACCACGGTGGTGACGACGGCGGGCACTCCGGCCACGGCGGTCACGGCCGCGACGACTAGCGACTCTCCCCCACGAGAGCGAGACGGCCCGGTTCTCTTCACCAGGCCGTCTCGTCGTCGGTTCGCCGAGAGCAGGAACAATCCCCACATGAGCAGGCCTAGACGCACGATCCTCCTGGTCGAGGACGAGACCTCGATCACCGAGCCCCTCGCCGAGTCGCTGCGCGGCGAGGGCTTCGACACCCTTGTCGCAGGCACGGTCGCCGAGGCGCTCGACCAGGCCCGGCGCGATCCGGACCTCGTGCTCCTCGACGTGATGCTCCCCGACGGCTCAGGTCTCGACGTCTGCCGTGAGCTGCGGCAGAAATCGCAGGTGCCGATCATCATGCTCACCGCCCGCGGCGAGGAGGCCGACCGGGTGGTCGGGCTCGAGCTCGGAGCGGACGACTACGTCGTGAAGCCGTTCAGCGCGCGCGAGGTCGTCGCGCGCATCCGCGCGGTGCTGCGCCGCACGCAGGCACCCGAACCGACGGACGAGTCGCCGCTCGAGATCGCCGAGGTGCGGCTCGACCCCGCCCGGCGGGAGGTCACGCTTCGCGGGACGCCGCTCGAGCTGAGCCGCAAGGAGTTCGAGCTCTTGCACCTGCTGATGCGCAGCGCAGGCACGGTCGTGACGCGGGAGCGGCTGATCGACGAGGTCTGGGACCCGAACTGGTTCGGCTCGACGAAGACGCTCGACGTGCACGTGAGCGGGATCCGGCGGAAGCTCGGCGACGACCCGGCGCAGCCGCGCTACCTGCACACGGTGCGCGGCGTCGGCTTCCGCTTCTCCTCAGACGACGCCGAATGAGCCTTCGCACGCAGCTCCTCGGCGCGTTTGCGTACGTGCTGCTGCTGGTCATCGTGGCGCTCGAGGTCCCGCTCGCGCTGAACCTCGCCCGGCGGATCAACGCCGAGGTGAAGAACGAAGCCGCCGCGCAGGCATTCGTCGTGGCAGGCGGCGCCTCAGGGCGGATGACCGACCGCGGCGAGCTGGCGAGGCTCGTCCGGCGCTCCGGACGCGACCTTGGCGCGCGGGTGATCGTCGTCGGGCCGCGACCGGGCGCCAGGCTGCTCGCGGACTCGACGGTGGCCACCGCCCCGCCGGTCTCGTACGCCTCGCGCCCGGAGATCGGAATCGCGTTGAACGGAGGCCGCGCGCAGGGCGAGCGCCACAGCGACACGCTCGCGCAGGACCTGCTCTACACCGCGGTCCCGGTGACGAACAAGGGCAAGGTCGTCGGAGCGGTGCGCGTGACCCAGAGCCTTGGAGCAGTTCATTCGAAGATCCGCCGCGGGGTGCTCGCGCTGGTCGCGATCGGCGCCTTCGCGCTGGTCGTCGGCCTAGCGCTCGCGTGGTTCCTCGCGGACTCGCTCTCCAAGCCTTTGCGGAACCTGGCCGTCACCGCGCGCAGCGTCGAGGCCGGCGACCTCGAGGCCCGCGCCGAGGTCGCCGGACCGACCGAGCAGAAGGAGGTCTCGACCGCGTTCAACGACATGGCGGAGCGTCTCGGCGTGGTGCTGGCGGCCCAGCGGGAGTTCGTCGCCAACGCCTCGCACCAGCTGCGCACGCCGCTCACCGGCTTGCGCCTTCGTCTCGAGTCGGTCCGCATGAAGGCCGACCGCGACACGGATGCGACGGCGGACCTCGAGGCCGCCGAGGAGGAGGTTGCGCGGATGGCGCGGCTGCTGACGTCGCTGTTGACCCTCGCGCGCGAGGGCGACGAGCCCGGCGCGAGCCATCCGGTGTCGCTGACGCGCGCGGCCGAGCGGGCCTACGAGCGCTGGGCGGCGACCGCCGAGCAGGACGGGCGCGAGCTCGAGCTCGTCGGCGGCGCCGACGCGACCATCTCGGCCTCGGAGGAAGATCTCGCGATCCTCCTCGACAACCTGATCGAAAACGCCCTCCGCTACTCGCCGTCGCGCGTGGCCGTCGACTGGGGCCGCGACGGCGTCGATGCCTGGCTCGCGGTCGTCGACGAAGGGCCGGGGCTGTCGCCGGGCGAAGAGACCGCGTTGTTCGAGCGCTTCGCGCGCGGCACCGCCGGGAGCAGCCGCCCCGGCACCGGCCTCGGGCTTGCGATCGTGGAGACGCTCGCGCGCCGCTGGGGCGGAAGCGCATCGCTGTCGAACAGGCTCGAAGGAGGCACCCGCGCGGAGGTGCGCTTCCCGGCCGCGGCTACAGTGGCGCAGGAGTCATGGGTCGAAGCCTCGTCGTAGCTGTACTCGGCCTTCTGGGCCTGCTCTGCGCGGCCGGGATGGGGTACGCCGCTTACGTCGTCTCGCGCGGCTCGGTCGCCGTACCCGTGACGCGCCTCCAGCCCCAGCCCCAGCAGCTCACGCCGGCACAGGTGCGGGCGAAGCCCTCGCGGGCGGCGACCGGCCGCGCCACGACCACGCGCGCGACCACAACGCGGGCCACTACCTCCGGCCGGACGACCACGGTCGCCGACCACGGTGGGCGGCCCGGCCGCGGCGGCGACGACGATAACTCAGGCCACGGCGGCGGCGGCGGTCACGGCGGGGACGACTAAGAACTCGTTTCGGAATGACGCTTCGCCGCCGAGGTGCGCTGGGCGGTGCGAGGCAAAGACGCAGTGGAGCGCGCGTAGCCGGAGGCTACGGGCGCTTCCGAGGACGCAGCCTCGCGGCGTCCAGCGCGGCTCGGGGGCTCAAGGCTTCATTTTTGAGACGAGTTCTAAAGCCGGTCTTTGAGCTCGGCGAGCGCTGACCAGCGCGAGTCCGGCTCGGGCTCGCCGTGGTCGTGCGGGTCGTCGTTCAGGTTCTTGCCGCAGACCGCGCACAGCCCGGCGCAGTCCGGGCGGCAGAGGATCTTGTCCGGGAGCTCGAGCGCGACGGCGTCCCTCGCCCACGCCGGCAGGTCGAGCCGCTGGTTCTCGAGGTAGGCGCTGCGCAGCTCGTCGTCGTCGCCTGGGCTCTCGGCCTGGTACTCGCGCGCCGAGACGGGCACGTCGAGCACGGCGTCGCCGAGGCAGCGGAAGCAAGGCCCGTGCAGACGAGCGTGGAACTCGAGCTCGAAGACGGTCCCGGTCGAGGCACGCGTGATGGTCAGTTCCGCGGGCACGGTCTGCGGCACCGGCAGGTAGCGCTGGCCGCCGAGTTCGAACGGCTCGAGCCGAATCTCCCGGAGGTCGCGGAACTGCTCGCCGGAGCGAAGCTTGAGCGTGCGGAGGTCGAGCGTGGTCATTGCGACCACGGTAGCGAACCCCTTAAATGCGGCGAATCAGCTCGTCGAGCGGCTTCCGGTTGGCCTCGGCGCTCCACTCCTCGGCGCTTCGCGACTCGGGGTCGAGCGGCCGCTTGGGGTAGCCGAAGCTCGGGATGTTCACCGGCAGCCAGCCGTCCTCCAGGCCGAGCGCGGCGGCCGCGGGGCCCGGGTCCGGCATCCCGTTCGGGCACGAGACGACGCCGTCGTTCCAGGCGGCCAGGAACATGTTCTGCAGGCAGCGGCCGACGTCGATGGCGGCACCGCCGCCCTCGGTCGCGATCCCGAGGGCGAAGGCGCACGTGTTGATGTTGTCGGCCATGTACACCGTCTCGGCGACCCGAGCCTTCGCCTCCGCGCTCTCGACGACGACGAACCTCCACGGCTGCCTGTTGACCGCGCTGCCGGCGAGACGGCCGGCGTCGAGGATGCGCCGCTGCACGTCCGCCGGAACCGGCCGGTCGGCGTAGCTGCGCCAGTCGCGCTTGCTCGCGACGGCCAGGTAGGTGTCCACGCGCGGCCCTCTAGTCGCGCGGGAAGTCGTCGTTCGAGCTCTCGGCGCCCACCGCCGCGACGCCCGCGACGACCGTCTCCTGCGAGCGCTCGTGGAGCCGCTCGCGCCCGCGCTTGACCGCAGCGAGGAACTTCTCGAGGTTGACCTCGAGCGTCGAGAGGATCGAGTCGGCCCAGTCCTCCATCTCGAGCCGCGTCTCGCGCGCCTGACGCCGGGCGTCGTCGACGATGTCGCCCGCCTGCCGCTCCGCGAGCTTGACGATCTCGGTCTGCGACGCCTCGCGCACGGCCTGCTCGCGCGCCTCGCCGAGGATGCGGTCGCATTCCCGCTTCGCCTCGGCCAGCATCTCCTGGCGCTCCTTCACGATCCAGCGCGCCTGTTTGATCTCCTCCGGGATGGTCGCGCGCATCTGGTCGAGGATGTCGTAGATCTCCTCGCGGTCGATCCGCACCTGGTCGGTCAGCGGGACGGCCTTGGCGTTGTGCACGAGGTCGTCGAGCTTGTCGATCAAAACGAGTACGTCCATTGGCCGCGGAGTTTACAGCCCGCTACCGACGCCAGAGCCTTCGGAACCACCCGGTCGGTGCGGGCTCCGGTTCCGGCTTTCGTTCGGGCTCTGCGGCGGGCTCCGGTTCCTGCTCCGCGACTGGCTCCGGTTCGGGCTCACTCTCCGGGACGGGCTCGGGTTCCGGCTGCGGCGGGGGCTCGGGCGCCGGCTCCACCTTTGCGACGGCCGGCGTCTCGCGAGGCGCGTCGCTGCCGAACACCCAGCGGCGCCCGCTCGCACGCAGCTCCTCGAGCAGCGCCCCGGCCTCGTCCGGCTCGAGCACGACCTCCTCGTTGCGGGCGAGGCTCGACTCGAGCCGCTCGGCGGCGCCGCTCCCGGACCCGCGAGCGCGCAGCTTCTGGAGGACGTCGTAAGCCTGGCGGCGCTCGAGGCGAACCTCGCCTCCACCGGCGAGCAGCGCCTCGAGCTCTCTGCTATCGCTCATTCTTGGGGGTTCTCCGGCGTTCCGGGACGCCCGTCCGGGAAGAGCTCCTTGAACCTGCGTGCGACGGCTTCTGGCACGAGCTCGTCCACCTTTCCGCCGAAGCTCGCGATCTCCTTCACGCCGCTCGACGAGACGAAGCTCACCTGCGGGCTCGCCATCACGTAGACGGTCTCGACGTCGGGTGCAAGCGTCCGGTTGAGCTGGTTCATCTGGAACTCCCACTCGAAGTCGGAGATCACGCGCAGGCCCTTGACGATCACCTTCGCGTCCCACTTGTGCGCGAAGTCGACGACGAGCTCCGAGAAGACGTCGACCTCGACGTTGTCGAGCGCTTCGAGCGACTCCCGGAGGAAGCCGACACGCTCGTCCAGGGTGAACATCGGCTGCTTGTGCTGGGGAGTGCCGACCACGCCTACCACGACCCGGTCGAAGATCCCGGCGGCGCGGGTGATGACGTCGATGTGCCCGTTCGTGACCGGGTCGTAGGTGCCCGGGTAGATGGCGGTAATCACCGGGGCTCGTGCTCGAAGAGGGTCAGGCGCGCGGAGCCGTAGCGGCGACTGGTCCGCTTGGCGAGCGGCGGCAGGTCGGGCTCCTCGGTCGCAGCGGTCTCGACGAGCAGCAGGCCGCCGGGCGCGAGCGTCTCGGGCAGGTGCCGAATCAGGGCGTTTTGCAGGGAAGAAAACCTCCGGTAGGGCGGGTCGACCAGCACGAGATCGTAACGCGTGCCCGCGCGGACGTCGGCGCGGAGGGCGGTCAGCGCGTCCTGGCAGAGGACCGTCGCCCGGTCGAGCCCCAGCTTGTCGAGGTTGCGGTTGATGGTGCGGCAGGCGTCCAGGTCGCTCTCGACGAAGGTGGCGTGTGCGGCTCCCCGGCTCAGCGCCTCGAGCCCCATCGCCCCGGAGCCGGCGAAGAGGTCGAGCACGGTAGCGTCTTCCGGGAAGCCGGGCCCGATCAGGTTGAACGCGGCCTCGCGGACCCGGTCGCCGGTCGGACGCGTGTCCGTGCCCTTCGGCGCGAAGATCCGCGCCCCCTTTCGCGAGCCCGCGATGATCCGCATCGCCTACCCGGGCTCGGGAAGGGGCGGATCCTCTTCGCCGTCGAGGCAGCGCAGCGCCCAATCCGCCTCCTGGCCGACGGTCCACCAGCCTTCGACAGCGCTCTCGTCGTCCCGCATGCGCTCCAACTGCGGCCGCGACTCCTGCAGGTCGAGAACCCCGGCCGCGAAGGCGCTCCAAAAGCGCACCTCCGGCTCGGGGTCGCGGAGCGCCGAGACGATCGTGACTCGAATCTCCGCGAGGACCGGCTGGTGCTGTAGGAGGTGCCCGAGAGCCTCGGCGGCATGCGCGCGCACGACCGGGCTCTCGTCCGTGTCGGCGAGCCGGCCCACGAGGACATCCGAGACATCCGTCTCACCGCTGAACCCGAGCACGTAGGCAGCGGCAGCGCGGCCGTCGTCCTCACCCTTGCCCTCGAGCAACCGCTCGAGGCGGCGCAGCGTGCGAGGGTCGTCGACCTGCGACAGCGCCGTCGCGGCCTCCCAGCGCTTCGACTCGTCGTGCGCCGAGAGTGCCTTGACGAGGCGGCGGTGGCCGAAGCTCATGCTGCCGCCGTGGCCGGCTCGTCGATCGTCAGCGTCCGCGCGTCTGCGTCGAGCGTGGCTTGAACGCCGAGCGGGATGGTGACCATCTCGGCACCGTGCCCGACAGGCAAGCCGTAGAGGACGGGGACACCGAGGCCGCCGAGCCTCGCGTCGAGGACGTCGTCAATCGTCCGCTCGCGCGGCCAGTCGGGACCGAGGCCCTCTCCCCAATCCGAATAGGGCAGCTCGCCGACGACCACGCCGACGACTGCATCGAGCTTTCCGGCCTGCTGGAGGTGGATGACGTGCCGCTCCACGAACGTCGGCCCGTAACCCTGGACCTCGAAGAAGAGGATTGCGCCTTCCGTGTCGATCTCCCACGGCGTGCCGATCGTCAAGCTCAGATCCGGGAGGCAGCCGCCGACGAGTCGCCCGCTCGCGCGCCCTCCTGCGAGTGCGCGGACGTAAGGCCCCTCCTCGTCGTAGGGCACCGGGCCCGTTCCGTCCCCCTGGATCATGCGAAGCAACCGTTCCCCCATCAACGGCGGAGCAGGCCGTACACCGACCATAGTCAAGCTCGGCCCGTAGAACGTGACGAGCCCGGCGTGGCGAGCGAGCGCGAGGTGCAGGTAGGTCACGTCGGACAGACCGACGAACAGCTTCGGCGTCTCGGCGACCCGCGCGTACTCGATCAGCGGCAAGACGTCGACCGTGCCGTAGCCCCCGCGCGTTGTCTGGATCGCGCCGACCTCAGGATCGGCGAACATCTCGTACAAATCGGCCGCCCGCAGCTCGGGCGGCCCGCCGAAGTCGCCGCCTCGCTCCTGCGTCGAGCGGCCGAGCTTGACCCGGTAGCCATGCGACTCCCACCACTCGACGCCGCGCTCCACCTGGCCGCGGGTCTCCGCCGGGGTCGCGACGGTAACGACCCCGATTGTCGCGCCGGGCGAGACTCGCGGTGGCCGGATCACGCGGCCGCGCCCGCCTCGGAGAACACCGCCTCGACCTCGTCGAGGAGCGGGCCGTCGTAGGAGACCAGGCCCTGTGCGGCCTCGCGAGCCCGCTCCAGCAGCGGGCGGTCGGCACGCCAGTGGACGAAGCGCAGATCGGAAACGCCGGCCTGCCGCGTGCCGAGCAGCTGGCCCTCGCCGCGGAGCTCGAGGTCCTTCTCGGCGAGCTCGAAGCCGTCGTTCGTGTCCACGAGCGCCTGCAGCCGCTCCTGGGCGCTGTCGGTCAGCTCCTCGCGCGGGCGCGAAATCAAGAGGCAGTACGACTGCTCGGCGCCGCGCCCGACGCGGCCTCGCAGCTGGTGGAGCTGCGCGAGCCCGAACCGGTCGGCCTCCTGGACGATCATGATCGTCGCGTTCGGGACGTCGACGCCGACCTCGATCACCGTCGTGGCGACGAGGACGTCCAGCTCGCGCGCCTTGAACTGCGCCATCAGCTCGCGCCGCTCTGCCGGCCGCAGCCGCCCGTGCAGCAACCCCACGCGGTAGTCCTTCAGCTCGGCGCGCCGCAGCCGCTCCGCCTCGGCTTCGGCCGCCCGCGACTGCGACGTCTCGGACTCCTCGATCAGCGGGCAGACGACGTACGCCTGCCGCCCCGCGTCGAGGTGCCTGCGCAGCCGCCTGTACGCCTCGGAGCTGCGCTCGGCCGTGACCCAGGAGGTCACGATCGGCTTCCGCGAGGCCGGCGGCTTCGCGATCTCGGTCACGGACAGGTCGCCGTAGAGCGTCAGCGCCAGCGTTCGCGGGATCGGCGTCGCCGTCATGTGCAGCACGTGCGGCGCCCGTCCCTCGACCAGCGCCTGCCGCTGCTCGACGCCGAAGCGGTGTTGCTCGTCGACGACCGCCACCGCGAGCTCGCGGAGCTCGACGCCCTCCTGGATCAGCGCGTGCGTCCCCACGACGATCTGGGCTCCCTCGAGCTCCGACTTGACCGAGCCGGTGAGCAGCGCGACCCGCACGGCGAGCTCCGCACACAGCGGCTCGATCGTGAGGAAGTGCTGCTCGGCCAGCGTCTCTGTAGGCGCCATCAGCGCGCCGAGCCTGCCCGTCTCGACCGCCCGCAGTAGCGCGTAGAGGGCAACGACCGTCTTCCCGGAGCCGACGTCTCCCTGCAGGAGCCGCTGCATCGGCGCCTCGCGCGCCAGGTCGCGATCGACCTCCGAGATGGCGTGCTCCTGGTCGGGTGTCAGCTCGAACGGCAGCAGCTCGAGGTAGCGCGCGACGAGCTCGCCGGGCTCCGCCAGAGCCGTCGCGACCGCTGCCTCGCGACCTGCGCGCGCCCGTGCGAGGCCGACCTGGAGGACCAGCAGCTCGTCGAAGGCAAGCCGCCGCCGGCCCGCCTCGCCCTCGGCGAGCGAGCGCGGCCGGTGCAGGGCCCAGAGCGCGTCGGCCCGCAGCGGAAGCCGCTGCGAGACTTTCAGCCCGGCCGGGAGCGGGTCCGGCAGGTCACGGGCGTGGGGCAGCGCTCGCTCGACGAGCCCGCGAAGGCGCTGCGGGGTCACCTCCTCGCTCGCCGGGTAGACCGGAGCGAAGTCCGCGGTCGCGGCGACCCCGTTCAGGTCGTACGAGCGCACCTGGAAGCCGTTGCGCTTCAGCTGGCCGCGCAGCCGCACCCGCGTGCCCGGCTGAAGCTTCTCGACGAGCCAGGCCTGGTTGAACCAGACGGCGGCGATCTCGCCGCTGCCGTCGGTGACCCGGGCCCGCACAATCGCCAGATTCCGCCGTGGCCTGCGCACCGAGACCGACCTCACCTCGCCTGTGATCGCGCTCTCCTCCTCGGCGAGCAGGTCGGCGATCCGGCGCTCGGGAACGGCGGCCTCGTAGCGGTGCGGCCTGCGTTCGAGCAGGTCGCGAACGGTGCGCAGGCCCAGCTTCCCGAGCTTCTTCTCGAGCGACGGCCCGACTCCGGCGAGCGTGGAGACCGCCGACTCGGCCGCCGCCGGACGAGGCGTTCCGGCCAGGCGCGGCCACGCCGCGGGCGGCTCGGTTCCGGCGAAGCCACTGGCCACGCGGCCAGTCTAGGAACCGTTGCGGCTCACACGGAGTCATCGAACCAGAAGAAGCCGACCGTTCCGGGCCCGGCGTGCGCGCCGACCACGGGCCCGAGCGCAGTCACGACCTCGATCTCTGCCTGCGGGCGCGTATGCCGGACCATCTTCCGCAGGGCATCGGCCCGTTCCGGCGCGTCCGCGTGCGCGATGCCTACACGGAGGGTCGGCTCGTCGCGGCTTCCGTTCTCGAAGGCGGAAACGAACTCGTTGAAGGCCTTGCGGTTCCCTCGCACGCGTTTGACGGGGAGCACCTCGCCCTCCTTGATCGAGAGGATCGGCTTGATGTTCAGCAACTCGCCGGCCCACGCCCGTGCGCGCCCGATGCGACCGCCGCGCGCGAGGAACTCGAGCGTCTCGACGGTGAAGAGCAGGCCCGCGTCGCGCCGGTAGCGCTCGACGAGGGCGTCCACCTCCTCGTCGCTGGTCCCCCGTTCGAGCCGGCGCTGGATCGCGAGGCCGAGCATCGCGATCGCCGCCGAGGCGCTCTCGGAGTCGATCGTCCGCACACGCTCACCGCCGAGCTGCTCGGCCGCCATGCGTGCGCTCTCGATCGTCCCGGAGAGCTTCCCGGCGATGTGCAGTGAGAGGATCCGCTCGTAGCCGGCGAGCTCCTCGTAGGCCGCGAGGAAGTCGCCGGGGGTGGGCTGCGAGGTGGTGGGCGTCGCAGCTGCGTCGCGCAGCCGCGCGTAGAAGGCCGGCGGCTCGAGGTCGACGTAGTCGCGGAAGCTCTCGTCGCCAAAGCGCACGTACAGCGGGACGACCCGCCAGTTCGCGAACCGCTCCCTTGCCTCGGGGAAGTCGGCAGTCGAGTCGAGGACGATCGCGGTGTTCTCGGCGGAGAGGTCCACTAGGCGGGTGTGTGTGCGGCGTCGCGGATCG
>JBKPAM010000060.1:0-4259 GCA_046726435.1 Actinomycetota bacterium
CGACCGTCAGCCCGAGCGCGATCGGGATCGCCTGCGGGATCGTGCGCTCCGGCTCGCGGACCTCCTCGCCGAGGGTCGCGATCCGCGCGTACCCGGCGAACGCGAAGAAGAGCAGCGCCGCCGCCTGGAAGATCCCGTACAAGCCGCCGCTCCCCAGGCCCTCAAGGTTCGACGCGTGCGTGTTGCCGCTCCCGGCGATCGCGGCCACCACGACGACCAGGGCCACCACGGAGCCCGCGACGAGCAGACGCGCGAGACCGGCCGTCCGCGTGATGCCGCGGTAGTTCGCCGCAGTCAGCGTGACGACGGCGCCCACCGCGGCGAGCCGCTGCACCCACAGCGACGACGGGACGGCGTACGCGGCGAACGTGAGCGCCATTGCCGCGCACGAGGCCGTCTTGCCGACGACGAAGCCCCAGCCGGCCAGGAAGCCCCACCACTCGCCGAGCCGCTCCCGCCCGTAGACGTACGTGCCGCCGGAGGTCGGGTACTGGGCGGCCAGCTGGGCCGAGGCGACGGCGTTGCAGTAGGCGACGCCCGCGGCGAGGGCCAGGCCGATCAGCAGCCCGCTGCCGGCCGCCGCGGCAGCGGGTGCGAAGGCCGAGAAGACGCCGGCGCCGATCATCGAGCCGAGCCCGATGACGACGGCGTCGCCGGTGCCCAGGCGGCGGGCGAGCGCGACGTCCGCGGTCACATCGCCGAAGCCACGCGCGCCGCCACTTCCGCGAGCTCCTCGTCCGGCACGTTCGGGAGCACGTCCTCCCACAACGGCAGCATGATTCCAGCCGCCTCGAGCATCCCGAGCGGCCGCGGCAGGAACCAGACGTGGAAGTGGGCGCCGCCGTCGCCGTATCGGTAGAGGTGCACCCGCGCGACGTCGCCGAGCGAGAGGATCGCGCGCTCGACTCGAGCGACGACTCGTCCGAAGTCGGCCGCGAGCTCGTCGGGGAGATCGGCGAACGAGTCGACGTGGACGCGGCTCGCGAGCCAGACGGCGCCCGGCAGGCTGCCGCCGACCGGCGGGTGGAGCGTCCAGTTCTCATCGGACCAGACGGCCCGAGTGGTCTTTCCCGTGCAGATGCCGCACGGCGGGCCCCCGGGCTCGCCCCGGCGCGGCGGCTCCGGGATCACACGCTCGCCCGGCTCGCGCGGAACGAGAGGCTCGCGGTACGGCGGAGTCATGGTCGTGGTCACGATCGCTCCTTTCCTCGGTTGTTCTCGGTCGACGGCGGCGCAAGGCCGTTCAGCACGACGTCCACGACGCGGACGGCCGCCCGTTCGGCCGGCCAGCCGTGCCGACCCCGAAGGTGGACGTAGGGCCACGCGACGGCGTTGAAGGCGACGTCTGCGGACTCGAAGACGTCGACGTCGGGCGCGAGCGAGCCTTCGGCGGCACCCTCGCGCAGGAACTGGATGAACGGATGGAGGTAGTCCGGCGGCTGCCCGGGCGCCGTGTCCTGGTGGAACGCCTCGTCCGTTGCGAGCATGAGTGGCAGGTGCCGGTCGAGGAGCTCACAGAGCGCGAGGAGGCCCCGCTCGAGCCGGTCGCGGCCGGTTCCCCCGCTCGTGAGAATCGGGTACATCGTCTCGCGGAAGTCCGCGGCGAGCTCTCCGACAAGCGCGCCGACGAGCACCTGGAGAGTCAGCCCCTGGCGCCACAGGGTCGAGCGGGCGCGCCCGGCTGTCCGCGCCACCTGCTCCAGCGTGAGCCCGTCCCAGCCGCGCTCCCGCAGAACGGCGATCGTCGCGCGCCTCAGCCCTTCGTCGACCTGCATCACCGTCGTTTCGGTCATGCAACATTCATGTTGCACGACCGTCGATCCAAGCGCAAGTCAGGAGGCGCGCTGCTGGACGCGCTGGGCGACGTGCAGCAGGTACTCCTCGCGGTCGAGCGGGTTGTGGTCGATCCGCGGGCGGCTCGGGACCTCGCCGCTGACCGGCCGGTAGCTGTCGAAGGCCGATTCGAGCACGCCTTCGCCTCGGCTCAGCGCCGGCAGCCGTTGCCGCAGCTCGTGGATGCGCGCCGCGGGAATCTCGCCCTCGAGCGTGCAGGAGGAGCCTCGCACCGAGGGCGTGCCGGGGACGGCCTGGAGACGTGCGAGCGCCGGCAGCGCCGGGCCGAGGGAATTGGCGGGCAGCTCGAGTCGGAAGCGGTGGATCGGCTCCAACACGCTCGTGCCGGCCTGCTTCAGCGCACTCATCAGGACGAGCGGCGTCAGGTTCCGGAAGTCCCCCGCGGTGCTGGACATCTCCTTCGCGAAGCCCTGGTGCGAGTGGCTCTGACGCGGGTAGTAGCCGGTGTGCGTCAGCGTGACGGTGCAGTCGGTGACCTGCCACCCGTGCAGTCCTAGGCGCAGGGCTTCGTGGACCGTCTCCTCGACCGCCTTGAAGAACGCGCGCGGCATCGTCCCGAGCACGGACGCGTCACGCCGGTACTCCACGCCGCTTCCGATCGGGCCAGGTTCGACGTGCAACCCGACGGTGGCGAGGAACGGGTTGCCGCGCTGTTTGATTCGCTCCACGGCGGCACCGGTGCCGACCGGCCGCTCGATGCAGATCGTCGTGGTCTCGCGGAAGCCGACCTCGAGGCGGTAGTCGCTCGCGAGCGTCGCCTGGATGACCTCCTTCTGGACCTCGCCGTAGAGCGAGAGGAAGAGCTCCTGCCCAGCGCCCCCCTGCCGGAGGTTGATCAGCGGGTCCTGCTCGGCGAGCTGGGTGAGCGCGACGTGGAGCGCGCCGCTGTCGGAGGGACGGCAGGGAAACACGACGGTCTCGAGCGTGGGCGGAGCGAAGTGGTGGTTCCGCAACGGTGCGTGCGAGGTCCCGATCGCGTCGCCGATCTGGATCTCGCCGAGGCCCCACAGCTTTCCGATCTGCCCCGCGGCGAGCGACGGACGCTTCGTCACCGCGCCGTCCTCGAAGACGCTGATTCCGGTCACCTTCCGGTCGCCGTCGAGTCGGTCGCGCGTTCGGACCGTGCCCGAGAAGATCCGCACGAAGGCGACTCGCTCCCCCGCGGGACCCCGCTCGACCTTGAAGACGGCGCCCGAGACCGGCCCGTCCGCGTCGCCTTCGACCGCGGGCAAGAGCTCCGCGATTCCGGACGTCAACGCGTCGACGCCCGCGCCCGTGAGCGCCGAGCCGACGAAGACCGGATGGACGAGGGCGCGCCTGGTCTGCGCCGCCAACTGCCTGCGGAGCCGCGGGTAGGACAGGTTCTCCTCGTCTTCGACGTACGCGGCGAGGAGCCCGTCGTCGTGGTTGGAGAGGAGGTCGGCCAGGGCGGCCGTGAAGGCAGCGTCGCCGCGGTCGTACGGCCTGACTGCGGCAGCGCGCGTGCCGAGGGCATGCACCGAGCCCATTCCGACGATGGCCGGAGTCAGCTTCTCGGCGATCGCCTCGAGCGTGCGGTCGTCGCGCGCGCCGAGCCGGTCGATCTTGTTCACGAACATCAACGTCGGGACGCGGAGCCGTTGCAGCGCCCGCATCAGGATGCGGGTCTGCGGCTGGACGCCCTCTACGGCGGAGATGACGAGCACGGCGCCGTCGAGCACGCTCAGCACCCGCTCCACCTCGGCGATGAAGTCGGGGTGGCCGGGCGTGTCGATCAGGTTGACCGTGACGTCGTCGATCGCGAACGAGACGACCGCGGACTTGATCGTGATCCCGCGCTGCTGCTCCAGCGCAAGCGTGTCGGTTTGTGTGCTGCCGTCGTCGACGCTGCCGAGCTCGTCGATGACGCCGGCCCCGTAGAGGAGCCGCTCGGTGAGAGTTGTCTTACCGGCGTCTACATGCGCCAGGATCCCCAAGTTGAGCGTTCTGCGAAGCAACCGTCATACCCTCCAAAGTGGTCACAAAGGCCTGGATGGACATGACAGGTGCGCGCATTTCCGCTCCTTGGTGGTCGGCGCTTACGAGTCGGAAGCCTAGCGCGAGTGGAATCTCATCGCCGGCCGGCGACATCGAGCACCACCTTGCCCCGCTTGCCGCGCTCTGCGACACGATCGAACGCCTCCTGCACGCGTTCGAGTGGGAAGGTCGAGTCGATCGCCGGTACGAGCTCCCCCGCGTCCGCGAGCCGCGCGAGCTCGACGAGCTGCTCGCGATCCGGCTCGACCACGAAGTAGGTCGCTCCCGGCGTCTCTGCCGCGATCGTCACCACGCGCCTGGCCGCCGGGAGCTCGCCGCCGGTCGTGTCGAAGACGAGGTCTGCCGGCCCGCCCTCCACGACCTCGGCCCCCGCATGCCGGGCCACCTGC
>JBKPAM010000061.1:0-53247 GCA_046726435.1 Actinomycetota bacterium
GGCTCTGCGGGCATGAGCGCGCTCGACGTCTTCTCGGAGCCGACCCGCGCCTGGTTCGAGCAGGCCTTCGACGGGCCGACCCCCGCGCAGGAGCTCGGCTGGCCGGCGATCGCGCGCGGCGGGCACACGCTGATCCAGGCGCCCACCGGCTCGGGCAAGACGCTCGCGGCTTTCCTCTTCGGGATCGACCGGCTGAACCCGAGTCCCGACAATGGCCTGCGGCTGCTCTACATCTCGCCGCTGAAGGCGCTGAACTACGACATCGAGCGCAACCTACGGGGGCCGCTTGCGGGCCTCGGCTCGAAGCTCCGCGTGGGCGTTCGCACAGGCGACACGCCGCAGAAGGAGCGGGCGGCGATGCTGCGCGAGCCGCCGGACATCCTGATCACGACGCCCGAGTCGCTCTTCCTCCTCCTTACTTCACGCGCGCGCGAAACGCTTCGCTCGGTCGAGACTGTGATCGTCGACGAGGTCCACGCCGTTGCAGGTACGAAGCGTGGAGCGCACCTCGCACTGTCGCTGGAACGCCTGCAACGGCTGGTCGGCGGCCCGTTGCAGCGCATCGGCCTGTCGGCGACCCAGCGGCCGTTGGAGGAGATCGGACGCTTCGTCTCGGGCGGACGCGAGATCGAGCTCGTCGACGCCGGCCGCGCAAAGACGCTGGACCTGAAGGTGGTCGTCCCGCTCGAGGACATGCGGGAGCCCGAGGAGCAGCAATCCATTTGGCCGTCGATCTACCCCGAGATCCTCGAGCTCGTCCGCGCACACCGCTCGACGATCGTCTTCGTCAACAACCGCCGCCTCGCCGAGCGGCTCGCCCTGCGCCTGAACGACCTGGCCGAGAAGGAACTCGCCCGCGCCCACCACGGCTCGCTCGCCCGCGAGCAGCGGATCGAGGTCGAGGAGCTGCTCAAGCGAGGCGAAATCCCGTGCCTGGTCGCCACCTCGTCGCTCGAGCTCGGGATCGACATGGGCGCGGTCGACCTCGTGATCCAGGTTGAGTCGCCGAAGTCGGTCGCCCGCGGGCTGCAGCGGGTGGGCCGCGCCGGCCACGAGCTCGGCGCCGTCTCGAGAGGCCGGATCTTCCCGAAGTTCCGAGGCGACCTGCTCGAGTCGGCCGTCGTCGCACGGCGCATGCTCGACGGGGCGATCGAGGAGACGACGATCCCGCGCAACCCGCTCGACGTGCTCGCGCAGCAGATCGTCGGGATCTGCGCCGACGAGGAGATCTCGGTCGACGAGCTGCACGAGCTCGTGCGCGGCGCGTACCCGTTCGCCGACCTCTCGCGGGTCCAGCTCGAGAACGTGCTCGACATGCTCGACGGCCGGTACCCCTCCGACGAGTTCGCCGAGCTGCGCGCGCGTGTGATCTGGGACCGCACCGCGAACGTGGTGAAGGGCAGGCAGGGCGCGCGGCGGCTCGCGGTGACGAACGCCGGCACGATCCCCGATCGCGGCCTGTTCGGCGTGCACCTGGTCGACGGCGGCGGTCGCGTGGGCGAGCTCGACGAGGAGATGGTCTACGAGGCGCGCGCGGGCCAGACCTTCCTCCTCGGCGCGAGCACGTGGCGGATCGAGGAGATCACCCGCGACCGCGTCCTCGTCTCGCCGGCTCCCGGCGTGCCCGGCGCGGTGCCGTTCTGGAAGGGCGAGGGCGTGGGCCGGCCGTACGAGCTCGGCGAGGCGATCGGTGCCGCCTCCCGTGAGCTGGTCGCCCTCACGGACGAGAAGGCGAAGGCCCGGCTCCAGGCCGACCACATGCTCGACGAGCGAGCGGCAACGAACCTCCTGGCCTTCCTGCGTGAGCAAGAAGGCGCGACCCGCGCGGTGCCATCCGACAGGACCGTCGTGGTCGAGCGCTTCCGGGACGAGATCGGCGACTGGCGGCTCTGCGTCCTCACGCCGTTCGGCGGCCGCGTCCACGCGCCGTGGGCATTGGCCATGGGTGCGCGCCTCCGCGAGTCGCTCGGCCTCGAGACGCAGGCGATCTGGTCCGACGACGGGATCGCGATCCACCTGCCGGACGCGGACGCGACCCCGCCGGTCGACGAGATCCTGCTCGAGCCGGAGCAGCTCGAGGAGCTCGTGATGCAGGAGCTGGCCGAGACGGCGCTCTTCGGCGCGCGCTTCCGCGAGAACGCCGGCCGCGCGCTGCTGATCCCGCGCCGCCGCCCGGGTGAGCGCACTCCGCTCTGGCAGCAGCGGCTGAAGGCCCAGTCGCTGCTGCAGGTCGCGCGCAGGTATCCGGCCTTCCCGATCGTGCTCGAGACGTACCGCGAGTGTCTCCAGGACGTCTTCGACCTCCCGGCCTTGAAGCGGCTCCTGCAGGGCCTGCGGACGCGGCAGATCGACATTGTCGACGTCGAGACGCCCTCGGCCTCGCCGTACGCCGCCTCGCTTCTCTTCGACTACGTCGCCACGTACATGTACGAGGACGACACGCCCGCGGCCGAACGCCGCGCGCAGGCGCTGTCGCTCGACCGCGACCTCCTGCGCGAGCTGCTCGGCCAGGAGGAGCTGCGCGACCTGATCGACCCCGGGGCGCTTTCCGAGGTCGAGGAGCAGCTGCGGGCCGAGGCGCGGACCCCCGACGAGCTGCACGACCAGCTGCGCCGGCGAGGTGACCTGCGCGAGGGCGAGTACGACGACGACCTCGCCGAGCCGCTGCTGGCGGAGCGGCGCGCGGTCCACGTCCGGGTCGGAGGCGAGCGGCGCCTGATCGCGGCCGAGGACGCCGGCCGCTACCGCGACGCCGTGGGCGCGATGCCGCCGGGTGGGCTCCCCGAGGTCTTCCTCGAGGCCGACGAGGAGCCGCTGCACTCGCTCGTGCGGCGTTTCGCACGCTCGCGCGGCCCGTTCACGACCGCCGAGGCGAGCGAACACTTCAGCCGCGACGTCGAGCCAGTGCTGCGTGAGCTCGAGCGCCGGGACGAGCTGGTCCGAGGTGAGCTGAGGCCGGGCGGGCGCGAGCGCGAGTGGTGCGACCCCGGGGTGCTTCGCCGCCTCAGGCGCGCTTCCCTGGCGGCCCTTCGGCGCGAGGTCGAGCCCGCCGAGCAGGCCGCACTGGGCCGCTTCCTGCCGAGCTGGCACGGGATCGACCGGCGCGCCTCGCTGCGCGAAGCGCTGGTGCCGCTCCAGGGGCTCGCGCTGCCAGTTGCGCTCTGGGAGTCGGAGGTCCTGCCGCGCCGGGTGCCCGACTACCGGCCCGAGCAGCTCGATGCCCTCTGCGCTTCCGGCGAGGTCGTCTGGGTCGGCGCCGGGCTCGACCGCGTCGCCGTCTACTTCCGCGAGGACGCGCCCGCTCTGGGTCCACCCGCGGCGGCCGAGCGGCCGGAACGCGAGGTGCACGAGCGGCTACGCGCCGCGCTGGGCCGCAGCGCGCTCTTCTGGTACGACCTGCTCGCCGACACGGGGCTTGAGTCCGAGGAGGCGTTGCCCGCGCTCTGGGACCTCGTCTGGGCGGGTGAAGTCACGAACGACGCCTGGACTCCGCTCCGAGCGGGCCGCCGCTTCCAGGCACAGGCGCACCGGCCGCGCGCCCGCCGCTTCTCGCGACGCAGGGCCGGGGAGATCACCGCCACGCAGGGCCGCTGGTCGCTCACGGGCCGGCTCTTCCAGGGCCGTTCGGATCGCCGCGCCCTGGCCGAGCTGCTGCTCGAGCGGCAAGGCATCGTCACGCGCGACGGTGTCCGCGGCGAGGGCATCCCCGGCGGCTACGGCGCGGTCTACGGCGAGCTGAAGGCGCTCGAGACGCTCGGCCTCTGCCGCCGCGGCTACTTCGTCGAGGGACTGGGCGGCGCCCAGTTCGCGCTCGGCGGCGCGGTGGAGCGGCTGAGGGAGCTGCGGCCGAAGGACGGGGAGGAGAAGGAGCCGCTCGTGCTCGCAGCGGCCGATCCGGCGCAGCCCTACGGCGCGGCGTTGCCGTGGCCGAAGCGCGCGGGAGCGCGTGCGGCACGCGTCGCGGGGGCGCACGTCGTTCTCCTCGGCGGCGAAGCGGCGCTCTTCGTTGAGCGCGGCGGCCGTTCCCTCGTTCCGCTCCGCGAGCCCGACGAGGACTGGCTACGTGAGGCGCTGGCCGTGCTCGTGGCCCACGTCAAGGCGAGAGGCGTGAAGCGTCTGGCGGTCGAGCGCTTCGACGGGGAGCCGGTCGCCGACACCGAGGTCATGCCGCTTTTGCTCGAGGCCGGCTTCGTCGCAGGCCCGCGGCGCGCGACTTTTCGACCTTGACACGAAGGTGACAAAGGCGTAGACCCCTCCGCGGACCTGAGGGCTCGGTAGAGAGAGCCGAACCAAGGGGTCAAGGGGAGGAACGCATGAAACGACTTCTCGGAGGGTCGTTGGCAGCGGCCGCCGCGTTGCTGCTGCTCGGTCTCTTCACGGGCTCGGCGCATGCCGCGACGTTCAACTGCAGCGAGCCAGAGGCCGCGCTCTGCGCCGAAACAGCCGATTCGATCGGCTACGGAGGCGAGTACACCGGGCACGACGAGCCGTCGCTGCTCTTCTACTCGGACACGCCGGGCTCGGGCAACTCGAGCCTCTACCAGGTGCAGTTGCCGACCGACCCGAAGGTGCTTCCGAACCAGGCAGGCACGGCCGGAACCTGGAACTTCCAGGTGCACATCGCGTACTGGTTCGGGATGGCGCTCTGCGACAACCAGTCGGCGCCGGAGTTCACGCACGCCCCGTGTGTGCCGGACAGCGACACGAACATCTTCGACGGGACGAACGAGGCGGCTCCGGACTACATCGGAAAGCACCCGGGCACCGCGTTCCTCGAGGTGCAGTTCTACCCGCCCGGCTGGGCACCCTGGCCTGCGGGCGTCAGCTGCGACGCCAGCAAATGGTGTGCCGCGATGGCGATCTTCAGCCTGAACCAGGACCAGAACACGGGCGCCGTGAACAACGCGGACTGCCTCAACACCGTCGGGCTCGAGCCAGCGAACTTCGCGTTCATCACGAAGAGCGGCACTCCGCACGCGAACCCCTCGCCGCTCGGCGCGACGGCCGCGACCTTCACGCCAGACCCGGCAACGGACCTGTTCATGAACTCGGGTGACAAGATCACCCTGGACACCCACGACGGGTCGGCAGGGCTGACGGTGATCGTCCACGATCTGACCACCGGCCAGTCCGGGTCGATGACGGCCAGTGCCGCCAACGGGTTCGCCCAGATCATGTACGAGCCGGCCTCGGCGACATGCCATCAGTCGCCCTATACGTTCCGGCCGATGTACGCGACCTCCAGCGAGCACACTCGCGTGCCGTGGGCGGCGCACAGCTACAACGTCGCCGCGTCCGATGAGATCGGGCACTTCGAGTACTGCTCGGCCGTCACCGCAGAGGGCGGCCGGTGCCTCGCCAACAACGAGGACGAGCTCGACGGGGATGATGTCGGCTGCTTCAGTGCCGCCTTCTCGCTGTTCGTCCCGATTGGAGGGTGCATAGGCACCGACAATGACTTCGACGGGGTCTCGTACCAGCCCGTGTGGCCGGGGACGAACCCCAACCGCGGACAGGACACGAAGTACCACCCGAGCTCGATTACGTTCAGGAGCCCGGTCTTCAACGGGTCCCAGAACTACGATCGTGTTGCGTTCGAGGTCGACCTGCCGCGAATCGAGGCTGCCGACTTCGGCGGGAACTGCAACCGATTCACGGGCGCAAACTGCGTCAACCCGCCGCCCGGGTCGAACTTCTACCCGATCTACACGACCGGGACTTCGAACCAAACCCCGAGCGGGCATTGCGTCTGGCAGTTCGGCGGGACCCACATCAAGGGCACCACGAACACGTTCGGCGGAACCTCGGCGGCGGAATTCGGGCCGTTGCTGTTCAGCTTCTACCCGAATCCGAATCCGGCGATCCGGCTCCGGACGAATAACTTCCGGAACGTCCTCAACTCGAATCCCTGCCCGGCCTAGCCGAGCAGCAGCTCGTCGACCGAAGGGCGCCCTCCGGGGCGCTCTTCGCGTTCCGCTAGGGGCTCGGGATGCGGACGCGCCGAAGGTTCGACCAGCGGACCGGGCACTGCTTGTGCGGTATGCAGTCCGTGATGAGCACCGCCGAGACCTGCGTGTAGTACCGGCCGGGCGGCAGCGTGTGCCGCGTTCGCGCCCGGTAGCCGGTGGCCGTCTTCACGGAGCGCAGCGGCTCGTTGACAAGGATGCTCGCCGCGAGCTTGCCGTTGCTCAGCGTCGCGGGGCGCGACGCGACGAGGAGTCGCCCGGGAGAGAGGGCACCCAGTGTGAACCGGACGACGATGTGTCCTCGCACGGCCGTGGCCGAGCGGAGGTTCGGCAGCGGCGCGGCCGCCGTGGAAAAGGAGGTGAGAACCGCTGCCGCAAGCGCGGCCAGTGCAGCCGGCGCAGCAAGTCTTCTCATGGCGGGCGCGAAGGGTAACAGGCCCTCGGTCGGCACTCAGCGGATACCCGGGTCGTAGGTCAAGTCGAGCCGGGTGAAATGCCTCCGGGGCGCGGTCGCCTCGGAGGGTCGTACGCGCCGGCCCGTGCGGGTGCCCGGCACGCTGACCGCGTAACGCCCGCCCTGCAGCCGGATTCTGTACCTGCCGCGCTCGTCCGTCCGGGTGGCGGCTACCCGGCGACCGTGCTGCGAGAAGGCGAGGCTGAGGCCCGGCGCGGGCTTCGAGCAAGGCGTGCCGACGCGGCAGACCGGGGTCGCGGGGCGGACTACGACCTCGCCGTAGAGGCCGCCTGGAGCGGTGTCGCCGGCGCTTTGGGCTCCGCAGCCGGTCGCCGTCGACGCCAGCGCGAGGGCAAGCGCGAGTCGGGACTTCACGGCTCTGAGGCTACTTCCGACCCGGCGCGCGCGGTTCGCGCCGCGCGGCGGGCGAGCCGCAACGGCTCGGGAGTTCGCCACCTGCTGTGTGCGAGGACGATCTCGGCAGCCGTGTCGACGTCGACCCGCCAGCCGGCATGCACCGCGAGCGGGCGAGTGCCCGGCCGCGTGCGCAGCCAGCAGCCGACGATCTCGTTTCCGATCCGGAGGGGCGTCCGGGCGCCGCGCTCGTCGCCGGGCCAGTCGCCGCTCGCCATGAGCGGCCGGTGCGTGACGCCGAGCGAGGGCACTTCGAGCATCGCACCGAGGTGGAGCGCCAGCCCGGCGCGACGAGGATGGTCGCGCCCCGTCGCGTCGACGATCAGCACGTCGGGCGGCTGCGACAGCGCTCGGACGGCTGCCTCGAGCAGCGGCCCCTCACGCAGTGCGAGGAGCCCCGGCTCGTACGGTGCCCCGGCGCGGCTCTCGACGACCGCGATCCTTCCGTCCGTCAGCGCCGCGGCCGCCCAGGCCGGGTCGCCTGCCTCGCCCGCGCCTCGCTTGCCTCGGATGGAGCAGACGAAGCACGCACCAAGCAGCGGCTCGGGCCCGATCCGCCAGGGCGTCGGCGCCGCGCGTGCGAGCTCGGCCTGAGCGGCTCGGAGCTCCTCGGCCGTTTCCGGCCATTTCTGCGCCATCACGCGCCCCGTATCGTAGGGCGGGCGATGCCGGAAGGTGACTCGCTTCACCGCGCGGCCCGCCGTCTGCAGGTGCTCGTCGGCGAGCAGGTCGCGGTCGAGACGCCGCATCCGCGTGCGGCCGCCCAGCGCGTTGCCGAGCGGCTCGACGGGAGGCGGCTGCTCGCCGTCGAGGCGATCGGGAAGAACCTGCTGCTCCGCTTCGAAGGCGGGCTCGTTCTCCGCAGCCACCTGCGCATGACCGGGCGCTGGCAGGTGCGGGAGCGCGGCCAGGCGCGTCGCGGCACACCGTGGCTCGTCCTGGCCGGCCGTGACCGGGAGGCGGTGCTCTGGAACGGCCCCGTGCTGGAGCTGACCGCCCGCGGAACGAGGCGGCTCGGGCCGGACATCCTCGCCGACCCGCCCGACCTGGAGGCGATGGCCGCGAACCTGCGGCGCGAGCACCCGAGCCGCGAGCTCGGCGACGCGCTCCTCGACCAGCGCCTCGTCGCCGGCATCGGGAACGTCTGGAAGGCGGAGTCGCTGTGGCGCGCGAAGGTCTCGCCGTGGCTTCCACTCGGCGACGTCTCGGACGCGGAGCTGGAGCGTGTGCTGGGCGAGGCGGCAGCGCTGATGCGGGCCTCGGTCGAGGGCAAAGTCGTGGAGCGTGCCGTCTACCGGAAGGCCGGCCGTCCGTGCCCGCGGTGCGGTGACCGCGTCCGCTCGCGCGGCCAGGGGGACGACAACCGCACCGCCTACTGGTGCCCGGGCTGCCAGCGCTCGCCATGAGGCGCCGCGGGTCGACTTCGAGGCCGTGCGCCGCGAGCTGGGCGGCCGGTGCTTCATCTGCGAGCTGTAGTGCCCCTCCCAGCAATGGACGCCCGTCTCTCGCCCGCTATCACGCTGCGCCAGAGCCCCCTCGCCCTTGCGCAGGCTGCCAGCCTGCGCCGCGGTCGAGTGGAGACTCTGGCTTGGTGCTAGCGACCGAGAGCCTGGGCACCATCACTGGAAGGGGCACTGCCGCCAACCCCGAGTACGCGCACCACGTCGTCTACGAAGACGAGCTTGCGGTCGCGTTCCTGCAGCGCTTTCAGACGCTTTACGGCTACGTGCTCGTCGCACCGAAGGAGCACCGCGAGCGGGTGGTCGAGGACTTCTCGGCCGACGAGTACCTTGCGCTGCAGGCCGTCGTCCACGGTGTCGGCCGGGCGATCTGCCGCGCCGTGCCGACCGACCGGCTGTACGTGCTCAGCCTCGGCAGCAGCGAAGGCAGCAGCCACGTGCACTGGCACCTGGCGTCGCTCCCGCCCGGAGTGCCGTTCGAGCGGCAGCAGCTCGCCGCGCTCGACACCGACCTCGGGCTCGGCGACGACGAGCTGGCCGGCAGGATCCGGGCCGTACTCGCCGAGACAGGAAAGGAGCCGCCGGGCGCGTAGGTGCACTCGTGGCTGTACGCGCTCCGCACCTCTACCGCTCGCTCCGGTGCTTCTGCCTCGCCGGCTTCTCGCTCCTCGCGGACGACGTCGAGCGCGGGGCCGAGCTCCCGTTTGCCTTCGAGGAGCACGCTTCGGGCGGGCCCGCTCGCCTGTACGAGTATCGGCCGCTGGCGCGCGCCTACGTCGAGGCCCGCTCCGAGCGGCTTGGGGCGCTGGCCGATGCAGAGCTCGCGCTCGACGATCTGCGCCGGGAGCCATCGGCCGCGATCTACGCGGCGGCTCGCGTCGGCAACGACGGAGACGCGCCGCTATTGCGGACGATCCTGCTGCGGCTGCTGGCCGACGTCGCCGAGTCCTGCGGCGGGTTCGACTGGCGCGACGAGGCCTTCGAACGGGCTTACGCGGAGCTCGAGCGCTCGCTGTTCGGCTCGCGCCGCGCCTATGCCGCCGTGGCGCCGCTCGTCGGTCTCTCGCTCGGCACGCCGCTCGAGCTCGCCGACGGCTTGCGGTTGAGACTGGCGGCGGCGGGCGAGCTCGCGGCGCACTGGCCCGAGGCGAACGGGCTCCTGCCCGCCGACTTCGGCAGCGCACCCGACCGGCTCTGCGTGCTCGAGCTCGAGCGCACGCTGCCGCCGAACGAGCCGGAGCCGCCGGATGCTCCGGGCGAGCTTGCGGACGCGGTCAGCGCGCTCCGGCTGGCGACCGCAGCTCCCGTCGCCGCCGGGCCCGTGCTCTTCGAGCGGCTCGACTGGCGCCCACTAGCGATCCGTCCGGTTCTGCCGATTGCCGCGGCCGAGCCGCCGGGAGAGCCGACCCGGCTCGACGCCTTCCGGGCTCGCCTCGGCTCGGACCTGCTCGCGCGGCTGGGACGCGCCGACGAAGACCCGGAGCTCGCCGAGGCGCTCGACCGCTGGGAGCTCTCGCTGTTCGCGGACGAGCCGTTTCGCTCGGAACAGCTCCGCGAGGCGCTCGCGGCGCTGCTCGGCGGGGCCGATGGGCTCTGGGCCGCGGCGGTGCGGGCGGCCGTCCTGCTCGGTGAGACGGGTCGAGACCGCGCGGAGCACCTCGAGCGGCTGCGGGCGCTGGTCCGGGGCGAGCCGGCTGGGCGTTCAGCCGCCGACGCGGTGCGCAAGGCGGTGGTGGAGACGCTGGCCCACGGCGACCGGGCCTCCCTCGTGGCGTCGCTCGACGATGCGCTGCTCGGTCTCCGGCCCCGTCCGGCCGGCTACTTCGCCGCGCTCGCCTCCTAGAGAGGAGCTCCTTCCGCGGGCACGGGCAGGACGGTCGTGCCCGGGCACGGCGTCGCCTCGGACAGCCGGGCGGCGAGGGCGCCGCTGCCGTCGAGCCGCTCGTAGCCGTCGTGGACGCGAACGGGAAGGCACGCGTCCTCGCCGGAGCGCTCGACCCGAAACATCGCGATCAACTCATCCGAGTCGATCTCGGGGTCGACCTCGAGCCCTGGCTCGAGCTCGCGGTGCATCCAGCTCGTCGTGCATTCGGCGTCGTCGCAGCCTCGGACGGTCACCTTCCCCTGCGTGTCGTTCAGCAGGCGTAGCGTCACCGTGGGCGTCGAGTCGGAGCTGGTGAGCCAGGGAGCGACCAGGATCGCGACGAGGACGGCGGTGCCGAGGAGGACACCCACGGCGATGGCGATCTTCACGCCTCGCGTGAGCACGAGGCCCGTGTGCTCGGTCGGCGCCTGCAGGTCCGGATACGGGTCGTTCCACTGCTGCCGGGCCTCGCGGGCGGTCCGGCGGCTCTCGAGACGGAGGTTCTGCTTGACCGCGTACTCGAGGTTGACGCGGCCGATCCGCAGGCGGTCGTCTCCGCCCGGGTCGACAAGCCCGGTCATGTCGAGGACCAGACCGAGACCCTCGGCGTCGCGCCGCTTCACGTAGCCGCGGCGCGCCCGGTCGAGGCTCTTCAGGGCGGCACGGCCGTCACTACGGTCGATCGCGGCACGTGCGTCGCCGAGATCGCGGTCCGGAGTTGAGGCCACGGCGGGGAAGAACCGTATCCCTTTCGGCACGGTCCAGACACACACGCGCGCGCGAGCCACGGCTACGGTCGAGACATGGACGAGGCACGGGCGGTACTGCGGCGGCTGAGCCGGATCGAGGCTCTCGAGCGCGAGGGTGCCCCGCCCCGCTCGCTGCTCGCCGAGGTGCACGCGCTGCTCGAGGAGGCGGAAGCGTGGGTCGCAGTCGAGCGCGGCGGCGCGGAGGCGGCGGAGGCCGCGCTCGAGCGTTGCCGCGAGGCACTGGCCGAGCCGGTTTGTCGGTGACTCTGCGCGCGGCGGGCATGATGAACCGTGTCCTCGCGGGCCTCTGTGTCTGCCTCCGCCTGTACGGCGGCCTCTGGTGCCGCGGGGGCCTCCGGCGCCGTCGCTCCCGCGGCCCGCTACCGGGACGGCATGCAGGCGGCGCTGGCGGTCGCCGCCACGGTCTGGTTCTTCGGCGCGTCGTTCGGCCTGGTCGCACGGACGGCCGGGATGGGCGTTGCCGCGCCGCTGGTCATGTCGGCGACGACCTTCGCCGGTTCTGCGCAGTTTGCCGTCACCTCGATCCTCGCCGACTCGGGCGGAGCTCTGGCGGCGATCGCAGCCGCCGTGCTGCTGAACGCGCGCTACGCGCCGATCTCCATCTCGGTCGCGTCGCTCTTCCGAGGCACCCGCGCGCGCCGCCTGCTCGAGTCACAACTGATCGTGGACGAGTCGTGGGCCCTCGCCAGCCGTGGAGGCGGCCGGTTCGACCGCCGGATCCTCGTCGGAGCCGGGCTCCTCCTGTACCTCTCGTGGCTGAGCGGCACGGTCGTCGGCGTCGTGGCCGGCCACGCCCTCGGCGACCCGAAGGCACTCGGTCTCGACGGAGCGTTTCCCGCGCTCTTCCTCGCCCTGCTCGCGCCGCAGCTGCACGCGCCTCGGGCCCTTCCGGCCGCGTTGCTCGGGGCAGCGATCGCGCTCGCGCTGATTCCGGTGACTCCGCCGGGAACGCCGATCGTCGCGGCCGGTCTCGCGTGCCTAATCGGGTTGAGGAAGCGCTCGTGAGCACCGTCTGGCTCGTTGTGCTCGTGGTCGGCGCGGCGACGGTGGCGCTCAAGGCGACCGGTCCGGTCCTTCTCGGAGGCCGCGAGCTCCCCGAGCCGGTCGCGCGAGTCGTCGCGCTCCTGGCACCGGTCCTGCTCGCCGCCCTGGTGGTGACCCAGACGGTCGGTGGTGACAACGAGCTCGTCCTGGACGCCCGACTCGCGGGCGTCGGGGCCGGAGCGGCCGCGATCGCGGCCCGTGCGCCCCTGCCCGCGGTCGTGGTCGTCGCGGCTGCCGCTACCGCACTCGTACGCCTCCTCGCGTGACGGGTTCGTCCTACGGGACCCCTACATTTCAAGGGAAGAAACGGCTCCAGACCGCACCGCGAGACCGCCGGTTTTCCGCGGAGGTATCGCTAGCATGAGAGCGAAGAAAGGGGCTCGATGGGGCTCGCACGTCTGCTGCCGCGACCGGGAACCCGGACCGAAACCGCCAAGGGCCCGCCGATGGGCCGCGTGATCTCGTTCGCCAACCAGAAGGGCGGCGTGGCGAAGACCACGACGACGCTCAACCTCGGGGTCGCACTCGCCGAACAGGATCTGAGGATCCTGCTCGTTGATCTGGACCCCCAGGGCAACCTGACGATGAGCCAGGGCATGAACCCCGACACGATCGAGCGCTCGATGTTCGACGTGCTCGTCCACCGGCTCCCGATCCAAGAGGTGATCCAGCACACGGAGGTCGACCTCGCCGTCTCGTCGATCGACCTCGCCGGCGCCGAGCTCGCGCTCTCGAGCATGATCGGACGCGAGCGCGCGCTGGAGAAGGCCCTCGCGCTCGTGAAGGACGGCTACGACTACGTGCTGGTCGACACGCCGCCGTCGCTCGGCCTGCTCACTATCAACGCCCTCGTCGCTTCCGACGGAGTAATCGTCCCGGTGCAGTGCGAGTACCTCTCGCTCCGGGGGCTCGTGCAGCTCGAGAACACGCTCTCGATGATCCGCGAGAACATCAACCCGGACGTGGCGATCGAAGGAATCCTCCCGACGATGTACGACAGCCGCACGCTGCACTCCCGCGAGGCGGTCGAGATCCTGCAGGAGAACTTCGGCGACCTCGTCTTCGAGACCAAGATCCGCAAGACCGTTCGCTACGCGGAGGCTCCCGTGAAGGGTTCCTCCGTCCTCAAATACGATCCCAGCGGCAGCGCCGCCCAGGCCTACCGCGAGCTCGCGAAGGAGGTGCTCGATGGCGCGCAGGCGCGCGAGCATGCGTGAGGGCCCGCTCGCGGAGCTCTTCCGCGCGACCGAGGCCGCCCAGCGGCAGGCCGAGAAGGAAGGCCGGGCTCAACCCGAGCGGGAGCCGAAACAGGCCGAAGCGGCCGAGCCGACACCCAAGGCCCCGCCGGAGCCGCCGGAGGAGACCGTCGAGCACGTTCCGGAGTGGGAGGAGAAGGCCCCGCCAGCGCCGCCGCCGCCCTCCGAGCCCGTACGCCTGCCCGAGCGCGCGCCCGAGCCGAGGGCCGAGCCTCCGCGCCCGAAGCTCGAGCCGCTCCCGGAGCCCCCGCCGCGGCTCCATCGCGTTCCGGAGCCCGGCGCCTACATCGCCGTCATCCGCGTGGTCGGTGTCGGCGGCGCGGGCCTGAACGCGGTCAACCGGATGATCGACGCCGACATCTCGCAGGTCGAGTTCGTCGCCGTCAACACGGACATCCAGCAGCTCCAGACGAGCGACGCGCCCGTGAAGATCCACATCGGGCGGGAGCTGACCGAGGGGCTCGGCTCCGGTGCCGACCCCGACCTCGGCCGGCGCGCCGCGGAGGAGGCCTACGACCAGATCAAGCGGGCCCTGCGCGGCTCCGACATGGTCTTCGTCACGGCCGGCGAGGGCGGGGGCACGGGCTCCGGCGCCGCTCCGGTGATCGCGCGCATCGCGAGGGAGCTCGGCGCGCTCACCGTAGGAATCGTGACGACGCCGTTCAAGTTCGAGGGCACGCGCCGCCTGCGCCAGGCGACCGACGGCGTCGACACCCTGCGCTCCAACTGCGACACCGTGATCGTCGTCCCGAACGAGCGGCTGCTCGAGGTGCTCGACCGCCAGACGTCGATGCTGGACGCCTTCCGCATCGCGGACGATGTCCTGCGCCAGGGCGTCCAGGGCATCTGCGACCTGATCACCCTCCCGGGTCTGATCAACCTCGACTTCGCCGACGTGCGCACGATCATGAAGGACGCGGGCACGGCCCTGATGGGCATCGGCTTCTCCGCGGCCGAGGAGAACCGGGCGCGCGAGGCCGCGGAGCGGGCACTGCGCTCACCGCTGATCGAGCACGACGTCGCCGGTGCGAGGGGCATCCTGCTTTCGATTGCCGGCGGCGACGACCTCTCGCTCTTCGAGGTGAACGAGGCCGCGGAGGTGGTGCGGGGGGCTGCGACCGACGACACGAACATCATCTTCGGCGCCACCGTCGACGATCGCCTCACCGGCCAGGTGTGGGTCACCGTCGTCGCGACTGGCTTCGGGCCCCGCGCGGCGCAACGACGCCTGACGATGCGCGCCGAAGCGCCGGACGACGGGTCACTGGAGCCGCCGAGCTTCTTGCGCCAGTAGCGAGTGCCTAGCCGCTCGCTCGTCCTCTCGTACTTCGAGCCGGACGGCCTGGCGACGCTGCTCGCGGCGCTGCGAGGCACGAAGCTCCCCGCCGGCACGCGCGTCTACATCGGTACTTACGGTGTCAACCCCGAGACCGCGGCCGCCGTGCACACGGTGCCGCAGGCGAGGTACGCGCCGATGTTCCACATCCAGCCCGGCGCGTTCTGGGAAGGAAGGCGCCTCAGCGATCGCCCGGCGTGCAGGCTGCTCGAACACAACCCGCGCTCCGCGCGACTCTCGGGCCCGCTGCCGTCGCTTCCGCTGCTCCTTCGCCTCTCTACGGCGAGGCGAGTGACCTGGGGCGTGGAGCTCGGATCCCGCTTCCGCGACGCGCTGCGGGAGTCCGCGACCACGGATACTTGGCAGCTCGACGAGATCGTCGCCGAGTGCGCCGGGCCGCTCGGCAAGCCCTACCGCGAGCTGACACGGGCCGTTCTCCGCGGCCTCGTCTTCGGCCGGCCCGTGCTCGGCGACACTCCCTATCGCGGCCTTATCTGGTGGGCGAAGACCGCGCACGTCCTGGCAACGCGGCGCGTGTCTCCCGAGCTCGCAAGCTTCTGGCGGATGCTGAACCGGGCCTGCCTCGGCCTGATCGGCGAGGAATATCCCGAGTTTGTGGGAGACCCGCGCAAAGCGGCCCGAGCCGCGGCCGGCGGGCAGCAGGCGCTTCTCGGAAGCGGTCCGGTCAGGCGTAGCCTCGGGAAGAAGTACCTCTGCGGCGTCACGCCCGGGTTCCACCTCGCTCCGGGTCTCGGCGGTAACACCCGCCACCTGCCCCGGGCCGAGGCGGAGCGGTGGCGCGCGGCCTACCTCAGGGCGCGCGCGGCCACGCCGGCGGCCGGCTTCGCCGAGTTCAACTTCCGTTTCGAGAACAACCCGCGCCCGGTCATCCGCGAGCTCATCCGCGAGCTCGCCGAGGTGCTCTCTAACCCCCTAGTCCTTGTCGCACACGCGCGAGCGCTCGCCGACCACCGCGGTCGCTAGCGCGCTCGCCGCGCCGACGTGGAAGGAGAGCTGCAGCCGCCCGGGCCGTGAGGAGGACACCGTCGTCATTCCGTCCTGACGCCGGATCAGGCAGGCGCCCGAGGCGTCCCAGTACGGGGAGAACCGCACCGCGAGCCGGTACTTGCCAGCGCGCGGAAGGTCGAGCAGCACCCGCGTCGCCGTCAGCCGTAGCACACGGCCCCCGTCTGGCCCGGTTAGGATCGGCCGTGGCCGTGGCACCTCGAAGACGGTCATCGTCGGGGTCGAGAACACCGGACGCAACCCGGAGCGGCCTCCGCGCAGAAGCGCCGCCTCGCCGCGGGCGCTGTAATCCGGCGGTGCGGACGTGAGCACGACGTACCGGACGCCCAGCCGCCGCAGCCAGCCGCCGTACGCCTTCGCCCCGAGCTCGCCGTAGAGAAGCTTGTTCTGCGGGAAGTCATCCTGCCGAAAGCCACCGCGGGCGAGCGGGATTTGAGCCTCCGCGAGGTACGCCGCAGCCCAGTGGCCGGTCGTGTCGACCACCTCGACGCGGTACGAAGGCGAGAGGTGCGCGCGCAGGAAGGAGATCGCGGGCGTCCAGTAGGCGCGCTTAGAGGCGGGATCGCCGCGCCCCTTTACGAAGCTGCCGGCGATCGGCGACACGTTCCACGAGACCGCCAGCGCGAACACCACAAGAGCAACGGGCAGCGGGCGCCACCGCCGCAGCGAGAGCGTCAGCACAGCGAGTGGGATCGCCGCGTACCGCAGGCGCGCGACGTTCTCGCCGATCGCGCTCGGAATCAGAAACGCGGCGAGGCAGGCCGCGAGGTAGACGACGAACATCCACCGCAGCGGCCGCGCGCGTTCGACGCCCCACGCCATTGCCGCGCCGAGCACGCAGAAGGTCACCGCCGCCAGCAGCTCCTGCCACGAGAACGGGTAGTGGCCCGAGCCGGGGAACGCGCGCCAGAGGGCGACCTCGACCACGCCGATCGCGGCGATGGTCAGCGCAGGCGCGAGCAGGGTGTCGCGGTCCTGCCACCGGGCGATCCCGAAGCCCGCGAGGACGAGCGCCAGCAGCAGGAAGGCGAGGGGGCTCGCCGCGAGGGTCAGCGCGGCCAGCAGCGCAAACCGCCACGTCCTGTGCGCCTGCAGCGCCCAGATCGCCAGCAGCGCAAACGCGGCGCCGAGCGTGAACGGGAAAGCCGCCGAGAGCACCACGCCGCACCAGACGACGGCGAAGGTGCGGCTCGACCAGCGCGCGGTGGCGCCCCACTGCCGTAGGACGATGACGGCGAAGGCGAAGGCGGCGGTGGCGATCGTCGCCACGGCGAGCAGCCGGATCCCGAGCAGCGCCGCAAGCGGGTAGTAGAGGACGCTGTAGGTGACGAAGCTGTAGCGGCCGGCGTACCAGAAGTTGTTCCAGAAGGTGAAGCCGTCGTTGAGGAACAGCGTCCGCTGGTAGGCATGCTCGGCCAGGTCGGCGCCGGGCGGGCCGAGCCAGACGAGTGCTGCGGTGAGCATCGAGGCAGCACCGGTGGCGAGAGTCGCCTCCCGCAGGACGGGGGTCGCGCGTGTCACGGAAGCCGTTCGAGAATAGCCGGGGTGCCCGGACGCGGACGCCGGTACTCCCCGAACTCGAGGCCCAGTAGCCTTGTGCCATGAGAGGCGCGGTCGCGGCGGGACACCGCCTGACGGCAGAGGCCGGGGCGCAGGTGCTGGTCGAGGGCGGGAACGCAGTCGACGCGTGCATCGCCGCCGCCTTCGTGTCGTGGGTCGCCGAGAGCCCACTCACCGGGCCCGGCGCGGGCGGCTTCATGCTCGTCCACCGGGCGGCGGATGCCTCGACCCGCGTGCTCGACCACTTCGTCGCCGTCCCTGGGCTGGGACTGCGGAGGCGCGGCCAGACCGAGATGGACTCCGTCGGCGTCGACTTCACGCCGGAGTCGTCGCAGTACTTCCGGATCGGCGCGGCGTCGTGCGCGGTTCCCGGCGCGGCAGCCGGCCTCGGCGAGGCTCACCGCAACTTCGGCACGCTGCCGTGGCGCACGCTCCTCGAGCCCGCCATCGTCCACGCCCGCGACGGGGTCGTGCTGACGGAGGAGCAGGCGTACCTCCACGGGATCCTCGACCTGATCCTGCGCCACACCGATGAGGGCCGCGCGATGTACGGGGCGAACGGAAAGCCGCTCGTCGCCGGCGACCGGCTGGTGATGGGCGACCTTGCGCGAACCCTCGAGCAGCTTGCCGAGCGTGGCGCCGACGATCTCTACCGCGGGGATCTCGCCCGCGAAGTCTCGGGATACATCCGTGCAGAGGGCGGCGAGATCACCATGCGCGACCTGCGCGAGTTCCGCGTGATCCGCCGCCGGCCCGTGCGGGTGCCGTTCTTCGGCCTCCAGTTCGAGTCGAACCCGCCGCCTTCGACCGGCGGGGTCCTGATCGGGCTCGGGCTGCGGTTGCTCGACCGCGTCGGTCTCGCCGGCCCGCCGGGGAGCGCCGAGGCGATGGCGCAGATCGTCGAGATCATGCGCGAGCAGGAGACCGCGCGCGGCGGGCCGTTCGCACGTGAGCTCTACCGGGGAGGCCTCGCCCGGCGGCTCTACGACGAACGCGCGCTCGACGCTGCTGCGGAGCAGCTCCGGGCCAGGCTCCCCGAGGTGCAGAGCGGGACGACCCACATCTCGGTCGTCGACGCACGCGGCAACGCCGCCTCGCTCACGGCGTCGACCGGCGCGGGCTCCGGCGTGATCGTCCCCGGCACCGGCATCCAGCTCAACAACATGCTCGGGGAGTTCGACCTCGCAGCCATCGGCGCGAACCCCCGCCCGGGCCTTCGCTTCACGAGCGCGATGGCGCCCTCGCTCGTCTCGCACGACGGCGTGCCCCGCCTGGTTGTCGGCAGCGCTGGCTCGTTGCGCCTGCGCGGGGCGATCATGCAGGTGATCGTCAACGCAATCGCGCACGGGCTCGGCGTGAAGGAAGCGATCGAGCGGCCGCGGGTGCACCTCGAGGGAGCGCTCGTCCACACCGAGGGCGGCAACGACCGTGCCGAGCTCCGGCGGCTCACGTCCTGGGGCTACGAGCTCGCACGCTGGCGGCGGCGCAACCTCTTCTTCGGCGGCGTGGCGGCTGTCGAGCTTCTCGAGGACGGCACCATCGCCGCGGCCGGGGACCCGAGGCGCGGGGGCCACGGCGTCGTGGTGGAGTGAGCCGGCGCTTGCGACGGCGTGTCCAGGCCGTCCGGGACTTCAACGGCCGCACCGGCAAAGCCGGCACGGCCTTCCAGGTCGGCATCGCAAGCGATGCCTCGGCCGGGCGGCCGTCTGCACTGACCGGTCGACACGGTGTCAGCCGGAAGGTCGCGTTGTGAGCCCGTTCGAGATTCGCGAAGCTGGGCCGTCGGATGCGCCCGCGCTGGTCGCCCTCGCGCGAGCGGTGGCCGCCGAGCCGGAGGGGTGGCTGCTTTCCTCGGACGAGTGGCGCGGGCCTGCATCGGAGCGCCGCTACCTCCGCTCCGTTCGCCGATCGCAGCATGCCGCGGTCTTCGTCGCCGAGGCTCCGGAGGGCCTCGTCGGGCGGCTCTCGGTTGCGCGAGACCCGCATCCGGCGAGCTACCACGTCGCCGACCTCGGGTTGATGGTCGCCGCGAGCCACCGGCGCCTCGGCATCGGCCGCGCCCTGCTCGAGCGCACCGTCGAGTGGGCACGCGAGAACGGCGTGACGAAGCTCGAGCTGCACGTCTTCCCGCACAACGAGCCGGCGATCGCGCTGTACGAGGACTTCGGCTTCGTCCGCGAGGGATATCGCCGCCGTCACTACCGTCGCGGCCGCCAGCTCGTGGACGCGATTCTGATGGCCTTCGACACCGCCGCCGCGTGAGGCGACTCGCGGTTGTTCTCACGGCAGTGCTGGCCTGCCCGGGGGCGGAGGCGGCGCCGCCGCGGGTGCCCGACTTCCAGCACGTGGTCGTGGTCGTGCTCGAGAACAAGTCGCGCGGCAAGGTGCTCGGCAACCACCACGCCCCGGGATTCAACTCGTTCGCCCGCCGCGGCGCCGTGCTCTCGAGGTACCGCGGCGTCACCCACCCGAGCCTGCCGAACTACCTTGCGCTCGTCTCCGGCTCCACGCACGGGATCGCGACGAACTGCACAAGGTGCACCGTCGCGGGCAAGAGCCTCGCCGACACCCTCGAAGCGAGAGGCCTCACGTGGAAGACGTACGCGGAGGGCCTGCCCCGGCCGGGGTGGACCGGCGCCTCGAGAGGACGCTACGCGAAGAAGCACGTGCCGTTCCTCTACTTCCGCCGGGTGCTCTCGCAGCCCGCGCGGCGACGCGGTGCGGTGCCCTTGCGTCAGCTCTCGGGCGATCTCGCGGCGCATCGCCTGCCCGACTTCTCACTCGTCGTCCCGGATCTCTGCCACGACATGCACGACTGCTCCGTGGCGACGGGTGACCGCTGGCTGCGACGGTTCCTGCCGCAGCTCCTGAACCTGGCCGGCACCGCCGTGTTCGTCACCTTCGACGAGTCGGACACCGCCGACCCGGGGATTCCTGGTCTCGCGCTCGGGCGGCTCGTGCGCCCCGGCTCGCGGTTCCGGCAGGCGATGAGCCACTACGGGCTGCTGCGCACGATCGAGGACGGCTTCGGGCTGCCGCACCTCGGCCGCTCCGCACGCGCCGGCCCGGTTACCGGCATCTGGCGCTAGGAGGGTTTCGGCCGCCCGCCTGGAAGCTTCCGCCTCGTGGCCATGCTGTCGATGCTGTGCGGGGCGATCGAAGAGCGTGATCCGTACCTCCGCGGGCACTCGGCGCGGGTGACCCTTCTTGCCGAGGCGATGGCCCGGAGCCTCGGTTGGAGCGATCAACTGCTGGCGTCGCTGCGCGTCGGCGGGACGCTCCACGACGTCGGCAAGCTCGGCGTCTCGCAAGAGGTGCTCCGCAAGGTCGGCCGGCTCACCGCGGAAGACCTCGCCGAGATCCGCGAGCACCCGAGGCTCGGGGCGAAGATCCTGCTGCGCGCCTCGGCGCTGCGCGAGGCACTCCCGTACGTGCTGTACCACCATGAGCGCTGGGACGGAGCGGGCTACCCCTCTGGCAGGGCCGGCGAGGAGATCCCGGTCGAGGCCCGGCTCCTGGCAATCGCGGATGCCTTCGACGCGATGACGAGCGACCGGCCCTACCGCCGCGCCTTGCCACACGAGCACGCGCTGGCCGAGGTCGAGCGCTGCGCGGGAACGCAGTTCGACCCGGACCTCGCGCGCGTGTTCCTCGAGCTGTTCGAGACCGACCTCGCCGCCACAGCCGCATCGTGATCCGTCACAGTGTCTGACACCGAGAATGGCCTCGCAGCGGCGGCTGTGGAAGCTGTGCGACAGTTTCGTTGCTGTGTCTGACACCGGCTCGAAACCGGCAAGACCGTTCCGGTGTGCTGGGCAGCAGGTGGAAGGTCGCTCCGCCTTGCGGGCCCTCATCCCGCCGCCGTCTGGACACGCTCCGGCGTACTTGATTCAACGCCCGCACCGGCGTACCATCGCCGTCCTGCGGTCACGAAGGGGGGACACCATGCCGGGGCGATTTCTCGGGAAGACGTCCTGGATTGTCGCGCTCGCGTTCGCGGGCGCACTAGCCATCGCAACGATGGCGACGGCCGCCGCTCCGCCGGTGAATTTCGACGTGACCGCCATGCCCGGAAACGAGGCGGAAAATGCGATCGCCGTCAACCCGGTCAACCCCTCCAACGTCGTGGCGATGTCTACGCTGCCGGACGTCGTCGCGGGGCTCGCTGTCGGTGTGTCCTTCGACGGTGGGCAAACGTGGGCACGAGGGGTGATCGGCGCCGCCGGCGACCCGCTCGGGGAGATCTGCTGTGACGAGCAGTGGCCTGGGATCGCTTCGGGAACCTGTGGATGACGTACCTCGTCAATACGAACGGGCACGTGCTCGTGGCGCTCTCCACCGACGGCGGTCTGACGTTCACGAAGGTTGCAGACGTCGTAACGAACGGCGACCAACCCTCGATCGCCGTGGGAGCGAACAGCGTGTGGGTGAGCTACACGTTCTTCCCCGGTACGCAGATCCAGGCCTTCGGTGCGAGCGTGAGCGGACTCGGCCAGTTCGGGAGCTTCGGCGCGCCGGCGAGCGTTCCGAGTCCCCACGGGAACGGGGACTACGGCGACACTGCCGTCGGGCCCGCGGGCCAGGTCATGGTGACCTATCAGAACGCGACGAACGGCCAAGGCGGAACGAACATCTACACCGCAGTCGATCCGGACGGCCTCGGCCCCTCCGGCTTTGGCACGCAAACCTTCGTCGCCCACAGCCACGTCGGCGGGTTCGACTTCATCCCCGCCCAGCCGGATCGCTCGGTCGACGCCGAGGCGAATCTCGCCTGGGATCGGAGCGGCACTGCGCACGACGGCCGCGTCTATCTCATCTGGACGCAGGAGACGTCGAACGAGAGCGACAACACGGACATCATGCTCCAGCACTCCGACGACAACGGAGCAACGTGGTCCCCGGCGGTGAAGCTGAACGACGACGCCACGACCAATAGTCAGTACAACCCGGCGATTGCGCTGGACCAGTCGAGCGGCGACCTCGCGGTCTCCTGGTACGACACGCGCAACGACCTCGGGACGGGCGGGAGCGGAGATACCAACGGGATCCCGAATGACGACTTCCAGATCTGGGCAAGCGACTCGACGAACGGCGGCGCGACGTTCGCTCCGAACTTCCAGGTCAGTCGGGGAACGTCGAACGCGGTTGATGCGAACAGCTTCTTCGACGTCGGCGACTACACGCACGCCGCGTTCGTCGCCGGGTCCTTTTGGCCGGCTTGGTCGGACAACTCGAACAGCACCGGCAACAATCCCGACGGCGCGCTGCACCAGTTCGACCTCTATACAGCGAGGGTGTCAATCCCTTAGTTCCATCTGCGGGGCTGTCGCAGGTGATCTAGAGCGTCGCCCAGATCTCGAGCTTCGTGCGGGCGCGGCGGATCACGTCGTCGGTGAACTCGCTCGTCCCCGCATGGCCACCGAGATCGGCGGTGCGCACGCCGTCGGCGACGGCTTCGAGGCACGCCTCGCGGATCGCGCGCGCCGCCTGTGCCGCCTGCGGCTCGTCGGCATAGGAGAGCACCGCGGCCGCCGCGAGGATCATCGCCATCGGGTTCGCGACGTTCTTGCCCTTCAACGCGGGGGCCGTGCCGTGCGCCGCCTCGGCCAGCACGACCGTAGGCACGTAGTCGTCGCCGAACGACACGAGCAGCGACTCGGAGCCGGCGATCGACCCGAACAGCGGCAGCACCAGGTCGGAGAGGATGTCGCCGTCGCGGTTCAGCGCCGGGATCACCAGCGGATCGCCGCTGGAGGCGACCAGCAGCGCGAAGGTCGCGTCGATGAGCTGCGGCTCGTACGGCACCTCGGAATGCCGCTCTGCGGCCGCGTCCATCTCCTCTTTCAGCATCCCCTCGTACACCGGGCTAACCGTGAACTTCGGCCCGCCGAAGACCTTCGCGCCGGTCTCCTCGGCCAGCCGGAACGCAAACTCGGCCACTGCGCGGCAGATCCGCCGCTCGATTCGCTCCGTTCGGAACGCGGCCTCGTCCTCACCCTCCCCCTCACGCCACTCCTTCGCGCCGTAGGCGTCGCCGACGGCCATGCGCACGACGGAGATCGGCGCGTGCACCCCGCCGAAGGGCACGACCCCCGGGATCCGGCGGCCGGTTCGGACGATCACGCGCCCGCCGATCTCCTCGCGCAGGATCCGGTTCGGCGAGCCGACGTCGTCGGAGCCCTCGGGGGTGATGGTCGCCGCCTTCAGGCCGAGGCCGGCCTCCCGCACAGCGGCAGCGGCCTCGTGCACGACGCGGTTCCCGGTCGCGCGCCGCGACTCCAGCGACAGGTCGTAGCGAGGCAGGTCGACCGCCACGCCGGTCACCTCGGGCGCGATGACGCGCACCGCCTCCTCGAGCAGCTCCTGACCGGTCTCGTCGCCCCCGAGGACCACGATCGTCGTGCCCGCCATCGACCTCCCTTGGATTAGTTCCGCGCGACTACGGCTACACCGCAAACTCTATGGCTCGCAGAGGCGGATGGAAGAGGGTCGGCTCGCGGCGGCGGTTTCGGTACGAGGACTCGCGCGGCAGGCCGATAACGGACGAGGATGCGCTCGCTCGGATCGAGGCACTGCGCATCCCCCCGGCCTGGAAGGACGTCTGGATCTCGCCGCGCCCGACGGCGAAGCTGCAGGCGACCGGAGTGGACAAGGCCGGGCGAAGCCAGTACCTCTACCACCCCGAATACCGCGCGCGTCAGGAGCAGGCGAAATTCGACAAGCTCGTCCGGTTTGCCGAGCGGCTTCCGGCGCTGCGCAACGCGATGGCAGAGCACATGGAGCAGGAGCCGCTCAGCTGCGACTGGACGGCCGCAGTTGCGGTTCGGCTGATCAACCAGGGCTGGTTCCGCGTCGGGGACGAGCGATACGCGAGGAGTTACCGGACGTTCGGGATCACGACGCTGCGCAAGGGCCACGTGCGCGTTCGCGGCAGCAAAGTCTCGTTCCGCTTCCGGGCGAAGCACCGCGTCATGTGCCGAACCGCGCTTGTCGACGCCGAGCTCGCGGCCGCATTGAACGAGCTGCTCGATGCGCCGGGCGGCCGCCGCCTCTTCCGCTACCGGCACAACGGCGACCTCGTCAACCTCGGTGCGCGGCGCCTGAACGACTACATCCGCGAGCACATGGGCGACGAGTTCACCGCCAAGGACTTCCGGACCTGGGGCGGCACCCTGATCGCGGCGGTGGCGCTGGCCGAACAGGGCCCGGTGGAGACGGCCGGCGAACAGAAGCGGGCGGTCGCGGCCGTCATGCGACGTGTCGGAGAACAGCTCGGAAATACGGCCGCCGTGGTGCGCGCTTCGTACGTCAGTCCTGCGGTCGTCGAGCAGTATCTCGAGGGGCGAACCATCGACGATTTCCGGCCCCGACATTTACGGGTCGTCGGAGCCCGGGATACCGAGCTCGACGCCGAGGAACAGGGTCTCGTCAGCCTGCTCCGTTCCTGGCGGATTCGCCGCGCAAGAGAAGCAGCGTGACATTTCGCCGGCCGGTTTCGTTAGGCTGACGCAAATCACACGGACAGAGGAGAGTGAATTGGCGCGCAAGACCGTGCTCGTCTGCGACAACTGCGGCAAGGAAATCGGCGAGGGAAAGGGAGCGATGATGCGACTGAACTTCGCCGATGCACGACGCGGCTCCAAGCAGGCCGATCTCTGCGACGACTGCGCGACAGGCATGCCTGGTCGCGCCGCCGCTCGAAGGGGTCGTCGCCCGAAGTCAGCAGCAGCCGCGTAGCGCTCCCCCGCATTCGGGGTCGTCACGTACCGGCACTAGGATGGGTCGGTGCCGCTGAGCCTGCTCGCAGGGCCCGCGAACGCGGGCAAGGTCGCGCTCCTGCTTGAGCGCTACCTCGCCGCTCTCGACTCCGATCCGATTCTGATCGTGCCGAACCGGCCGGACGTCGACCGCGCCGAGAGGGAGCTCCTGGCGCGGACCGGCGCTCTGCTCGGCGGTTCGATCGGCACGTTCGACGACCTCTTCCAGCGGATCGCCCGCGGGAACGGTGCGCACAAGCCGGTGATCACGGCCGCGCAGCGAACGCTCCTGCTCCGACGGGTCGTGGCCGAGCGTGCGGGGGGTCGGTCCGCGCGCTTCTCCGGGTTCGCCGAGTCGCTCGGAACGACGGTGGCCGAGCTCGAGTCGGCGCTGCTCGAGCCCGCAGAGCTGGACGGCGAGCTCGCGGAGCTCTACGCCGCCTATCGCGAGGAGCTCGACCGGCTCGGCCTCTGGGACCGTGAGCTCGAGCGCAGGCACGCCGCCGAGGGCGCCGCCGGGGACCTCGACGCGTGGACGCCGCGCCCTGTCTTCGCGTACGGGTTCGAGGACCTGACCGGGGCCGAGTGGGCGCTGCTCGAGGCCCTCGCCGCCCGGGCGGAGGTCACGGTCTCGCTCCCGTACGAGCCGGGCCGGGACGTCTTCGCCTCGCTCGCGCGCACCTCGGAAGACCTCGCGAGCCTCGCCGCCGGCCGCATCGACGAGCTGCCGCCGAGCCGGGAGTCCCGCTCGCCGGTGCTGGCGCACCTCGAGCGCTTCCTCTTCCGGGACGACGAAGCGCCGCGACCCCCCGAGCTCGACGGGTCGGTGCGCTTCCTCGAGGGCGCCGGCCCGCGCGGCACCCTCGAGCTCCTCGCGGACGAGATCCTCGCGCTCCTCCGCGATGGGACGCCTGCGGAGGAGATCGCCATCGTCTGCCCCTCGCTCGAGCGCTGGCGGGCGCCGCTGGACACGGCGTTCAGGACGCTCGGCGTCCCCTATGCGCTCGAGGGCCGGCTGAGGCTCGGCCACACGCCGTTCGGCCAGGCATTGCTCTCGCTGCTCCGCTACGCGTGGCTCGAGGGCGAGCGACGGGACCTGTTCGCGTTCCTGCGCTCGCCGTACTCCGGGCTCACGCGGCCGCACGTGGACTTCCTCGAGGGCCGGCTTCGCGGTCGCGGCGTCACCGAGCCGGCCCGGGTCGAGGAGGAAATCGGCAAGCTGCGCGGCCAGCCCCTGCCGCACCTGGATGCGACGCGGAGCGCCGACGATCCGCTGGCGGCCGTGAAAGCGCTCGCCCGGGCGATGGCGAGAGCGGCGCACGGGCTCGAGTCTCCGCCCACACGCGAGGCGGCGAGGCTCGACCTGCGCGCGCACGAGGGTGCGGCAAAGCTCGTCGCGGAGCTCGAGGGCTGGCGCGACATGGGCGGTGGAATCGCACGCGAGGAGATCGTCGCGCTCCTCGGCGACGCCCCGGTACGGCTTGGCGGTGCCGGCGAGGCGGGCCGAGTGGCCGTGCTCGACCTGCTGCGTGCCCGCACGCGCCGCTTCGACGTCGTCTTCGTCGTCGGGCTCGAGGAAGGCAGCCTTCCGCGCCGCTCACAGAGCTCGCCCTTCCTCGACGAGGAGCGGAAGGCCGAGCTCGAGCGCGCCTCCCGCTCCGGCCGCCTCCTCCGCACCGACCCGGTCTCGCGCGACCGCTACCTCTTCTACACCGCCTGCACCCGCCCGACGCGCCGCCTCTACCTGGTGCGGGAGGCGGCGAGCGACGAGGGCGCGCCGCGCGAGCCGAGCCCCTTCTGGGACGAGACGCGCGCGCTCTTCGCGGCGGACAAGATCGAGCGCTGGACGCGGCGCCGCCCGCTGGCCGCCCTGACGTGGCCGCTCGAGACGGCGCCGAGCGAGCGCGAACGGCTCAGGGCGCTGGCCTCGCTCGCGCCTGCGGACGAGGCGGCGGCCACCTCGCTCGCACGCGCGAACGGCTGGGAACGGCGGCTCGAGCGCGCCCTGGCTGCCTTTGACCGTCCGACGCGGCTCACGCATCCCGCGGTGCTCGAAGAGCTGCGGCAAAAGGCCTGCTTCTCCGTCACCGACCTCGAGCGGTTCGCCGACTGCTCGTCGATGTGGTTCGTCGACCGCCTTGTCGCACCGAGGCGCATCGACGCCGAGGTCGACGCCCGGCTGCGGGGCACGGTCGCCCACCAGGCGCTGTTCTCGTTCTTCCGGGGGCTGCCGAAGCGAACGGGCGACGAGCGGCCGCGGCAGGAGACGCTCGACGAGGCGCTCACGTTCCTGCGCGAGTGCCTTCGCGACGCGCTGCAGGCGCACCTCAGGATCGACGTGCCGGAGCTCGAGCGGCGGGAGCTGGAGCAGAGCCTCGCGCGCGACCTCGAGAAGCTGGTGCTCCGCGAGGCCGAGTCGCCCTCGCCGCTCGTGCCGAGCCGCTTCGAGGTCTCCTTCGGCTCGGAGCGGTCGGCGCCGGAGCTGCAGCGCGGGCTCGATCTCGGCGACTTCACGGTCTCCGGCAAGATCGACCGGATCGACCGGGACCCGTTCGGCGCGCGGGGGATCGTGGTCGACTACAAATCCGGCCGCAGCGCGCACACCGCGGCCGAGATCGAGCGTGAGCTCCACCTGCAGATCCCGCTCTACATGCTGGTGCTACGCGACCTCGTCGGGATCGAGCCGCTGGGCGGCGTCTACCGCGCGCTTGCCGGCGAGGGCCGGATGCGCGGTGTGCTGCGGGCCGAGGCGCGCGATGACGCGCTGCCCGGCTTCCAGCGCAACGACTACGTCGACGAGGAGGCGTTCTGGGGCGGGATCGAGCGGGCGCAGGACCACGCGCGGGCAACGGTGGGTCGGATCCGGGAGGGCGACGTGCGGCACGACCCGAAACGCGGCTCCTGCCCGCAGTGGTGCGACCTGTGGCCGATGTGCCGGGTGAGGAGATCATGAGCGCGGTCGAGGCGCCCAACCTCGAGCAGCTGCGGGCGATCGAAGAGCCCGGCGTCGTCTTCGTCTCGGCCGGGGCCGGCACCGGCAAGACGACGGTGATCGTCGAGCGCTTCTGTCGTGCCGTCTGCGAGCGCGGCTTCGACGTCGACTCCATCCTCGTCATCACGTACACGGAGCGCGCGGCCGGCGAACTGCGGGGACGGATCCGACAGCGGCTGCACGAGCTCGGGCGGCACGAGCTCGCGCGCGACCTCGACGCGGCGTGGATCTCGACCATCCACGGGTTCTGCCACCGGCTCCTCAAGGCCCATCCGTTCGCGGCGGGGATCGACCCGCGGTTCCGTGTGCTGGACGACAATCAGGGGCGCGTCCTTCGCGGCGAGGCCTTCCGCGCCGCGCTCGAGGAGTTCTGCGGCGAGGACGAGTTGCGGCTCCGCCTGCTCGCGTCCTACGGCGCCCGGCGGCTGCGGCGGATGTTGACGGGCGTGCACGAGACGCTGCGCTCGTCCGGGCTGGAGCTCCGGATCGAGGCGCCCGGCGACCCGCGCCTGGAGGAGCGGATCGACGAGCTGACCGCCGCGGCGCGCGCGGCCGCCGACGAGACCGCGGTGCGCTTCCTCGAGACGCCGCCGGGCCCCGAGGGACTGCTCGACCTCTCCGACCTCGGCAGCGCAGAGCTCGAGGAGCCGAGGCGCGCGGTCGAGCAGGCCGCGCTCGAGGCCCTGGCCGCCCGCGACCGCGAGCAGCTGCAGGAGCTCCTGCTTGCCTACGACCGCGCCTATCGCGAGGCGAAGGATCGCGAGTCGGCGCTCGACTTCGAGGACCTCCAGCTCCTCGCGCGCACCCTCCTTCGCGAGAACGACGAGATCCGCGAGCGTGAGAGCTGGCGCTTCCGCTCGATCATGGTCGACGAGTTCCAGGACACGAACCGCCTCCAGTGCGAGCTCGTCGACTTGCTCGCCCGCGAGGACGGCGAGTTGTTCTTCGTCGGCGACGAGTTCCAGTCGATCTACCGCTTTCGCCACGCAGACGTGGAGGTCTTCCGGGAGCGCCGCGAGCAGGTCGCCGGAGTGCTCGCGCTGACACAGAACTACCGCTCGCGGCCCGAGGTGCTGGACGTGATCAACCACCTCTTCGCGGCGGACTTCGGCGAGACCTTCCAGCCCCTCGCCGCGGCCGGCCGCTTTCCCGACCCGGCCTTCGGGCCCGCGGTCGAGCTGCTCGTCACGGACAAGGAGAGCTACGCCGACACCGGCGTGCACTGGCGGGTCGCCGAAGCGAAGCACATCGCACAGCGCGTGCGCGCGCTCGTCGACGCGGGCGAAGCGGAGCCCGGAGAGATCGTGCTCCTCTTCGCCGCCGGCACCGACGCGCGTCTGTACGAGGAGGAGCTCCGCGCGGCCGGGCTGCCCACCTTCCGCGCCACGGGGCGCGACTACTACCACCAGCAGCAGGTCGTCGACCTGCTCGCGTACCTCCGGCTCCTGCACAACCGCTACGACGACGAGGCGCTCGTGGCGGTGCTCGCCTCGCCCTTCGTCGGGGTCTCGAACGACGCGCTCGTGCTGCTGCGGCGGGCCGCGCCGAAGCGGCCGCTGTTCGCGGGGCTCGAGAAGGAGCTTCCCGAAGGCCTGTCGGCACGGGACCAGCGGCTCTTCCAGGCGTTCAGGCAGCGGTTCGACCGGCTCGCCGCGCAGGCGTCGTCGCTGAGCCTCGAACGGTTGTGCGAGCAGATCGTGGCCGAGCACGACTACGACCTCGCCGTGCTCGCCCAGTGGGACGGGCGGCGCCGCTACGCGAACCTTCGCAAGCTGGCGCGGCTGGCGCGCTCCTACGAGGAGCTGCGCGGCCCGGAAGTCCAGGGCTTCGTGCGTTTCGTGGCCGAGCAGGACGCGGTGGGCGCGTCGGAGCTCGAGGCCGTGGCCGAGGAGGAGGGCACCGACGTGATCCGGCTGCTCACGATCCACTCGGCGAAGGGGCTCGAGTTCAAGGTCGTGGTCGTCGCGGACGCGGGCCGCGACCGCGGACGGCTCGACGCGGACGAGATCCTCTGTCTCCCGGACGGGCGCCTCGGCTTCCGCGTCGCCGATCCGGAGACGGGCAAGCGGCTGACTACGCCCGAGTACGAGACGGTGCGGGCCGCCGAGCGGGACGCCGAGGAGGCCGAGCGGAGGCGGCTCTACTACGTCGCGATGACGCGCGCGATTGACCGGCTGATCGTGTCGGGAGCGATCGGCGAGCGCGGGGCGGACGCGGGCACGCCGATCGGCTGGGTCCTCGACCGCCTCGACGCGGACGAGCTTTCCCAGCCGGGAGAGACCACGCTGGAGCTCGAGCGAGGGGGTGCTCGAGTCCTGGTCCGGCTCGACCGCTTTGCTCCGGCTTCGGAACCGGCGCCGCCTCCCGTGACGGCGGAGCAGCTCGAGCTCTTCGCGGTCTCCGAGAACGGCGGCGGAGCATTGGAGGCGCCTGAGCTCGCTCCGCTCGGCGACGTCCCCGCGCCCCCGCTCCACCGCGTGCGCCGGCTCTCCTACAGCGCCCTCTCGCTGTTCGAGCGCTGCTCGTACCGCTACTTCGCCGAGCGCGTGGTCGGGCTGCGGCCCTCCGACGCCACCGGCTCGGTGCCGGGACAGGAGGGCCTGCCTGCGACCGAGATCGGCGACGCGGTACACGCGCTGCTCGAGCGCGTCGACCTGCGCGAGCCGTCGGTCCCCGAGGATCTTCCCGAGCTCGTGCGGGCCCGCTATCCCGTCGCAACCGACGAGGAGGTCGAGCGCATTCGCGGCTTCGTCTCGTCGTACTGCGGGTCGGAGCTGGGCGCCCGCATCGCGCAGCTCGAAGGCGTCGCAGCGGAGCTGCCGTTTGCGTTCGAGCACGACGGCGTCCTGCTCCACGGCCGCATCGACGTACTCGCGCGTGATCCTGGAGGCCGTACGGCCATGGTGCTCGACTACAAGACGAACTCGCTGGAGGAGGGAGGGCCGCATGAGATCGTCGCGCGCGACTACCGGCTGCAGCGGCTCGTGTACGCCCTCGCGTGCTTCCGCGCCGGCGCGGAGGAGGTCGAGGTCGTCTACCACTTCCTCGAGCGCGCGGACGCGGTAGTAACAGACTGTTACAAGGTCGAGGACGTTCCGGCGCTCGAGGCCGAGCTCTCCCACGCGATCGCGCGGATCCAGGCGAACGACTTCCGGCCGACTCCGGACGAATTTGTCTGCGCCGACTGCCCGGCGCTCGACCTCGTCTGCGCGGGGCTGCGCCTCCGCGGCCACTAATGGCTCGCAGCTACGTCGCGGAGGCGCGGAGACGCGTAGGGCCGAAGCGCGAGCGGATCGTGCCGATCATCGAGCGGCTGCTCGTCGAGCACCCGGACGCGACGATCGCCCTGCGGTTCCGTTCGGATCTCGAGCTGCTCGTCTCCGTGATGCTCTCGGCGCAGACGACGGACGTGAACGTCAACCGCGTCACGAAGCGGCTGTTCGAGAAGTACCGGCGGCCCGAGGACTACCTCGCGGTGCCCCTGGAGGAGCTGGAGGACGACATCCGGGCGACCGGCTTCTTCCGCCAGAAGGCGAAGGCGCTTCGCGGCACGATGGCGATGCTGCTCGAGGAGTTCGACGACCAGGTGCCACGCCGGCTCGACGATCTGCTGCGCCTTCCGGGAGTCGCGCGCAAGACCGCGAACGTCGTCGTCTCGGAACGCGGCGAGGCCGAGGGAATCGTCGTCGACACGCACGTCCGCCGGCTCTCGCAGCGCCTCGGACTGACGCGCCAGGAAGACCCCGTCAAGATCGAGCGCGACCTGATCCGCCTCGTGCCGCGGCGGTACTGGAATGTCTTCCCGCACCTGCTGATCTGGCACGGGCGCCGCGTCTGCATCGCGCGATCGCCGCAATGCGAGTCCTGCGTCCTGAATGACCTCTGTCCTGCAAGTCGTGCTGAGGCGCCGCTTGCGGTGCCGGCCTCAGGACGCGCGGGCTTGCCCGTGCGTCCATCTGAAATGAGCGGTCGACGCGTGAAGAAGTCATACAAAGCGCTGTCAGATTCGTGAGGGTTCCGTCACACGCGCGCGCGTAGCCTGGACGGCGTGCGCGGCGTCGACCTCGCGATCTACGCGGACGCGCTCGCGGGCGAGGCCGCGAGCCTCTCGGCACGCGCGGAGCGAGCACGATCGCGGCTGCGGCAGGCCGCGATCGAGAAGCGGGCCCGAACCGAGCTGACCCAAGTCGCGGTCGAGCGGCTCGAGACGCTGGGACTGGTCGGGGCGATCGACGAGGCGGCGGCGCGAGCCGAGCTGCGAGAGCTCGAGGCAGCCCTGGACGCGCTCGAGGAGCTCCAGTCGTGGGTGGAATCGGAGCTCGAGGCCGCTACCGCGGCGTGATGCCGACCAAGAGCCCGCCGTCCTCGTCGTAGGCGGGGAAGAAGTCGGCCGTGACCGGCTTGACGTGCCCGACGCGTGAGCGCAGCTCGAGCTTCTGGCCCATCTTCCGCACGCCCCACTCGAGGGCCACCTTGGCCGGGTTCTCACCGTCGAAGCCTGAGAGCCCGAGCGCCTCGACCACGTCGCGGCCCATCAGGTCCTGCTCCCGGTAGCCCGAGATCTCGAACACGTCTCGTCCGCAGGCGAGCACGCGGCCCTCCCGATCGCAGACGACGAACCCTGTGCCCGGCGCGGGGTAGTAGTCCTCGAGCAGCTCGAAGAGGAAGCCGAAGCCGCAGCGGTGGCACGCGACCGCATCGCGGCTCAGCCCCTCGACCCGGTCGTGGTCGATCGAACGGTCCTTGCAGTTCGGGCAGATGAAGTACGGCACGGAGCGATCGTAGCTAGCTGCCCTGCTTCGGCAGCTCCCTTCTGCCGGCTAGCGAGCGCGGATCGAGCCGCGCCAGTGGCGGAAGTCCCGGACGGCGCAGCGGCGCGCCGCCGACCCACCCGAGCCAGCGGAAGAACGCGAGCTGAAGCGCGGTCGTTACGAGGATCAAGCCCCAGCTCCACCAGTAGCCGAAGCTCCAGTTGAGCTCAGGAATGTGCTTGAAGTTCTGGCCGTAGAGACCGACGATGAAGGTCGGCAGCAGCAGCACCGAGGCGATCACCGCGAGCACCTTCGTCACCTCGTTCTGGTCGTTCGCGATCTTCGCCTGCTGGTAGTCGCGCGCGCTCGCCAAGAGGTCGCGCGAGAAGTCCAGCCTGTCGATCGCGCGCAGCAGCTTGTCGTAGACGTCGGCGAAGTCGAGCTCGATGTCGCGCGGGAGGACCTCGCCGTGCTGGCGGGTGTCGACCCGACGGTCGACCACCTTCCGGATCGCGTCGCGCGTCGGCCCGAGGGTCCGCCGCACGTGGAGCAGATCGTGGCGCAGCTGCGAGATGCGTACCCGCACCTGGCTCGCCGGCCACCTTTCGATCCCGTCCTCGAGCTCGTCGATCTCGTCATCCAGCGCATCGACGAGATCGAGGAAGTACTCGGCGATCAGGTCCACCAGGCGGTAGACCATCAGCCCGGTGCGCTGGTCGCCGCCGCTGCGAACCGACTCCTGAGCTGGACGCGGATCGAAGGGGTGGCCCAGCTCCGGCGTCTTCCGCACGGTCACGAGCCGCTCCCGGTCCGTGACGAGGTCGAGCTCCTGGTAGAAGACCCGATCCTCATCGCGAATAGCAATGGGGATCAGAAAGACGCCGAAGACGTAGCCGTCCTGACCCTCGAGCCGCGGCCTGGGCTCGTCGTCCTGGCGTGCGGGCCGCAGGAGCTGCTCCAGCGTCCGCGCGTGGACGTCACGCTGTAACGCGGCTCGAAGCTCGTCCTCGGTGGGGTCGAGCAGGTCGATCCACTCGGCCACGTCACGAGGCTAGCGATCGAGTCGGCCGGAGCTAGCCCCTCGCGCCGGAGCTAGCCCTCGCGCGGTGCCGCGAGCGCCGAGGCGGCGTGCCCCTCACGGGCGGCGAGCCAGCGCTCCGCATCGAGCGCGGCCATCGCGCCGGTGCCCGCCGCGGTCACGGCCTGGCGGTACGTGTGGTCGACGACGTCGCCGGCCGCAAACACGCCTTCGACGTTCGTCTGGGTCGAGCCGGGCTTCGTCACGAGGTAGCCCGCGTCGTCGTGGTCTAGCTGGTCGAGGAAGAGCTTCGTGTTCGGGTCGTGGCCGATCGCCACGAACAGGCCCTGTGCGGCGAGCTCGCTCGTCTCGCCCGTGTCGAGGTCGCGGAGCCGGACGCCGCTCGTCTGCCCGCCCTCGCTGAGGACCTCCTCGACGATCGCCGGCGTGACGAACTCGATCTTGTCGTTCGCCCGGGCGCGGTCGAGCATGATCTGCGAGGCGCGGAAGTCGTTGCGGCGGTGGACGAGGCTCACCTTGGGCGCGAACTTCGTCAAGAAGATCGCCTCCTCCATCGCGGAGTCGCCGCCGCCGACCACAACGACGTCCTTGTCCCGGAAGAACGCCGCGTCGCAGACCGCGCAGTACGAGACGCCCCGTCCCTGCAGCGTGCGCTCGGTGTCGAGCCCCAGCTGGCGCGCCGTCGCACCGGTGGCGACGATCACGCTCTCCGCGCTGAACTCCCGCTCGCCGACCCAGACCCGGAACGGGTGCTCGCCGAACTCCACCTTCGTCACGTCGTCCGTCAGGAACTCCGCGCCGAAACGCTCGGCCTGGCGACGGAAGTCCTGCATCATCGCCGGGCCCATGACCCCGTCGGCATACCCCGGATAGTTCTCGACGTCACTCGTGATCATCAGCTGACCGCCCCACGCGAAGCCCTCGATCACGAGCGGCTGCAGGTTCGCCCGAGCGGCGTAGAGCGCGGCCGTGTATCCGGCCGGGCCGCCTCCGATGATGATCAGTTCCCTTGCGTCTTCGTTCATTTTTCCTCCGGGGTATTAAACGCTTCGCACCGGTCGAAGCTTCCTCATCGCCTGTATAGCGAGAGTTCAAGCCACCAGCGTCCCGCACAGGTACAGCTTGCCTTCCCGAACCTCCGCATCGTCGAACAACCGGTGCCTTTCTCGCTCCCCCGGCCGGATCAGGTGGACGACCTCGTGGCCCCGTGCGACGAGGAGGTCGGAGATCAGGCGCCGGTGGCATCGTTGCCACGCGGTCTCGGCGCACATCAGGCACGGCTCTTGCACTGCGAGCGCACCAGCGAGCGCCTGCTGCCAGCCTGTGCTCCCCATGCGCGCCGCGTAGCTGCGGAACGCACCGACGCGGATGCAACCGAAGCGCTCCTCGCCCGGCTCGCCGCGCAGCCGGCCGCCGAGCTCGACCGCGTGCCCGTAGTCGATCCCGGCGGCAGCCAGGGTCTCGGTCAGGGCCGATTGCCCGAACTGCGGGTTCCGGCGCGAGCCGGGGAAGCGCCGCACGTCGACGAGCGTGCGAACGCCGGCCTCGTGCAGGCAGGCCACGAGCTCCTCGGCCGGGCGAGTCCCGTGGCCGATGGTGAACACGCGCACGGGGCGCTTACGAGGCGCGCCGCCAGAGACGCCTGCGTGGGAGAGGCGCTCCGCCGCCCTCACCGAGGATGCGGGCCGCCGCGGCGAAGTCCGCGTCGCTCAGGCTCATCAGGTCGTCGACCTCGACGTGCTCCAGCGGCGTCTCGGACGCTGCGGCCAGGCGAAGTGCCTGCGTGTTCAGCGCCTGCTCGAAGATCGTGCGCGCGTAGCGCGCGTTGCCGAACCCCTCGCCGCGCTCGGCGCTGCCGAAGATCCGACGCAGCTCCTCAAGGCCCGGTTCGGTGACGCGGTAGCCGTTCTGCTCCGCGAAGAGCTCGGTGATCGCGATCAGCTCTTCGTCCGAGTAGTCCGGGAAGGTGAGCTCGCGGGCGAAGCGGGAGCGCAGGCCGGGATTGGAGTCGAGGAACTCGTTCATCAGGCGCGGGTAGCCGGCGACGATGACCACGAGGCGGTGGCGATGGTCCTCCATGCGCTTCAGCAGCGTCTCGATCGCCTCCTGCCCGAAGTCGACGCCGCGCGCGTGGCCGGGTCGCGCGAGCGCATAGGCCTCGTCGATGAAGAGCACGCCGTCGAGCGCACTCCGGATCGCGCGCTCGGTCTTGATCGCCGTCATGCCGACGTACTCGCCGACGAGGCCGGCCCGGTCGACCTCGACCAGATGGCCCTTCTTCAGCAGGCCCATCGAGCGGTACATCTGAGCGAGCAGCCGCGCGATCGTGGTCTTCCCGGTGCCGGGGTTCCCCACGAAGACGAGGTGTTGCGAGGTGGCGACCTCCGGCAGCCCGTGCTCGAGCCGCCGGCCCTGCACCTGGAGGAACGCGACGAGCGCTCCGACCTGCTCCTTGATCGACGTAAGCCCGATGAGGGCATCGAGCTCTGCGCGCAGCTCGTCGAGGCTCCGTGCGTCGGCGGGCGGACGCGCGCCGAGCCGTTCCAGCCAGTCGGTCTCGCCGCCGACGGTCTGCCGCACCTGGTCGCGAAGGACGCTCAGGCCCACGAGGAGGTCGTCCAGGGGATTCGCCATCGCCCGAATCTACCCGGAAGGGCCGAAAGCGAACGGTTGTCCGTGATTACACTTGCCGCGTTCCGGCGAAGGGATCTTCGTGGCCACGACTGTGACATGGGACGGCCTGCGGGACCTGGCGGGCTTCCGGGCGGAGGACGGTTGTGCGATCAGCCTGTACCTCGACCTCGATCCGAGCGTGACGCCGACGGCGGCCGCAGCCTCGACGCGCGTCAACGCCCTGATCGACGAGATCGACCGCTCCGAGGCATGGCGCCGCCCCGAGCTCACACACGAGCAGAAGGAGGGATTGCGCAAGGACGTCAAGCGCCTGCGGGAGTTCTTCGACCAGGAGTTCGACCGGGACGGCACGAACGGCTTCGCGGTCTTCTGCGCGTGGCTCGACAACCTGTGGCGGCCGCTGCCGCTCAGCGCGCGCGTCCCGGACGTCGCCAAGGTCGGGAGCAGCCTGTACCTCGCGCCGCTCGTCTCGCTGGTCGGACGCGGCGAGGGGGCGCTGGTCGTCTTCGTCGGGCGGGAGCGCGGCGACCTCTACCGCCTCCGGGCGGGCAGGCTCGAGGAGCTCGTGGAGCAGTTCGACGAGACGCCCGGGCGCCACGATCAGGGCGGCTGGTCGCAGGCGCGATTCCAGCGGCACATCGACAAGCTGGCGCACGACCACTTCAAGGACGTGGCTGAGCTGGTCGACCGGCAGGTTCGGCGGCTTCGTCGGCCGAAGGTGATCGTGGTCGCCTCGGAGGAGACGCGGGCAGAGTTCGAGGGCGAGCTCTCGAACGAGGGGAGAAGGGCAATCATCGGCTGGGCGAGCGCCGACGCGCACGCCACGCCGGCCGAGCTGCTGGGCGTCGTCGATCCGCTGCTCGAGTCGTGGCGAGGCGAGCAGGAGACCGCGGCGGTCGAGCGCTGGCGCGAGGAGGCCGGTCGTAACGGCCGGGCCGCGGCCGGGTGGGGGCCCACGCTCGAGGCCGCCTCGGACGGGCGCGTCGAGCTGCTCCTGTTCCAGGACGGCGCCGAGCGGCCCGCGTGGGAGTGCCCAGCCTGCGGCCGGGTGGCGAGCGAAGGCGGCGCATGCCCGCTCGACGGGACCCAGATGGAGCCGCGGCGCGACGGCCTCGACCTCGCCGTCCACCAGACACTCGCCCACGGCGGCACGGTCTGGGCGCTGCGCGAGCGACAGGACCTCGAGCCCGTCGAAGGCATCGGCGCGCTGCTGCGGTACTAACGCCGAGCCGGGCTCAGGCCGCGTCGACGACGCGCGGTAGCTCGCGTGCTTCCGTGGGCGCCTCGATGCTCGAGTCGGAGGCCTGCTCGAGCTTGGTCTCGAACCGGCCGAGCCGCTTCTCGGCGTCGCCGAACTTGTTCTGCGCGCGACCGAGATGGGTTCCGACAAGCTCGAAGTCCTCCTTGAACCGGCCGAAGTCCTTCTGGAGCTGCGCGCAGTACGCCATCACCTCGTGGGCGTGCTGCTCGATCTGGAGGCCCTTCAGCCCGAGCACGATCACCTGCAGGTACGCGGTCAGCGTCGTCGGCGACACGGGGAGCACGCGCTTGTCGTGTGCGTACGCCAGCAGCGCGCCCGTCCGCCCGCACGCGAGCTCGTAGTAGATCGCCTCGGAGGGCAGGTACATGAGCGCGAAGTCGTACGTCCCTTCGTCGGGACGGATGTACTTGCCGGCGATCGCGTCCACGTGGGACTTGACGTCGCGGGCGAAGAGCTTCTCGAACTGCTGGCGCTCGATGTCGTTGTCGGCGCTCAGCATTCGCTCGAAGTTGTCGAGCGGGAACTTCGAGTCGATCGGGACGACACGGTCGACCTTGATTGCCGCGTCCACGCGCTCGCCGCCGGCGAACCCGTACTGAAGCTCGAATGCGGTCGGCGGCAGCCGGTCCCGCAGCAGGTTCTCGAGCAGGAGCTCGCCGAACCCGCCGCGCGCCTTGGGCGGCCGCAGGATCTGCTGCAGCTGGCTCAGCTCCTTGGCCTGCTCGGCCATCTGCATCGTCGCCTGTCCGACCTCGCCGAGCTGCTTGTGGATCGCGTTGGTCTGCTGGACGGCGTGCTCGAGCCTGCGGTCGACCTTCGAGTCGAGCTCGCCGAGACGGCGGTCCATCGTCGCCGTGATTGCCTCCAGGCGGCCGTCGACCTCGGTGTTCCTCGCCGCGACCACCTGGTCGAGGGCGCGGATCGTCTCGGCGCCGTGGGCGCCGAGCCGTCGCGTCAGCCACAGCGCCAGGGCGGCGCCGCCGAGGAGCAGCAGGAGAAGGGTTGCCAGGGATGTCACGAGCCGACGAACCCTAGAGACGCGGTCGGACGGCAAAGAACGAGGGCGGCTCGCGCCGCCCTCGTGAAACCGGTCAGCTCGGGGCTACGGCCCGTCCGAGCGCTCGGCTCGGTGCTCCGCTGCTTCTTCGCGCGCCTGCTGGGCCATGTCTTCGGCCTGATCGGCCCGCTCCGAAGCCGTCGCCTCCTGTTCCTGGTGCATTCCCTCGCTGGCCATCGAGCTGTCGCCCGTCGCTTCGCCCGCGGTCTTTTTGCCGCGGCCCAGAAGCCTGTCCCAGAAACTCATTCGTAGCCTCCCTTGCGGTTGCCGAGTGCAGTATCCGCAATGGCCACGAAAAACGCCAGATCCGGAAAACCTTGCGGCCTTCCGGATCTGACGCGACGACCCTAACGGGTGCCGCGGGACGAGTCAAGCGCCTTGCTAGCATCGCCCGCCGATGGCGAAAAAGTCCCGCACTCCAGCCCCTCCGAGGAAGGTCCAGGCGCCGCAGCGCCGCACGGACTCAAAGCGTTCCGGCAGGTTCTCCGAGCGCCGGGGCCTGATGCTGGCCGTCGCCATCGCAGCGGCCGGGGTCATCGCAGCCGTGGCTGCGGCGGTCGTCGCCTTCGGTGGAGGCGGCGGGAACAACGTCTCGGCGCCCACGGTGCCGCAGAACACCGAGCTCGCCGGCCTCCAGACCGGGGCTGCGCCCTGGAACCCGGGGCTCGACACGCTGCCTGACCGGCTCAAGGCGCTCGGTCTCCACGACCTGACCAACGAGGGCCAGGTGATCCACATCCACCAGCACCTCGACGTCTTCGTGAACGGAAAGCACGAGCCCGTGCCGGCGAGCATCGGGATCTACGACGGGCAGTTCCTGACGGAGCTGCACACCCACGATGCGACCGGGATCATGCACGTCGAGTCGCCGACGAAGCGCGAGTTCGACCTCGGCCAGTTCTTCGGTGTCTGGGGAGTGAGGCTCGACGCGGATTGCGTCGGCGGCTACTGCCGCGGGGTGACTCCCTGGACGGTGTACGTGAACGGCACGCCTTACACCGGTGATCCCGCCGCGCTCGTCCTGAAGTCGCATCAGGAGATCGCGTTCGTGATCGGCACGCCGCCCAAGAAGATCCCGTCGAGCTACCAGTTCGCGCCCGGGGAATAACCCCCCGGCGGAGCCGCGGGCCCGGGCGAAGCGGGTCGGCACAGGGTCGGAAACAGAGCGGGTCGGCACGCTTTCGTCACGGTCACGTCACAGACACGCGCGCCTCGCGCCGGTAGGCTGACGCCGTGGCAGGGGGGCGGGTCGGGACCCGTAGTTCCACGCGCGAGAACCTTTTGATCGTCGGCCAAGCGGATGATCGGCCGAACGGGGGATGCGACCCGTGCCAGACTCGTGGGATGCACCCGAGCCGGGGCTATCCTTCGCCGCGCCGGGGTGGCGAAACTGGTCATACGCGCCTGACTTAAAATCAGGTGTCCCCGCTGGGGGCGTAAGGGTTCGAGTCCCTTCCCCGGCACTTGGAGCTCAGAGGTGGCGATGGATCGGATACGCCGATTCACGCCCGCCTTTGCGTCTGTGGCCCCGGCGGCCGACACTTTCCCTGTCGTGCACGAGCTTCTCACCGGCTGGTGGATGGGCATCCTGTTCGCCCTGCCCTGGGTCGCGGCGACGGTGTGGGTCGGCTGGCGCGCCGGCTGGCGAGTGCTCTGGTCGGAGAATGGACGGGAGTTTCCGACCCAGGCGAGCAGGCTCCGCGGCTTCGGTCCCCGCTGACCCGGATTCGCGGCTCGGCCGGCTGGCCCCCGAGGCCGAGCGCTCGAACGAGCCGGGAATAGACTCCAAACGTGGCGGAGGTGCAGGAGGTCTCGCCCGAGCCCGGGCAGCTGGAGTGGGAGACGCCCCTCTACCGGACCGCGCTCGCACAGTACGAGCAGGCGCTGCCCTACGCGGACGTGGAGGAGTTCGTCGCCGAACGGCTGCGCTACCCGGAGCGCTCGCTCGTGGTCAGCATCCCGGTCCGGCTCGACTCCGGCCGTTGGGCCGTCTTCCCCGGCTACCGCGTACAGCACTCGACCGTGCTCGGCCCGACGAAGGGCGGCGTCCGCTACGACGCCGAGGTCACGCTGGGCGAGTGCGCGGCCCTTGCGATGTGGATGACCTGGAAGTGCGCGCTCCTGCGGCTCCCGTACGGCGGCGCGAAGGGCGGCGTCCGCTGCAGCCCACGTGAGCTCTCCCGAGACGAGCTGCAGAAGATCACCCGTCGCTTCACCTCGGAGCTCCTGCCGATCATCGGCCCGCAGGAAGACATCCCCGCGCCGGACATGGCGACCAACGAGCAGACGATGGCGTGGATGATGGACACGTACTCGATGCAGGTCGGCCACGCCGTGCCGGAGATCGTGACGGGCAAGCCGGTCTCGCTCGGCGGCTCGCTCTTCCGGCACGAGGCGACCGGGGCTGGCGTGGTGATGGTCATCGAGCGCGCGTGTCGCCGACTGGGCTGGGAGCTCTCCGAACAGCGCTGCGTCGTCCAAGGGTTCGGCAACGTCGGCGGGATCGCGGCGGCCGAGCTCGATGAGCTTGGAGCGACGGTGGTCGCCGTCTCCGATCTCTCGGGCGGCGTGCACGACCCAGGCGGGCTCGACGTGGACGTGCTGAGGCGCTTCGCCGAGCAGCACGGCTCGCTCGAGGGCTGGACGGAGGCGGACAGGATCACGAACGAGGAGCTGCTCGAGCTGCCGTGCGACGTGCTAGTGCTCGCCGCCCGCGAGGATCAGGTCACCGCCGAGAACGCGCCGCGGGTCCAGGCGCGCATGGTGGCCGAGGGAGCGAACGGCCCAACGTCGCTCGAGGCGGACGCGATCCTGGCCGAGCGCGGGGTCCTCGTGCTTCCCGACGTTCTCACGAACGCCGGCGGGGTCACCGTCTCGTACTTCGAGTGGGTTCAGGATCTGGGGCGGCTCTTCTGGGACAGGCGCGAGATCCGGGCGAAGCTGGCCGACCAGCTCGGCGACGCGTTCGACCGCGTATGGTCGCTGTCCGAGGAGCGCCGGCTCACCCTCAGGAGCGCGGCGCTCGTGGCCGGGATTCGTGAGGTCGCAGGCGCACTTGGCTCGCGGGGGATCTACCCGTGAGCCGCGTCCGCGACGCCATGATCCCCGAGCCGCAGACCCTCGAGGCCTCGGCCTCTGCCCAGGAGGCGGGCACGCATCTCGTCCAGCCGGACGTGCGCGCGGTTTACGTGTCCGACCAGGGACGTTTCGTGGGCGTCCTCACACGCAAGACGCTCGTCGCGCAGGTGGTCGCTGCCGGCCGCGATCCCCGCGAGACGACCGTGGGGGAGATCGCCGAGCCGCCGTACTGGACGATCGACCCGGAGCTCCCGCTCGACGAGGCCTTCCGCAAGCTCGAGGAGTGGGATGCCGAGCGCGTGCCCGTCGTGGACGAGGGCTCCCTGCTAGGCGTGCTCTCGCGCAGCGTCCTGCGCCGCCGACTGGCCGAGGACGAGCCGCCGGCCGAGCTCGACGCGCTGGAGCTCTAACAGCAGGTGTACGCGCCGGGAGGGGCGTCGCCCTGCTCTGCCGCCGGCAGCGCCGCAGCCTCGAGCGCCGCGCCGTGCAGGAGATCGCGCTCGCTCACCTCCAGGCCGGCGAGGCCGTAGCGGGCCAGCACCTCGCGGACGATCACCGCGCCGCCGATGATCACCGGCGCCCGGTCTGGCTCGAGACCGGGGAGCTCCCGGCGCTGCGCGAGTGGAACCCGGGCGAGACGCTCGTGCTGGGCCTCGACGGCGCCTGGCGAGAGGCGGTGGCCGTGGACGCGCTCGGGGTCGTACCCGCCGAGCTCGAGGGCAGCGAGGCTCGTGATCGTGCCGGCAACGCCCACCGCTTCGCGTGGCTCGAGCTCGGGAAGGGCGTCGCGCACGGCCTGGGCGGCGGCGTCGAGCTCGTCTCGGGTCGGCGGGTCGCCGTGCAGGTACCGCTCGGTCAGGCGGACGCTGCCGACGTCGAGGCTGAAGCGCTCGTGCGCGGTGATCAGCTCGGTCGAGCCTCCGCCGACGTCCAGGACGAGCACGTCGTCGCCGAGCTCCCGCCCGTTGGCGACGCCGCGCCGCGTCAGCTCGGCCTCCTCCTCGCCGGAGAGCAGGCGAGTGGCGAAGCCGTAGCTCCACTCGACCTCGCCGAGGAAGGCCTCGCCGTTCTCCGCGTCGCGGATCGCGCTGGTGCCGATCGCGAGCACGCGCTCGGCGTCGAGCCCGTCCAGCTCGCGCCGGAAATCCGAGAGCGCATTGCGAACCCGCGCGATCGGGAGCGGCAGCAGCTTGCTCCGCTCGTCCACGCCCTCCCCGAGCCGCGTGATGACTGTCCGGCGCGCTACCTCCTCGACCCGCCCGTCGTCGACGTCGGCGGCGAGCAGCCGCGTCGAGTTCGTGCCGAGATCGACGGCTCCGACACGCATCGGCCAAGCCTAGCCCGCGCTATACTGCGGCCCGCGACGCGGGGTGGAGCAGTCAGGTAGCTCGCCGGGCTCATAACCCGGAGGTCGCAGGTTCAAATCCTGCCCCCGCTACTGAAAAGGCCCCGGAAACGGGGCTTTTTCGTTGGCCATCGAGCGCCCGGTTCCTCGCCCGGGGAGATCCACGGTCAGGTGAGCGCGGTGCGCTGATCAACGACCAGCCGTTCAACGTCCTCGCCTTCGCGCGGGCTCCGCCAGATCGTCACGCTCCCCGCACGGCCATCGAGAACGAGCTCTCCCAGCGTATTCTCGAACGTCGCTGGTCGAAGCGACCGCCACGTGGCAGACGGCGAATCTACCGCGGCCAGCTTCGCCAGGAGGAAGAAGATCTTCTCGGCGATGCGGGAGCCGGTCGCCTTCATGACGCGGCGCTCCATCGCCGAGAGCGGATTGCGAAACGGTGAACAGACGATCTGGTGGACGCTGCACGACCCGTTCGGGCCGAGATCGATCTCGCTTACCGAGCTACTGTGGACGTCGCCGCCGAGAAGCAGGATCGAAGCCGGAGGAGGGGTGTCCGCCGTGCCGTGGGCGATCGTCCGTAGCCAGTTGCACAGCTGCTCGAACGACCGGTTGAACGCCGCCCAGTGCTCGAGATCCACGGCGCGCCTGAGTCGCTCGCTGAGGCCCGCGAGAAGGCGGCCCCATCGCCCTGCGCACAGCGACTCGTTCCACGCCTGAAAATGGTGGATCCCGCGCGGCAGGAACACCGGAAGGGTGCTGGCGATGATCACGTGGTCGAATGCGCCGCTCGCATGGTCGACGATCCAGTCCCATTCCTCGTCATCGACCATCTGCCGCCGACTGTCCGACAGCACGCGCGCGGCGCGCGAGTCCAGGACGAGGAGGCGCGTGTCTCCGAAGTCGCGGAAGAAGGCCCAGCGGCTCGCGGCCGACTCACGATCCCACGTGTGGGCGAGCCGTCGAAGGAGCGGGCCCGCCTCCCGCTCACCCTTCACCTGCGGGAACGTCGTGTCCTCCTCGAGCTGGGGCGGGGAGAGGTTGCCGAGATGCTGGTAGAGCCAATAGGCCATGAATGCGCCTGTGATCCGGCTCTCCCACCAGTTCGTTCGACGCATCTCCTCGACCCAAAGCCAGGAGATATTCCAGTCGTCGTGCACGTCGTGGTCGTCGAAGATCATGACCGTCGGCACGGTGGAGAACAGCCATCGGATGTCCGGCTCCGACCAGGACTCCCGATAGAGCCGCGTGTACTCCTCGAAGTCGGCGATCTGCTCCCCTGGAGGCTCATCCGTCCCGCGTTTCTCCCGGATGAATGCGAGGGTCTGCGGTGAGACCTCGTCGGCGTACACCTGGTCGCCGAGGAGGAGTACCGCGTCAGGCCACTCGACGTCCCCCCGCTGAAGCTGCTTCGCATACGTCCAGAGCGCGTCGACCCCGATGGCGCGGACGTCCTTCGGCCATGCGGCGCCGAGGCTCGTCGGCTGCGGGTCGCCGACCCGGCACGATCCGAAGGCGAGCCGCGCGCGCCGCTCGTGGTTCCGAGTCCGCACAAGAGAGCGCGGGCGTCCGTCCTCTGGAGGCCAGGCGAGCTTTCCGTCCAGCCTGACCTCATACGGGGTCACGGATCCGGGGATGAGATCCTCGACGAGGAGCAGGGCGTAGTAATGCCCCTCGACGGCAAAGGTCGACGTGCGGTGTCCGAGGATCTCGACCTCGCACGATGCGCTGGTCTCGAGCCAGAAGGTCGCGCTCTCCGTCCCCGCGTAGCGGAGCATCGGGCCGAGCAAGAGCTCGGGAGCGCTGTCGACCGGTTCGCTCATGTCAACACACTCGCGACTAGATTTTCCGGTATCGCGCTTCGACCAGCGAGAAGCATGCGAACGCGATCAGCCCGGCGGCGACGGCACCGAGAAGCCATGACCCGTACGCGCCGTCGTACAGCTTCCCCAGGGCGCCGTCCAGCCCGATCGCCTCGTTGGCCTTGTAGTCGTAGGCCGCCTTGATCAGGAAGACGGCGATCAGCCCGAAGACGACCGCACGTGCTACGTGCCCGATCGCGCCCAGCACGGTGAACCCCTTGTAGACGGGGCGAGGCATCTGGTCCGTATTCGAGTCGTCGAGGAACTTCTTACGGAGGCCGCGAATCAGCTGGTAGCAGGCGACGCCTGCCAGCACGACGCCCGCGATCGCAACCAGCCAGCGCCCGGCCGGCCAGCTGAACACGTCACCGGCAGTCTTCTTTGCATTTCCCTTCCCGGACGTGCCGGGGCCGGTGAGGATCTGGACCGCTACGGCGCACATCCCGGCGTAGACGATCCCGCTCCCGAGCGCGCCCAGGCGCTCCATCCCGTGGTCGGCGCCCTCGCGGCCGTGGCCCAGAGCGGCCCGAAAGAGGCGCCAGAGCGCGTAGCCGCCGAGACCGACTGCGAGGAGCGCGAGCAGGAAGTGACCGAAGGGATGCTGTTCGACCGTTCTGAGAGCTCCCTGCTGGTTTGTGATCTTGCCGCCCTGCCGGATCGCCAGATCGAACGCGAGTAGGCCGATGATCCCGTAGATCAGGGCACGGGCGACAAACCCGGCCCGCGAGAGGATCGCAAAGAGCCGTGAGTTGACGAATCCTTCCCCGGTCGATTTCGCGCGGTGCACCGAGACGGACGAATCACGTTGGACCGTTGACATGGTGTCTCCGCTCCTCCCTAGGGGTGCAGATCGTGATCGCCTCGGGCTGCACCTTGATCGTGAACGACTTAACCTTCTCGCGATCACTTCCGTCGACCTCGTAGAGCACCTTCCGGTCGAGCTTGACCTTGACCTTCGTCGCGCTCGTCGCCTGCACCAGCGGCGAGCGTTCAGCCTGGCCGACCGCCGTCCGCGCGAGCGTCCGCACCCAGTCCGCGACGCCATCCGCGTTGACGACGCCGATCTCGAGCCGTCCGTCGTCGGGGCGCGCATCCCCGAAGACCTCGATGCCGCCGAACAAGCGGCCGACGTTCCCGACGAGGATGCAGCTGGCGGCACCGGCATACCAGGGAACCCCGTCCACCGCGATCTTCGCGTTGAAAGGCTTCGCCCGCAGGTTCCTGGAGCCGGTCCACACGTACGCGACACGTCCGAGCCGGTCTTTTAGCCCCCCGTCGGCCTCCTGGATCATCGACGCGTCGAATCCCGCGCCGGCCATCACCGCGAAGCGCTCGCCGTTGAACCGGCCGACGTCGAGTTTGCGGCGCTCTCCCCGAAGCCCAATCGAGACAGCCTGCTCGATGTGTTGTGGGATCCCGAGGTTCGTTGCCAGGAGGTTCGCAGTCCCTGCCGGGACGATCGCGAGGGCCGTCTCCGACCCGGCAAGCGCATCGATGGAACGCTGCGCCGTGCCATCCCCGCCCCAGACGAAGAGCAGCTCGGCGCCCTCGTTCAGGACGCGCTCCACCTGCTTGGGCGCGAACCGGCTCTTCGCGATCTCGACCCACAGCGGATCGTCAACGCCCTGGCGCCCCAGCTCGCGCCGTAGCTCGGGCAGGCCGCCACCGAACGACTTACCGGCATGCGCGATGACCGCGACGTTGGTCACTTCGGGGCGCCTCTGTGCGGGGACGAGGCGACGTGCGCGGCGCGGCTGACGAGAACCATGGCCGACAGCGCCGCGATGCCGATGAGCACTCCGCCGCCGATGTCCAGCGGGTGGTGCATGCCCCGGTACATCCGGGAGAACGCCACGTACACCGGAATGAGCGCTGCGACGGTCCAGATGCAGATCCGTGCGGTGACGTTCGAGATTCGTGACGTGAGCAAGAGTGCGATCCCCCAGTACACGGCGATCGAGGCGGCGGTGTGACCCGACGGATAGCTGGCGTCCACCGGCAAGTTCTCGAGCCGGTGGACCGCTGGGCGGTGACGGTGGATCACCAACGTCGTCGCGCGGTAGGAGCCCGACTCGACCGCAAGCGCGAACAGGAGGAACCCGGCCAACCGCCAGTGCTTGGCCACCGCCGCGGTCACTGCGGCGATGGCGGCGATGATCGGCAGGACGACGCCGCCGGCCATGATCGAACCGACGAGCGAGGCCTCCGTCAGGCTGCCGGAGCGATGACGGGCGAGAAACCGAACGAGACGCTCGTCGTCGCCGGCAAGCCAGTGCGCCCGGAGCGCAACGTGCGTGATGAGCAGGCCGGTGACGATCGACATCGCCGCGATGACCACGAACGAGACGAGGACGCCACAGACGTAAGCCCAGAACGGGTGGCGTGCGCCGCGCAGTGTCGCCAGGCTTCTCCCGCGGCGCGGCTTCGCGTCCAGGACGGGGAACGACAGCAGCGAAGTGCCATCGGCGGCCGCGGGTTCGCGCGCAGCGGAATAGTCCGTGGGTGTGACGGTTTGGGTAGACAAATTGAATGGCCCGTTTTCGGGCCGGTACGCGGAGCCTCGAGAGGCATGGTTTCTTGCTGGTCCGAGTTGGAAACATCGGCGCAGCGTGGGGATCCCACCTCGACTCTTCCCGACCTACTCGATTGCCTCTCTTCGCTGACCTGACAGCGGCGCTCGCGGCCGGAGTGCTCACCTACCTCGTGGCGCGCTGGTACGTGCACTCAAGCGCCACCCCGGCGAGGCCTGCCGTGGAAGTCGCGCGCGCGGCCGGGGAGGCGGTGAGGCCCCACGCCCGCCTGCGACGACTGGTCGTCCGGCGCCTCGACCGGACGGCCGCGACCGGTCTCCTGCTCACGCTCGCGTTGTCGATCACGCTGCTCGGCGGCTTGGCCCTCGGCGTCCTGGCCTTCCTGGTTCGTCGGGTTGCCTTCATCCAACACCTCGACAACGTCGTCGCCGCATGGGGATACGACCACCGCAGCTCGGCGTCCAGCGATGGGTTGCACGCGCTCACCGACTTGGGGCGCCTCGAGATCGTGGTCGTGCTGGCGCTTGCGCTCGTCGCGTTCGAGGTCGTTCGGTCGCGAAACCGCTGGTCGTTTCTCTTTCTGCTCACGGTGCTCGTCGGCATGGAGGCGATCACGCTCGGAGTCAAGGATCTCGTGGGCCGCGTTCGGCCGACGCTCGACCCGGCGGCGACATCGCTCGGTCCGTCGTTCCCAAGCGGACACTCCTCGACGTCGGCCGCGTTCTACGCCGCCGCAGCACTGATCATCGGGCGCCACCTTCCACGGCGGGCGCGGCAGATCGTGGTCGCTGCGTCGGTCGCGATCGCCGTCGCGGTCGCAGCGAGCCGCGTCCTGCTCGACCTTCACTGGCTCTCGGACGTGATTGGCGGCCTCTCGCTCGGCTGGGCCTGGTTTGCGCTCTGCGGCGTCGTGTTCGGTGGACGGCTGCTAATCCCGACCGCCGGAGTCGACGTTGCGGCCGCCGAGGCCGCGGCGCCCTTGGGCCCGATTCGCCCTCAGAAGCTCACAGACGCGCGAGGCGCGGGAAAGCAGCTGACCGCGAGCGATCGCCGTCACGTTCGACGCTGGCGCCCAACTGGCCACAACCGTCATCGACAATCCGGGCCTGACCCTCCAGGACTACCTGGTTGAACTGATCGACCACACGCACGGCGGAAACAGTTTGGGCTGCAAGCGTTCTGCAAGCATTCGGCTTCCGCGGCGATGTCACCGTGTTCCGCCTGAATGCAACGGCCGTGCGCCAATCCAGTTCTTGGCGGGCACCTCTGCGGAACGCAGTGGAACGCCCAGACCCATTCGAGGCGGCTCATAACCCGGAGGTCGCAGGTTCAAATCCTGCCCCCGCTACTGCGAGAGGCGCCGGAAACGGCGCCTCTCGCTGGGGCGAGCTGAGACCCCGAAAACGTGGGGCGCCTATGTAGGGCCGAGCGCTTCGCGGGCGGCGACGTCGAACGGCGTCAGCTCGCGTGGGAGCACTGCCTTGACCCGCTCGTCGCGTGCGACAGTCGGATTGCGCAGCCCCTCGACGAGCGGGCGCGCGACGCTCGCGCGGACCGGCGTAACGAGGTGCAGCCAGTACGACGAGAGCCGCGGACTGAGCACAGGGACCTCGACGATGCGGGGACGGCGCCCGCGAATCAAACCGATGCGCTCGATCATCTGGCGGTACGTGAGAACCTCCGGCCCACCGAGGTCGAATGTCTGGCCGCTGGCTTGAGGATTGCCGGCGACGCCTGCGAGATAGCCGACGACGTCGGCAAGCGCGATCGGCTGCGTCGGCGTAGCGACCCATCGCGGGGCGATCATCAGCGGAAGGCGATCGACCAGTGCGACGATGGTCTCGAAGCCGACGCTACCGCGGCCGACGACGACGGCGGCGCGCAGAATCGTGACGGGGACCGCGCCGGCGCGCGAGAGGACGATGGCGGTTTCCGCGCGGCTGCGCAGATGGGGCGAGAGGTCGCCGGCGTCGTCGCCGAGCCCGCCGAGATAGACGATCTGCGACACGCCGGCTCGATCGGCCGCCTTTGCGACAGCGGCCGCCGCGCGCCGGTCGACGCCGCCGAAGTCCGACGTGCCGAGCGAGTGCACCAGGTAGTACGCGACGTCGACGCCTTCGAGCGCTCGTCCGATCGCGGCCTCGTCGGTCGCGTCGGCCGCGACCGCTCGAACATTCGTAGACTCGCGCGCATCGCCGCGTCGCGAGATCGCGAGCACTTCGGCGTGCTCTGCGAGGGCGGGCACGAGCGCCCGCCCGATAAAGCCTGTCGCGCCGAGCACCGCGACTTTCATCCCGCGGCCTCGGTAATCAGTCGCCAGAAGTAGCGGCGGCTAATGCGCACGTGCAGCCGGTGCTGGAGCCGGTCGTACAGCAGCGGCAATGCGAGTCGCGGGACGAACGCCGTCACCGTCGCTCGCAACTCGGGTTCCTCGGTTCCACGCTGTGAAAGCGTGATCGCGCCCCCAGGGCGCCGCGCGAGCAGGCCGCCGCAGATCGGGTACCGGCAGGAGACACGGTCCGCGCTGACGTGGAGCTCGGGAGGCCCGAAGCGCAACAGGCTCGGACCGAATGCGAACAGCCTCAGCTCCATGCCGCCCGCGGTGTGGCGCCGCCGCAGCGACCCACGGCTTGCGCGACCGACTTCCGACCAGTATCGCTCGCCGAGGTGGACCGCGCCCGCGGGCGACGGAGCGACGACAGGGTATTTGGCGTGCACGCGCTCGTCCGAATGGACGACGCCGTCATCGCCACGCGCCTGCGTGGATCGCCACCCCTCAAGCTCGCGCTGCACGGCGGTCGAGATCAACGATTCGCTCGGGGTACTCGGCCGCCCGTGCTGGGAGCGGCGCACGCCACGGCTCGTGGATGGTCGAGCCTTCCCGCTCGCTCAGCTCGGGCACGTACGCGCGGACGTACTCGCCCTGCGGGTCGAGTCGCTTCGCCTGTGCGACCGGGTTGAAGACGCGGTTCGGGCGCGAGTCGACGCCAGTTCCCGCTACCCATTGCCAGTTGCCGGCGTTGTTTGCGACGTCGCCGTCGACGAGCAGCTCGAGGAAGACCTTCGCTCCTTGCCGCCAATGGATTCCCAGCGTCTTTGTCAGGAACGACGCGACGAGCAGGCGGCCGCGGTTGTGCGTCCACCCTTCGACGTGAAGCTGCCGCATCGCTGCATCGATGATCGGGTAGCCGCGCGGTCTCGTACTCGTGCAGGCCATTGCGAAGCCATGCATCGAGGCGCCGTCTCGCCGCGCGCTCGCCTCCGCGAAGCCCCGTCGATGGGAAGGGGAGGTCGCCGGTGTCGATCTCCGGAGGAAGCGACACACGCCGCGGCGGTTCGAACGAGATCGGTAACGGCTGGTCACGCCAACGCCGCCAGTAGGGCGTGAAGACGCGGTAATGGTCTCGGTCGGCCGGAGCGAGCTCTCCCGGCGGCACCGCCGCGATCGTGTTCTCGACTCGGAGCTCGATCCGCTCGCGTCGGCAGGCACGTGCGAGTCGCTGCTCTCGACGCTGCGCAATGCGTGCTGCCCTCTGCGCCGACGAAGACGATGCTCGCTGCGGCTCGATGTGCAAGGCGCAACGTTTCCTTGACCGAGTCTCCACGGCGCATCACAAGGTCCCCGCCGCGCTCGCGCAGCGCGTGCCGCAGGTCGGCGAGCGAGTCCAGCAGAAACGCCCGCCGAGCGGGACAGCGGTGCTGGTCGTAAAGCGCGTCGTCGAGGACGAACAGCGGCACGATCTCCCACGCGATCGCCACCGCCGCGCTCAAAGCAGCGTGGTCATGGACCCGCAGGTCGCGCGTGAAGAGGACGACTCCGCGCTTCACGTCCCGTGCGGAAGACCCGTCAGGCGTTCGGCCTCGTGCACCGGATCGCCGTTCAGCTCGATAGCGTCGACTCCGAGGCCGGCCGCGCCGGCTCCGCCGAGACAGAGACGCGTCGCTTTCGCGAGCTCTCGCAACTCGTTCTCGTTCGCACGGAACCGCTCGGCCGCCACGGCACTGAGGACGATGAACTCCGGTGCGAACGCACGCGCCGCGCTCGTGACGCTTTCGATCGGCGTGTCGGCGCCGAGGTAGCCGATCCGCCAGCCGCGTTCGCGAAGCGCGAGGCCGAAGCAGATCAAGCCGAGGTCATGCTGCTCCCCGGGCGCACACGCGAGCAGCGCACGCGGCCCGAGGCCGCGATCCCAGCTGCGCGCGAGCGCGAGCAGACGCCCCCGCAGGATGCTCGAGGCGAAGTGCTCCTGCGCGACCGACACCGCGCCGCGCTCCCAGCCTTCGCCGAGTTCGTGTAGGAACGGGACGACGACTTTCGACAGGACGGTGTCGAGCGTCGCCGCTGCCAGCAGCGAGTCGACGATCGTTTGCGCGCGCGGCTCGTCGAACGCCAGGAGTCCGTCCTCGAGCTCGCGACGGAGGTCGTCGAACGCGACCGCGGACGATGCCGGTTCGGCCGACCGGCTGGCGAGCGCCGCAGCCTGGGCTGCCGCGAGTCCCTCGGCGAGGTGCCGCTGCATCGCCCGCACGCGCTCCAGGTCGGCCGCCGAGTAGAGCCGCAACCCGCCGGCGGAGCGCGTGGGGCGGAGCAGGTCGTACCGCCGCTCCCACGCACGCAGGAGCTCCGGGCTGACGCCCGCGCGGCGGCTCAGTTCACCGATTCGCAGCAATGCCGAGCCCTTCACGTCGGTCACTATACAAGATGTGGACAGCACCTTGACAAGCGACGTCGCCGTCGGGTATGTTCGCCGTCGAACAAAATCTATACAGGAGGTGTACAGATGAAGAAGCTCGACGTTCTCGCCGCAACGCTCGTTCTCGTGGGCGGCCTCAACTGGGGTCTCGTCGCGGTGGCGAGGTTCGACCTCGTGGCCTGGATCTGCGGCGGGATGGACTTCGGCCAAACGAACGCCGCCAGCCGCGTTATCTACGGGCTGGTGGGGCTCGCCGCCGTGTACGGCATCGGCTCCCTCCTCACCGCCGGCCGCCGGACGCACACGCGGCCGGTGACCGTGGGCGATTCACTCCTCGACCGCGCACCACGCCGCGCCGCCTGAGCCGAAAGGAATGTCAGGGATGAAAAAGTGCCTCGCGATCCTCACGCTCCTCGCAGTCGTCGGCTCCGTTGGGGTGGCCGCGGCGACGGCGCGATCGACGAAAGAAGGGAACATCGTGCAGACGGCCGCCGCGGCAGGGCAGTTCAAGACACTCACGAAGCTGCTGACGCGCGCCGGGCTCATCAACGCGCTGCGGCAGCCGGGCCCGTTTACCGTGTTTGCTCCGACCGACGCCGCGTTCAAGAGGGTGCCGAAGAGAACGCTGAACGTCCTGCTGCACAACAAGGCCAAGTTGAAGGCCGTACTGCTGTACCACGTCGTTTCTGGAAAGGTGACGGCGGCGGACGTCGCGAAGCTCTCGTCGGCCAAGACGCTCAACGGCAAAGCCGTTCGGATTCGCGTATCGGGCGCGAACGTGTTCGTGAACAGCGCGAAGGTGACGAAGCCCGATGTGATGGCATCGAACGGCGTCATCCACGTCATTAACCGCGTGCTGATCCCGCCGGCGCGCTGACCGCCGACTGAGCCCAAGCCCCGGGCGCGGCAGGCCGCCGCCGCGCCCGGAGCCCTCATGACGACCCGAATCGTCGACCCCCTCTCTATGAAGAAGGGCCCTGCGTCAACTGGTCGGTTCGTGCATCGCCCAGTTATGGCGGGTGTTGGGGTGGTGGTGGGTGACGAGCTGGGCTCATCTCTCTATCGCCTCCTCGAGGGGGGACAAGGCCGATTGGAG
>JBKPAM010000062.1:0-22141 GCA_046726435.1 Actinomycetota bacterium
GCCGACCACGCGGTCGTTCCCGCGCTCGAGGCCGACCACGCGGTGGTACGGCAGGATCGTGGCGCCGTGCTCCCTCGCCGAGCGCGCGCAACCCGAGACCAGCTTCCAGGGGTCGAGGCTCCCGTCGGGAACGGTGAAGGCGCGCGAGATCGTCGGGTCGAGGCGCGGCTCCAGGCGCAACGCCTCCTCGACGCTGATCTCCTCGACGGGAACGCCGGTCTCGTGGCAGCCGCGCTCGAACTCGTCCCCGAAGGCCGGGTCGTCCCACTTGGTAGTCACGAACAGGCCGCCGGTGTCCTCTATGCAATCGGCTGCGGTCCGTCGCAGGATGGCGTTCTCACCGACGCACTCGACTGCGGCGACCGGATCCTTGACCGCGTAGCGTCCGCCGGAGTGGAGGAGGCCGTGGAAGCGGCCCGTCGTGCCGGTGGCCAGATCACCCCGCTCCACCAGGATCGTCGAAAAGCCGCGCATGGCAGCGTCGCGGACGACGCCGGCCCCCGTCGAGCCGCCGCCGACGACGAGCACTTCCGTCTCCAGGGCAGGCACGCTACGAGCCAGTATCGCAGTGGGCACCGAGGGATCAGCCGAGGGCTCGGAGCAGCCGCCGAGCCCTCGGCGTCTTTCGAGCTAGTCGAGCCAGTCGAAGGTCCGCGTGACGGCCTTCTTCCAGAGCGCGTACTCCTTGTCGCGCTCCGCCGGGTCCATCTGGGGCTGCCACTCCTTGTCCTTGCCCCAGTTCGCCCGTAGGTCCTCCACCTCCGACCAGAAGCCGACCGCGAGGCCGGCCGCGTAGGCGGCCCCCAGCGAGGTCGTCTCCGCGACGGTCGGCCGGATCACCGGCACGTCGAGGACGTCGGCCTGGAACTGCATCAGCAGCTCGTTGTGAACCATGCCGCCGTCGACCTTGAGCGAGCTGAGCTCGACGCCCGAGTCCTGGTTCATGGCATCGACCACTTCCTTGCTCTGCCAGGCGGTGGCCTCGAGCGTGGCGCGGGCGATGTGGCCGGCGTTGACGTACCGCGTCAGGCCGGCGATCACGCCGCGGGCGTCGCTGCGCCAGTACGGGGCGAACAGCCCCGAGAACGCTGGCACGAAGTAGACGCCGCCGTTGTCCTCGACCGACTTCGCCAGGTCCTCGACCTCGGGCGCCGAGCTGATCATCTTCAGGTTGTCCCGGAGCCACTGGACGAGGGCGCCCGTAATGGCGATCGAGCCCTCGAGCATGTAGACGGCAGGCTGGTCGCCGATCTTGTAGCCGAGTCCCGTGATCAGCCCGCTCTTCGACTGCACGGGCTCGTTTCCGGTGTTCAGCAGCAGGAAGTTGCCCGTGCCGTATGTGTTCTTGGCCTCGCCGACCGAGAAGCAGGTCTGGCCGAAGAGGGCAGCCTGCTGGTCGCCGAGGTCTCCGGCGACCGGAATGCCCGCGAGCCCGTCCTTGGCCTCGCCGTACACCTCGCTCGACGCCTTGATCTCCGGAAGCATCGACCGCGGGACCTCGAGGATGCCGAGGATCTCCTCGTCCCAGTCGAGCGTCTCGAGGTTCATCATCATCGTCCGGCTGGCGTTGGTGACGTCGGTCACGTGGGCCCCGCCGTCGGCCCCGCCGGTGAGGTGCCAGATGACGAACGTGTCGATGTTGCCGAAGATCAGGTCGCCGTTCTGCGCCTTGTCCCGCGCGCCGTCGACGTTGTCGAGGATCCACTTGATCTTCGGGCCGGAGAAGTAGGTGGCGATCGGCAACCCCGTCTTCGGCCGGAAGCGGTCCTGGCCGCCCTCGGACGAAAGCTCGTTGCAGATCTCGTCGGTGCGGGTGTCCTGCCAGACGATCGCGTTGTAGACCGGTTGCCCGGAGGAGCGGTCCCAGACGATGGTGGTCTCGCGCTGGTTCGTCACTCCCACGGCGGCGATGTCTGCCGCCTTGGTCTTGTCGAGACCTGCGCTGATCACCTCTTGCGTCCGCTGCCAGATCTCCGCCGGGTCGTGCTCGACCCAGCCCGGCTTCGGGTAGATCTGCTCGTGTTCCTTCTGGTCGACCGAGACCACCTGCCCGCTGTGGTCGAACACCATGAAGCGGGTGCTCGTGGTGCCCTGGTCGACCGCTGCTGCGTAATCAGCCATTCGTGCCTCCTTCGTGGTCACCTGACCCCTCCGCGGAATCGCCCCAGGTCACGGCCGCGGCCTCGAGAAGCAGGTGGGACGAGGTCGCGCCGGGATCCTGGTGCCCGGCACTTCGTTCGCCGAGGTAGCTCGCGCGACCCTTTCTCGCCACGAGCGGGACGGTGTCCTGCATGCCTTGCCCGGCGGCGGCCGCGGACTGTCCGAGCGCGTCCGCGAAGGTCGCGTCCCCGCCGAGCGCCTGCTTGAGCGCGTCGCGGGCCGGGATCAGGGCGTCGATCATGGTCTTGTCACCCGGCTCGGCCTTGCCGCGGTCCTGGACGCCGGCGACCCCGGCCTCGAGCGCGGCCGCCCAGTCGTCCGGGCTCAGCTCGCTCTTGCCGGTGACGGCCGTGCCCATCCGGAGGAACAGCGTTCCGTAGAGCGGGCCGCCCGCACCGCCGACCGTGGACACGAGTGTCATGCCGACGGTCTTGAGCAGGGCGCCGATGTCCTGATCGCCGGACTGCTCGTTGACCTTGGCCACCACGGCCGACATCCCGCGGCTCATGTTGATCCCATGGTCGGCGTCTCCGATCGCCTGGTCGAGCCGGGTCAGGTAGTCCTTGTTCGCCTCGATGTCAGAGGCGAACTTCCGGATCCAGCCGAGCACGTCGTCGTAGCGAACGCTCATCGGATCGGGCCTACGCTCCCCACCTGAGCCCGGCCGTCTTGACCGGGGCATCCCAGAGCCGGGTCAACTCGTCGTCCAGCTTCAGCAGGGTGATCGAGCAGCCCGCCATCTCCAGCGACGTGATGTACGGCCCGATCAGGTTGCGCGTGATCGTGATCCCGCGCTCGCTCAGAAGCCGGTTCAGGTCGTTGTAGGCGACGTACAGCTCGATCAAGGGCGTGCCGCCCATGCTGTTCACGAAGGCGAGCACGTTGTCGCCTTCCTCGAAGGGCAGGTCCTCGAGAATCGGCGTCGTCAGCCGCTCGACGATCTCGGCGGCGGGCGCGAGCTTCACACGCTCCCGCCCCGGCTCGCCGTGGATGCCGATCCCGATCTCCATCTCGTCGTCGGGGAGATCGAAGGTCGGCGTCCCGGCCGCGGGCACGATGCACGAGGTCAAGGCCATGCCCATGCTGCGTCCGTTGGCGTTGACCTTCCGGCACAGCTCGGCAACCTGGGAGAGAGACTGCTTCTCTTCGGCAGCCGCCCCGCAGATCTTCTCCGCGAGCACCGTCGTGCCGACGCCTCGCCGCCCTGCGGTGTAGAGGCTGTCCTGGACGGCGACGTCGTCGTCGATCACGACCGCCTCGACCTCGATGCCTTCGCCGCGGCCGAGATCCGCGGCCATCTCGAAGTTCATCACGTCGCCGGTGTAGTTCTTGACGATGTGGAGGACACCGGCGCCTCCGTCCACCGCCTTGGTCGCGTCGAGCATCTGGTCCGGTGTGGGAGAGGTGAACACCTCGCCTGGGCAGGCGGCATCGAGCATGCCCATCCCGACGAAGCCGCCGTGCATCGGCTCGTGCCCCGAGCCGCCGCCGGAGACCAGGCCGACCTTGCCCTGCACCGGTGCGTCGGCGCGGACGATGAAGTTGGGGTTGAAATGGACGTTGACGAGGTGCGGGTGCGCCGCCGCGGTGCCTTGCAGCGCCTCGGTGACGACGTCGTCCGGCTTGTTGATCAGCTTCTTCACAGCTCTTCCACCACCTCGCCTCGGGCTTCGACGTCCTCGGTCGGAGGTTCGCCACGGGATTGCAGCGAGTGGCTGATGAAGAGGTCGTAGACGAGCGCACCTATTAATCCGCCGACGATGGGTCCGACGATCGGTATCCAGAAGTACCAGTTCACGTTGCCGTAGTCGCCGGGCATGGCGATCTTGCCCCAGCCGGCGGCCCACGCAAAGAGCCTCGGGCCCAAGTCGCGGGCGGGGTTGATCGCGTAGCCCGACTGCGCCCCGAACGACATCCCGACGCCGGCCACGATGATGCCGATGATCCACGGCGCCAGGTTTCCCTTCGGCGGGAGGTTCAGGGTGTCGATCACGGCCAGCACGACTCCCACGAGCAGCGCCGTGCCGATGAGCTCGTCGAAGAACGGCCCCACCCAGTTGTGGAAGACCGGGGACGGGAACGTGGCGAAGATGCTGTACGAGGCAATCGAGCTCGTCTGCCCGCGCACCGCGCCCGTCACCTGGTTGTAGCTGTTGATCGAGTCCTTGTAGTTGAAGTACACCACGGCTGCGGCGGTGAACGCCCCGGCGACCTGAGCGGTGATGTAGTGGGGCACCTTGGTCCACGGGAACCCGCGTTTCGCCGCCAACGCGATCGTGACTGCGGGGTTGATGTGTGCGCCTGTGACTCCGCCCGCCACGTAGATGCCGAGCACCACTGCGACGCACCACCCCCAGGTGATCAGCAGCCAGTCGCCCGAGGCCAGGAAGATCGTGTGGTTGGTTGCAGCACGGCCGGACTGGTTCAACGCGGCGACCGCCATCGCGACGACACCGTCGCCGAACATGATCAGCACGAACGTGCCGAGGTACTCGCCGAGGAACTCACCCCAGACGGTCTTCCTCCAGGCCGCCCCCGCGCCCATGCGAACGTGCCAGACCCCCCTCATCCCTGTGGCTTCTGTCGTGGTTTCGGCCACGTCCACCTCCTCTCTGACCCCCTGCTTTCTCGAGAGTCGGCGGATTCGCCGCAATTTGCCGGGTGACGCGTTTCTTGGGCGGCTGCCGCCGGCTCTCCAGCGGCACGGTGCAGCGTGGTGCCTAACGCAGTCGGCTACGTCGTGTCAAGCGACCTCGGGTCGCTCGGGTGCTCAGCTCGGCGAGACGTCGACGGCGTAAAGGTTCCGAAGATCCGTCGCGAGATCGTCGTCGCCCCCGATCAGCAAGAGCTCGTACGGATAGGCGTACTGGGCGCGAAACCCGTTCTCTCGCGCGAGGACGCGGCCCCAGAGCGAGACGCGGCCCAGGGCGATCGGACAGCCTCGACGCAGCGGAGGAAGCTCGTGTTGCCGCCGCCCGTAGTGCTGCCGAACACCCGTGTAGCGTCGAAGTAGGTCCTCGGCCAGACGTCTGGTCCTGAAGGCGTAGATGCCGCACTCGTGGCCCGCGACAGGTGCGTCCACGCCGTGCGTCGAGCATCGGGCCTCGAATCGCCTTCGCGCAGGCCAGCTCACGTGGTGCCAGGTGAAGGACTCCAGCCGGTACGCGTCCTCGTGGCGCCGAACGTGCCAGAGCCGCCACCCGACGATCGGCTCGGTGTGGATCTTGCCTAGGACGGCACCGGCTCCAGGGCTGGTTCCTCGGCCGGCGCCGGGGTCGGCACGGGCTCCTCGAGCGGCAGGACTTCGATCTCGTGTTCTGTCTCGGGCGAGCCGATATCCATTGAGACAGAAGCTACAGAGAGGAGTGGACGGCTCCTGGACGCCGTTCCGCGTATCGTGAGATGAGAATGACTGCCCGCCGTGCATTCGCTGCCGCCGTCCTGACGGCGCTCTCCGTGATCCTTGTCGCGTGCGGCGCGGGCGGTCGCAGCGGCGCGGGCGGCGGCTCGACCGGGGCGGGCGCGGGAATCGTGCGCGCCGGGGTGCTCGCCTTCGTCTCGGTCGACAGCGACCTCGGCTCCGACCAGTGGAAGCAGCTCGACGAGCTCGCGAAGAAGTTCCCGGGTCGCGACAAGGCGGTCGCGAAGCTCGAGCAGTCGCTCGCGAAGCACGGCGTCGAGTACGAGGCCGACGTCAAGCCTGCGCTCGGGCCCGAGGTCGACGTGGCGATCGTCAGCGGCGGGACCGAGTCGACGACGAAGGCGGTTGCGCTGACGAAGCCGGACGATCCGGCCAGGTTCAAGGCGCTCGTCGCGAAGCTGAACGCGAACGACACGTCCGGCGACCGGGCCGTCTACCGCGAGGTCGACGGCTGGTACGCGCTTTCCGACAGCCAGGCTGCGATCACGGCCGCGGTCAAGGGCGACCAGACGCCGCTGGCCGAAGACGCGACGTACAAGGAGGCGCTCGGGAAGCTCCCCGGCGAGGCGCTCGCCAAGGCGTTCGTCGACGGCAGCCGTGTGAAGGCTCTCGTGGCGCAGGGGGCCGCCCCGGGTGCCTCCGCGCAATCGCTCGGGCTCGACACGCTCAAGTACATCGCGGTCTCCGCGAGCGCCGAGAGCGACGGCGTCCGAATTCGCGGCGCCACCAGCGGCGGCAACCTCGGCGGTGCCGAGTTCGTCTCGAAGCTGATCGACAGCATCCCCGGGGATGCGTTCGCGTTCCTCTCGTTCCGCGGCCAGGGCACGACCGACCAGCTCGACAAGCTGAAGTCGAACCCGCAGGTGGGCGCGGCGCTCGAGCAGGTGCAGGCGGCGCTCGGTGTCCCGATCGACCAGGTGCTCGCGCTGCTGCAGGGCGAGGTCGCGTTCTACGTGCGCCCAGCAGCGGTGATCCCGGAGCTCACGCTGGCGCTCCAGCCGAGTGACGTCAGCGGCGCCCTTGCGACTCTCGACAGGATCGCCGCCCACCTCGCCGCTGGGGCCAAGGCCCACGTCGAGGAGGGAACGCAGGGCGGCCACAAGGTGAAGACGATCGACTTTGGCCAGTTCGCGATCCACTACGGCACCGTCGACGACACCGTCGTGATTACGAGCGGCGCCAGCGGCATCGCGGACTTCGGCGGCTCCGGCGAGCATGTTCGGGACAGCGCCGACTTCAAGGAGGCCAAGGACGCGGCCGGGTTGCCCGACTCGAGCGGCGGTGTCGTGTACGTCGACCTGAAGGACGCGCTGCCGTTGCTGGAGGGCTTCGCCATGCTCTCGGGCAACGGCCTCTCGAGCGACGTGACGGAGAACCTGCGGCCGTTGCGCTCGTTCCTCGCCTGGTCGGAGGGCTCGGGCGCCGAGCGCACCTTCGACGCGTTTCTCGAGATCAAGTAGCCTTGCCCGCCGGAAATGGGGGCGAGAGAATTCCTCTTCACGTCTGAGTCGGTCACCGAGGGTCACCCGGACAAGGTCGCGGACCAGATCTCCGACACGGTGCTCGACGCCGTGCTCGCCGACGACCCCGACGGCCGCGTCGCCTGCGAGACCTTGATCACCACGGGCCTGGTCATCGTCGCGGGCGAGATCACGACCGAGACGTACGTGGACATCCCCGCGCTCGTCCGCCGCAAGATCGCGGAGATCGGCTACACGCACTCGGAGTGGGGCTTCGACGCGCACACCTGCGGCGTCGTCGTCGCGATCGACGAGCAGTCTCCGGACATCGCGCAGGGCATCGACGCCTCGTACGAGACCCAGCACGACCCGTCAGACGACGACCCGCTCGACAAGGTCGGCGCGGGAGACCAGGGGATGATGTTCGGCTATGCGAGCAGCGAGTCGCCCGAGCTGATGCCGCTCCCGATCATGCTCGCACACAAGATCTGCAAGCGCCTCGCCGAGGTACGGAAGGTCGGTGAGCTGCCCTACCTGCGGCCGGACGGCAAGGCGCAGGTGACGGTGCGCTACGAGGTGGACGAGGACGGGCGGCAGACCCCGGTCGAGATCGAGCGGATCCTCGTCTCGACGCAGCACGCGGACGGCTGCGACGCGGAAACGCTGATCAAGCCCGACCTGATCGAGCGCGTGCTGCACCCGATCCTTCCTCGCGACCTCTACGACGAGAAGCGGCTCCAGGAGCGCGATTTCGTCTACGTCAACCCGACCGGCAAGTTCGTGATCGGGGGGCCGATGGGCGACACGGGCCTGACCGGGCGGAAGATCATCGTCGACACGTACGGCGGGGCGGCACGGCACGGGGGCGGCGCGTTCTCGGGAAAGGACCCGACGAAGGTCGACCGCTCGGCGGCCTACGCGGCGCGGTACGTGGCGAAGAACCTGGTCGCCGCCGGGCTGGCCGAGCGCTGCGAGGTGAACGTCGCTTACGCGATCGGCGTCGCGCGGCCGGTCTCGGTCGCGGTTCGCACGTTCGGAACCGAGAGCGTGCCGGTGGCGAGGATCGAGCAGCTGATCGGCTCGCACTTCGACCTCCGGCCCGCCGCGCTGCTGCGCGACCTCGAGCTGCTCCGGCCGATCTACGCGAAGACCGCCGCGTACGGCCACTTCGGCCGGGACGACCACGACTTCACCTGGGAGCGGACGGACAAAGCCGCCGCTCTCCGAGAAGCCGCCGGCATCGCCGCGAAGACTCCTGCCTGAGCGAGCGGGGCGTGAGCCGCCGTCCGACCGGGGAAGGCCGGGCGCTCGCCTCTCGTTGCAAGGGGTACGAACTGGGAGGTGATGCGATGTTGGGGGCCGCATTGGTGATCGCGTTCTTGGTCCTCGTCGGACCGCTCGCGTACTTCTTCGGCGTTGACTCGCGCCTTACGGCGAAGAGCGACCGAGACTGGTGGCCCGCGCGACGGCGCCGCTAATCGATTGGTCCGCCACCAAGTAACGTTTTGTTACCTAAGGCTCGGGGCGGACGAACAGGCCCGCCGCGGCCTTCTCGGCGATGGTCTGCTCGCTGCCGTTCAGGCCGACTGTCAGCTGCTCGGCCGCGGGCTGGGTCTCCCGCACCTCGACCTCCGCACCTGGCACGAAGCCCTGGTCGTAGTACCAGTGCAGTAGCTCGCCGTCGTGCTCCGCCAGCCGCACGATCTCCGCGCGCGTCCCCGCCGCAAGGTCGGCCAGCGGGGCCAGCTCCTTGTTCTCGGCCTGCTCGAAGTCCGTGTCGACGGGCCACCCGTGCGGGCAGCGGTCGGGGTGGCCGAGCCGCTCGCTGACGCGCTCGATCATGTCGTCGCTGAAGCTCTCGCCGATCTCGTCGGCGTGCACATGGGCCTCGGCGGCCGTGTAGCCCATGAAGTCCGTGAGCAGCCGCTCGACGATCCGGTGCTTGCGCACGACGTGCTCCGCCCGCTCGCGCCCGGCGGCGGTCAGGATCGCCTCCTTCCGCTCGCCGCGCTCGACGAGCCCGTCCGCCTCGAGCCGTTTCAGCATCTCGCCGGCCGAGGCGCGGGAGACACCGAGCATCTCAGCCACGCGCGAGGCCAGCGTGGGCGAGCCGGTGCGCTGCGGCCGGTACTCGCCGATCGGGAAGGCGAGGAAGTAGATCGTCTCGAGGTACTCGTCGACCGAATGCCCCTGCGCCACGGGCGGAATGCTACTTGCACGCCCTTGTAAGGGCACCCTTACAGCTCTGCTAGGGTGCGCTCCGCATGTCCACGGGACACATCCTCCTGCTCGGCCTGATCGCAGGCTCGACGATCTTCATCGGCTTGCCGATGGGTCGCCTCCAGAACGTCGGCCAGCACGTCAAGGTCTTCCTCAGCGCGACCGCGACAGGGATCTTGCTCTTCCTGCTCTGGGACGTGCTCGTCGAGGCGATCGAGCCGGTCGAGGACGCGCTCAACGCGCGCGACTGGGGCCAGTTCACCGGCTACGCGGCGCTCGCGTTCGGCGGGTTCGCTGTCGGCCTGCTGAGCCTCGTCTACTACGACTCCTGGATGAAGGCGCGCCGCCGCAAGAGCTTTCTCGGCCCGGGCGCCGCGTCGGCGACCGAGCTCGAGCGCTCGCACTTCACCGGGCTGACCCCTGCCCGCTGGCTCGCGCTCTTCATCGCGACCGGAATCGGGCTGCACAACTTCTCGGAGGGCCTTGCGATCGGCCAGGCCGCCGCGCTCGACAAGCTCAGTCTCGCCTATGTCCTCGTGATCGGCTTCGGGCTACACAACGCCACCGAGGGGTTCGGGATCGTGGCGCCGCTGACCGGCGACGCCGAGCGTCCGAGCTGGCGGTTCCTCGGGCTGCTGGGCGTGATCGGCGGCTTCCCGACCTTCTTCGGCACCATCGTGGGCCAGGCGTGGACGTCCACCGGCGTCTCGATTCTGTTCCTCTCGCTCGCGGCGGGCTCGATCCTCTACGTCGTGATGGAGCTGCTGAACGTCTGCCGGCTCTTCTCGAGCAAGACCGTGACCGCGTGGGGGATCCTGCTCGGGCTGACGCTCGGGTTCGCGACGGACTTCGTGCTCGTCGCCGCCGGCGTCTAGCCTCGGCAATGTGCAGTTCGGCACGGTAGTCCCGCTCGTCACCACACGTGTGCTCGGTGGGCGCGAGTTCACCTACGAACTCCCTAATGGAGCCGGGAAGGGCGCGGTGGTCTCGGTGCCCTTCGGACGCTCGCGGGCCCGGGGTGTCGTCGTCGACGTCGTGGACGCGCCGCCCGTGGGGGTCAGCGTCCTGCCGGTCGAGGAGGTCGTGCACGAGCTGCCGCCGACGCTCGTCGACCTGGCGCTCTGGCTGGCGGAGTACTACGGCTCGACGCCTGGTCGGGCGCTCGAGCTCGTCGCGCCGGTGCGCCGCGCGAGGCGGAAGGAACAGGCACCGCCCGGCGAGCGGCACTCGCTCGAGGGCGAGGCGGCACCGACGAGGCTGAGCGAGGCGCAGGCCGCCGCGCTCGACCGCATCGGTGAAGCGCTCGAACGCGGCGGCGGCCACTTCCTGCTCTACGGCGCAACGGGGAGCGGCAAGACGGAGGTCTACCTCACGGCCGCCGCCTCGGCGCTCGAGCGCGGGCTCGGGACGATCGTGCTCGTGCCGGAGATCGCGCTCGCGCCGCAGACCGTCGGCCGCTTCCGGGCGCGCTTCGGCGAATCGGTCGCGATCCTGCACTCGGCCCTGACCGAGGCGGAGCGCCGTGACGAGCGCGAGCGGATCGCGAGCGGCCGGGCGCGCGTGGTCGTGGGCGCCCGCTCGGCGATCTTCGCGCCGATGCACGGCGTCGGCCTGATCTGCATCGACGAGGAGCACGACCCGTCTTACAAGCAGGAGTCGGACCCGCGCTACGACGCCCGCACGGTTGCGGCCAAGCGAGCCGCGCTCGAGGGCGCCGTTGCGATCTACGGGAGTGCGACCCCCCGTCCCGAGAGCTGGGAGCGGCTCGAGCGCCTCGAGCTCGGCGAGCGGCTGGGTGCACGCCTGCCGCCGGTACGCGTCGTCGACCTCCGCCGCGAGGCCGGCTACCCGCTCTCGGCGCCGCTGCTCGCGGAGCTCGGGAAGCTCGCCGACGGCGGCGGCAAGGCGATTCTGCTGCTCAACCGCCGCGGGATCGCGCCCGCGCTCCACTGCCGCGCCTGCGGCACGACGTTCCGTTGTCCCGACTGCGACGTCGCGCTCGTGCTCCACCGCGACGCACGCCTGCACTGCCACCACTGCGGCTACCGCGAAGCCGAGCCGGAGGAGTGTCCCGTCTGCCGCTCGCTCGAGCTGGCGCGAATCGGCGCGGGCACCCAGCGGCTCGAGCGAGAGCTTGCGGCGAAGGTCCCCGAGCTCGAGCTGATCAGGCTAGACGCCGACACCGCCGCGCGCCCGGAGGAGCTCGCGGCGGCCCTACGGCGCTTCCGCGAGGCCGACCGCGCGGTGCTGCTCGGCACGCAGATGGTCGCGAAGGGCCACCATTTCGCGGGCGTGGCGCTGGCAGCGGTCGTCGACGCCGACACCGGGCTCTCCCTGCCGGACTTCCGGGCCGAGGAGCGCACCTTCCAGCTCGTCACGCAGCTGGCCGGGCGCAGCGGCCGCGATGCGCCGGGCCGCGTGATCGTCCAGTCCTTCCAGCCGGACGCGCGACCGCTGGCGCTCGCCGCGAACCACGACGTCCCCCGTTTCCTCGCCGACGAGCTGGCGCGCCGACGGGAGCTCGGCTACCCGCCCTTCCGCCACCTCGTCCGCGTGGTCACCTCCGGGCCCGACGAGAGGGGCCCGTCGGCGCTCCTGGACGAGCTCAAGGCCGGCCTGGGCGACGTGCCGCTGGGCCCCGCGCCGCTCCTCCGCCTACGCGGGCGGCACCGGGCTCAGCTGGTCGCGAAGACGAGCGAGCCGCGGCGGGTCGCCGCTCGCGCGGCCAAGCTCCTGGCGGCGGCGGCGCCGGCGATGCGCAAGGCGGGCCTGACCGCCGTCGTCGACGTCGACCCCCAGAGCCTCTGAGCCCACCCTAAGATTCTTTCGATGGCGGACGAATCCGGCGAGGTACGAACCAAGAAGCTCGACCCCGAAGCCGAGGCCCGGCGACGGCTGGCGCTCGCCCAGATCCGCCAGTATCCGGATCCGGTGCTACGGATGCAGGCGAACGAGGTCGAGGAGTTCGACGGCGATCTCGCGAAGCTCGTCGAGCGGCTCGAGCACCTGCTCGGCGAGGCGAGCGGGCTGGGGCTCGCGGCCACGCAGATCGGGGTGCTGCGCCGCGTCTTCGTCTTCCTGCCGGACCAGGAGGGGGAGCCGGTCGTCGTCGTCAACCCGCGCTTCACGGTGACCTCGGAGGAGCGCGAGAGCGACACCGAGGGCTGCCTCTCGCTGCAGGGCGTCGTGATCCCCGTGGAGCGGCACGCCTCGGTCGTGGTTGAGGGCAAGGACGCCGAGGGGAAGGACGTCCGGCTCGAGCTCGAGGGGCTTCCGGCGCGAATCGCCCAGCACGAGCTCGACCATCTCGACGGCGTGTTGATCCTCGACCGGACGACGCCCCAGGGGCGCCGCGAGGCGCTGGGGATCCTGCGCCAGTCGGTCCCGGTCTAGGTGCCTCTGAGGTGCGACTCGCCGTAGCGGCGACCGCTCCGCTGGGCGCGGACGTGCTCGAGCGGCTGGCCGGCAAGCACGATCTCGCGTACCTGCTCACGCGGCCCGACCGTCCGCAGGGACGCGGCCGGCGCGTCGCTCCGCCGCCCGCGAAGGCGACGGCCGAGCGGCTGGGGATCGAGGTGCGCCAGCCTGAGCGGCTCGGCCCGGAGTACGACCCGGAGGTCGACACGGTCGTGGTCGCCGCGTACGGGCTCCTGATCCCCGAGCCGGTGCTCGAGCGCGCGCTCTGGCTCAACGTCCACCCGTCGCTGCTGCCGCGCTGGCGCGGGGCGGCGCCGATCGAGCGGGCCCTGATGGCCGGCGACCCGGAGACGGGCGTGACGATCATCGAGCTGGTGCCCGAGCTCGATGCCGGTCCGATCGCGGCACAGCGTGGGTTTCCTGTCGAGCCCGAGGACGACTTCGGGACGGTCTCGTCCCGTGCGGGGAAGCTTGCCGCGGAGCTGCTCGACGAGGCGCTTCCGGAACCACAGCTTCGGCCGCAGCCCACGGAGGGCGCGACGTATGCGGAGAAGATCGGGCCGGAGGACCGTCAGCTCGACTGGAGCCGTCCGCCGGACGAGCTGCTGAACCGGATCCGCGCGCTCTCGCCGCACATCGGCGCCCGCGGTGAGCTGCACGGCCGCCCGGTGACGATCTGGCGGGCGCGGATCGAGGACGGGAAGCTCGTGCCCGTCGAGGTGCAGCCGGACGGGCGGCGTCGCATGAGCTACGACGAGTTCCTGCGCGGGCTCAGATGAGGCGTCGCTTGCAATGCCGACGTCAGGACGCGCGGCCACGACGTCGCTTGCGATGCGGACCTGGAGGCCGTGCCGGCTTTGCCGGCGCGGTCGCTTCCAATCCCGTGCGTCCGTCTGAACTGATCGGTCGACACCCTTGGCGATAGACGGTCGGACTGTGGGCATTTCCCCGGCTCGTCGTGCCGCCTTCCAGACGGTGCTGCGGGTCTTCGAGGACGACGCTTACGCCGACCGGGTCTTCCGCGGTGCGGCCGAGGGCCTCGACGGCCGCGACCGGGCGCTGGCGCAGCGGCTCGCCTACGGCACCATCCAGCGCGTCCGCACCCTCGACCACGGGATCGAGGCGCTCGGCAGGCGGCCCGTGGCGAAGCTCGATCCTCCGGTACGGGCCGCGCTGCGGCTCGGCGCGTACCAGCTCGCATACTCGGAGCTCGCGGCGCACGCGGCCGTGAACGAGTCGGTCGAGCTGGTGCGGGCCGCCGGCCTGGAGCGGGCGGTGTCGTTCACGAACGCGGTGATGCGGCGGCTCGCGCTCGGCCTGAGGGAGCTCGTCGCCTCGCTGCCCGAGGAGACGGCCGAGGAGGCGGCGCTTCGACACTCGTACCCGGACTGGGTTGCGCGCGTCTGGTGGCGCAATCTCGGGCGGGACGAGGCTCTCGCGCTGATGCGGGCGCAGAACGAGCCACCCGAGACGGTGGTGCGGCGAAACGAGCTCGAGCCGGGCGAGGTCGAGGGCGAGCCCGACGCGGAGATTCCCGGGGCGCTACGCGTGGCGCGTGTCGACGAGCAGGCGCTGGCGGCGGGGCTGATCTGGCCGCAGAGCCGCGGCTCGCAGCTCGCGGGGCTTGCCGTCGGCGTTCAACCGGGGGAGTCCGTGCTCGACCTGTGCGCCGCGCCCGGCGGGAAAGCGACACAGCTCGCCGTGAAGGCCGCCGAGGTCGTGGCCGTCGAGAAGCACCCGGGGAGGGCGCGCGAGCTCGCGGCGAACTGCCGCCGCCTGGGGGCGGAGAACGTGCGGGTCGTGCACGCCGACGCCCTTCAGCTTCCCAAGAAGCTCCGCGATTTCGACCGCGTGCTGGTCGACGCGCCCTGCTCGGGCCTGGGCGTGCTGGCCGCGCGGCCGGACCTACGCTGGCGCGGACGGCCGCTCCCCGAGCTGCAGCGCGATCTCCTGCGCGTCGCGGCGGAGCGCGTGAGGCCGGGCGGAACGGTCACCTACTCGGTCTGCACGATCAACGAGGACGAGAACGAGGCGATCGTCGACGGAAGTGGGCTCGAGCCGGAGCCCCTCGGCGCTGAGTGGCCGTCATTCGGGCATCCGCGCCGTCCCGAGTTCCTGCTGACCCTCCCGCAACGCCACGGCACCTCGGGGTTCTTCATCGCCCGCCTGCGAAGATCGGCGTCGTGAGCTGGGGCGACTGGATTAGGACGATCGAGGTCGAGCCGTCGCTGTACGCGGCGGACTTCTCTCGTCTCGGCGAGCAGGTCGAGGCCCTGCTCAGGGCCGACTGTCGGGTCTTCCACTGGGACGTGGGCGACGGGCGCTTCGTCCCGCCGATCACGATGGGCCCGATAGTGCTCCAGTGGATCGCGCCCATCGTGCACAGGGCCGGGGGAGTGCTCGACTGCCATCTCATGGTCGAGGCGCCCGAGCGTCACATCCAGCAGTTCGCCGAGGCGGGCGCCGACAGCGTCACGGTCCACTTCGAGACCTGCCCCGACCTGCCCGCAGTGGTCGCGCTGGCGCGGGAGCGCGGGCTCGGCGTAGGGATGGCGCTGAACCCGGAGACCGCCGTGGAGGAGGCGGCCGCGAAGGCGATCGAGGCCGGGGTCGACCTCGTCCTCTGCATGAGCGTCCATCCCGGGTACTCCGGGCAGGCGTTCATCCCCGAGTCGATCGCGCGGGTGCGGAATCTCCGCAGCCTGCTGCCCGAGGCCGCGCACGTTCAGGTCGACGGCGGCGTGGGGCCGGACAACGTTCGTGAGCTGCACGAGGCCGGGGCGACGCTCTTCGTGGCGGCCACCGCGATCTTCTCCGGCGAGGACCCGGCGCGGGCTTACCGCGACCTCGTTCGGGACCTGGCATGAGCCTGGAGCGGGCGCTCGAGCTCGCCGAGCGGGGGCGGGGGATCGTCGAGGGAACGCACCCGCTCGTGGGGGCGGTGCTCGTGCGCGAGGGCGAGGTGGTCGGCGAGGGCTGGTACCGCGGCTCCGGCTCGCCCCACGCGGAGGTTGCGGCGCTCGAAGCGGCCGGCGAGCGGGCCCGCGGAGCGACGTTGTACGTCTCCCTCGAGCCGTGCGCGCACCACGGCTCGACGCCGCCGTGTGCGGATGCGGTTGCCGAAGCCGGAGTTGCGCGGGTGGTGGCTGCGGCCGGCGACCCGAACCCGAAGGTCGACGGTCGCGGCTTCGAGCGCCTGCGCGCCGCGGGGATCGAGGTCGAGGTCGCGGATCTCTGGGAGGCGCGCCGGCAGAACGAGGCGTGGCGGGTCTGGATCTCCGGCGGAAGGCCGTTCGTGACGTACAAGGTCGCGATGACAGTCGACGGACGGGTGACGGTGCCGGGCTCGCGCTGGGTCTCAGGCGAGGTGAGCCGGCGCCGCGTGCACGAGCTGCGTGCGGCCTCGGACGCGGTGGCCGTCGGGATGGGGACGGTGCGCGCGGACGACCCGGCGCTGACCGCGCGCGCGGTGGAGGCGTCGACACAGCCGCGCCGGCTCGCGTTCGGCCGCGGCCCGCTGCCGGCCGGCTCGGAGCTCGAGCTGCGCTCCGGGCCGCTGGAGCCCGAGCTGCGGGCCCTCGCGGGGGAGGAGGTGCGGTCGCTGCTGCTCGAGGGGGGGCCGACCCTGGCCGCGTCGTTCCTCGCGGAGGATCTCGTCGACAAGCTGCTCGTCTTCGTGGCGCCCACACTCGCAGGAGCCGGCCCGGGGCCGGTGGCGTCGCTGCCGGAGCCGCGCGCGCTGCGCCACCTTTCTGCGGAGCAGGTCGGGGAGGACGTGCTGCTGACCGCCTACCTGCGCGAGCCCTGACCCGCCGGCCCGTCGCCTGCGCGGGGCGTGAATGTTCCTGCGTTCACGAGCTGCGCGGAAGGCCTCTGGTCCCCTAGTACGGTTCGCCCGGCCTCCTCCCCGAGGCGATCGTATGCAGGAATTTCGCACGTGTCTGTGACGATCTGTGCCGAAAGCGTCACGATCGCCGAGGGCAACCGGGCTACGCTTTCTCCGTGTTCACCGGGATCGTCCGCGAGCGCGGCCGCGTTGTCTCCGCGGTCGAGAACGGCGGCGGTATTCGCCTTCGCATCCAGGCCGCGGACACGGCCGCCGAGGCGTCGCCAGCCGACTCGATCGCCGTCGCCGGTTGCTGCCTGACCGTCACCGCCGTCGACGACGGTGCGCTCGAGTTCGACGTCGTCCCGGAAACGGTCGCACGCACCAACCTCGGGACGCTCGAGCCGGGGTCGGAGGTCAACCTCGAGCCCGCTGTGCGGGCCGGCGAGCCCCTCGGCGGCCACTTCGTCCAGGGCCATGTCGACGGCCCCGGGCGGGTCGACTCCCTGGAGCCGGAGGGAGATGGCGCGCGTCTACGACTCGCTCTCGCCCCCGAACTGCTGCGCTACTGCGTCGAGAAGGGCTCGGTCGCGATCGATGGCGTCTCGCTAACCGTCGCCGCACTGGGCGAGGCGGGCGTGGACATCGCGCTGGTGCCGTTCACGCTCGAGCACACGACGCTCGCCTCGCTTCGTCCCGGCGCGCGGGTCAACGTCGAGGTCGACCTGCTCGCGAAGTACGCCGAGCGGCTCGCGCCGTCCTGAGGGTTACGATCCGGAGCGAGATGGACCGCATCGAGCACGCTCCCGCCTTCGCCACCGTGGAAGAGGCGATCGAGGACATTCGCCGCGGCAAGTTCGTGGTCGTCGTCGACGCCGCGGACCGCGAGAACGAGGGCGACCTGACCATCGCCGCACAGTTCGCCACGCCCGAGGCGATCAACTTCATGGCCACGCACGCGCGCGGCCTGATCTGCCTCTGCCTCACCGAGGAGCGCTGCGACGAGCTTCGGCTGCAACCGATGACCGAACGCAACGAGACGCCGTTCGGGACGGCGTTCACGGTCTCGGTCGAGGCGCGCGAGGGGGTCACGACCGGGATCTCGGCCCGGGACCGCTCGCGCACGATCCAGGTTGCGATCGACCCGAGCAAGGGGCCGCCGGACCTCGTCCAGCCGGGCCACGTCTTCCCGCTGCGAGCGCGCGCGGGCGGGGTGCTCCGGCGAGGCGGCCAGACAGAGGCGGCCGTCGACCTCGCGCGCCTCGCCGGCCTGAATCCCGCCGGAGTCGTCTGCGAGGTGATGAACGAGGACGGGACGATGGCGCGTGTGCCCGACCTCGTGCCGTACTGCGAGGAGCATGGGCTCCGCCTGATCACCGTCGCCGACCTGATCGAGTACCGGCGCCGGCACGAGAAGCTGGTCGAGCGCACCACGTCCGTGCGCCTTCCGACGGGCTACGGCGACTTCACCGCCGTCGCCTTCCGCGAGCGGCTGACCGGCAAGCACCATCTGGCGCTCGTGAAGGGCGAGGTGGACGGACAGCACGACGTGCTGGTGCGCGTGCACTCCGAATGCCTCACCGGCGACGTCTTCCATTCCCTCCGCTGCGACTGCGGCGAGCAGCTCGACCAGGCGCTGCAGCAGATCGCCGCCGAGGATCGCGGCGTGCTGCTCTACATGGCCCAGGAGGGCCGGGGAATCGGCCTGCTCAACAAGCTCCGCGCCTACGAGCTCCAGGAGCAAGGCCTCGATACGGTCGAGGCGAACCTCGAGCTCGGCTTCGAGGCCGACGCGCGCGAGTGGGGGATCGGCAACCAGATCCTGGCCGACCTCGGGCTCACCACGATCAGGATCCTGACGAACAATCCCAAGAAGATCAGCGGCCTCGAGGGGTACGGTCTCACCGTGACCGAGCAGGTGCCGATCGAGACACCGCCGAACACAGAGAACCGGCGCTACCTCGCCGCGAAGCGCGACAAGCTCGGCCATCGGCTGCACCATCAGGATCTGCGCTTCGAGCTGGAGGAACGGTGAGCGAAGGGCTCGAGCGGCCGCGCCTCGGCCTGGATGCGGAGCCCGAAGAAGAGCGGCGGGAGGATGTCTGGGAGGACACTGACGCGGGTCGGAAGCCGGCGACGCACGCGGAGCCAGAGGCAGAGGCGGAGGCCGCGCCCGAAGCGGAGCCCGAGCAGGAGCAGGACGTCGAGGCGGGCGAGGACGAAGAGGAGGAGGGCGTCCCGGCCGAGGAGGACGAGCTCCCGCGGTCCGCGCTCGCCGAGCACGCCGCGGGTGAGCTCCAGATCCCCGACGGGTACGGCGTCATCCAGGGCAGGCCCACCGGCGCGCGGCGCGCCGTCGGCGTGGTCGTCGCTCGGTTCAACGGCTCGCTGACCGGCGAGCTGCTGAGCCGCGCGCTGGACGAGCTCGAGCGTGCGGGGGTTGGGCGCGAGGCGGTCACCGTCATTCCCGTGCCCGGGGCGTTCGAGCTCCCGCTCGCGGCGATGGCGCTTGCCAAGACGCGGCGCTACTCCTGCATCGTCGCGCTGGGCGCGGTCGTCCGCGGCGAGACGCCGCATTTCGAGTTCATCGCGAGTGAGGCGGCCAGCGGCCTTCAGCTGGCAGGGCTCGAGACCGGTGTGCCGGTGGCGTTCGGCGTCCTCACTACCGACAGCGAGGAGCAGGCGCGCGCCCGCCTCGACAAGGGCGCCGAGGCCGTCCGCACGGCGCTCGAGATGGCCGACGTCTTCGCCCAGCTGCGCGCCGCCGCGGGGTAGGCCGCGCGTTCGGCTACACTCCGCCGCCGTGTCCAAGGTCTGCGCGATTTGCGGGAAGAAGCCGTCGTTCGGCCACAGCCGGAGTCACTCGATGGTGGCGACGAAGCGGCGTTTCAATCCCAACCTCCAGCGCGTCCGCGTGCTGCTCGACGGCACGCCGACCCGCGCGTACGTGTGCACGCGCTGCCTCAAGGGCGGCAAGGTTCAGAAGGCCGTCTAGCGGCCCGGCCCGCGAGGGCGCGCCGCACACGCGTCGGCCGCCCGGGTTTGAGGCACGCCCAACCTCCTCCCCACTGCGAGCATATCGGCGGGCGGCGCATGCGTCTGTGACGAGATGTGACGAAAGCGTGCCGGCTGCCGCGAGCGCAACCGGGCGCGCCGGACGAGGCGTCTAAGCGGGTGTTGGACGAGAGCGGGCTCACCATCCCGTCCGAGCTCGGGCGGATCACGGTCTCGCCCGGCGCAATCGCGCAGATCGTCGGACGCGTGGCGGCGGAGTGCTACGGCGTTGTCGGCATGTCGCTGCGGGCGCCGGGACCCGCGCGCGACCGCGTGACCCGGCTCCTGCCCAAGGGCAAGCCCCTGCGTGGCATCGTCGTGCGCGAGGCCGGCGGCGGGGTCGCGCTCGAGCTCTACGTCGTCGTCGCGTACGGGCTTAACCTCGCGGAGGTCGCGGCGACGGTCCGATCGCAGGTCACGTACGAGGTCGAGCGCCTGACGGGCCTGCGGGTCGCGTCGGTCGACGTGCACATCCAGGACGTCAAGCGCACCGCATGAACGACCTCGACACGGTTCGCGGCCTAGCCCGCGGCGCGCTCGGCTCGCTGGAGCTGAGCAGAGAGCGGATCGACGACCTGAACGTCTACCCGGTGCCCGACGGCGACACCGGAACGAACCTGACCCTGACAATGCGCGGCGTCGTCGAGGCCCTCGATGCCTGCACAGCGACCGACAGGCCGGCTCTTGCCCGGGAGGCGACGCGCGCGGCGCTGATGTCGGCCCGAGGCAACTCCGGCGTGATCCTTTCGCAGATCGTCCGCGGAGCGGCCGAGGTGCTGGGCGCGGCCGAAGAGATTGATGCCACGACGGTCGCGCGCGCCTTCCGAAACAGCAGCGAGGAGGCCTACCGGGCCGTGCGCAAGCCCGTCGAAGGAACGATGCTGACGGTGATCCGGGAGCTCGCGGAAGCCGCGGAGTCGCAGACGAGCCGCGAGCCCGCCGAGCTCCTGGCCCTGCTCGTCGAGCGCGGCGAGGAGTCGGTCGCACGCACCACGGAGCAGCTCGACGTTCTGCGCGAAGCCGGTGTCGTGGACGCGGGCGGCGCAGGGCTCGTCGAGCTCGTTCGCGGCCTGGCCGCGGCCGCCGCGGGCGAGCCGCTCGCCGAGGCAGCCGCAGAGCGCTACGCGCCGCTGGACCAGGATGCCGTCCACCAGGAGCTGTCCCGGTTCCGCTACTGCACCACCTTCGTGGTCGAGGGGACGGAGCTCGACCCGGGCGCGCTGGAGGAGGAGCTGGAACGCCTCGGCGACTCCCTGCTCGTCGTCGGCGACCGAAGCGCCCTGAAGATCCACGTCCACACGGACGACCCAGGCGCGGCGCTGACGCTCGGCACCCGCGCGGGCGCGATCGAGGGCGTCGAGATCGCCGACATGCACCGCCAGACGGAGCAACGCGAGGAGCGGCTGCTCGCCGTGCTGCCGGGCGAGGAGGCCCGCTCGGCCGTCGTCGCGGTTGCCGCGGGCGAAGGGAACCGGCGCCTGTTCGAGGATCTTGGCGCCGAGAGGGTCGTTCAGGGGGGCCAGACGATGAACCCTTCGACCGCCGACCTGCTCGACGCCGTGGAGGCGCTCGACGCCGGCGAGGTCGTCCTCCTCCCGAACAACTCCAACGTCGTCATGGCCGCCGAGCAGGCCGCGCGCGTGGCGGGGAAGCCGGTGCATGTGGTGGCGACGCAGTCGATCCCTGCCGGCCTCGCAGCGCTGGTCGCATTTCACCGTGAGCGCTCGGCCGAAGAGAACGCCGCGGCGATGCGCGAGGCGCTCGCCGGCCTTGCGACCGGTGAGGTGACGGTTGCCTCCCGCGACGCCTCGGCAAACGGTGTCGCCGTCCGCGAGGGCGAATACCTGGCGCTCCTCGACGGCGCCGCGGTGGCATCCGGCCCGGCCTTCGACGACGTCGTTCGCGCGCTCCTCGAGCGGCTCCTCGCCGTGCAGCGCGATGTGCTCACCGTCCTTCGCGGCGAGGACGCTCCCGAGCTGAACGGCCTGCTCGACGAGCTCGCCGCTGAGTACCCCGAGCTCGAGGTCGAGGTCCACGAGGGCGGGCAGCCGCACTATCCGGTGCTCCTCTCGGCCGAGTAGTCTCGGAGTTCCGTGACCGTGCCGATCAGGGTCGTCCTCGTCGAGGACAACGAGGTCTTTCGCGAGGCGCTCGAGCTGCTGCTGGGGCTCCGTTCCGACATGCAGGTCGTGGCGTCCGTTCCCGACGGGGAGGATGCGGCGGTGGCCGCGGCCCAGCTGCGACCCGACGTGGTGGTGATGGACTACCGGCTGCCCGGCCTCGACGGCGTGCAGGCGACCCGGGCAGTGCTGGAGGCGTGCCCGAGCACGGCAGTCGTGTGCCTGACGGCCTCGGCGAACCTCCGCGAGCGCGACGCCCTCACCGAGGCGGGCGTGGTCGCCTTCCTGCGCAAGGACGAGGGCCTTGACGCGATCGTCACGGCGATCCGCGACGCCGCACACACACCCGCCTAGTGGACCTCTCCGCCGAGAACACCGCGATCGTCCTCGACTCGACTGCCGACTTCCCCGAGGCAAGGGAGCGGTTCGCGAACTGGCGGGTCGTCCCGCTGTACGTGCGCTT
>JBKPAM010000063.1:0-9400 GCA_046726435.1 Actinomycetota bacterium
CAGCCTTCACCCTCAGGTTCTCCGCCATGTGTGTCGCCGCTCGCTCGTCGAGCGGGTACCGCTGGCCGGCGACCTTGAATACGACTTGCACTCGGCTGAGCCTATCTCCGCCCTGGGTTGGGTGCTGTGATGCTTCCGGGCGCGTCGGTCTTCTCACCCCTGTCGCGACCCCTCACCCCTTCGGGTCGAGCTGGGCCGAAGCAGCGGGAGCTTCTAGTCGCGGCAGGAGACGGTCCTCATCCGCATCTCGCAAACTCGGTTTTCCCTGCAAGGCTGATGTTGTCGGTCCTCTGACCGAGTTTTCGCACCCTACGGGCTCGCGCCTAAACAGAATCCCGATCCATCAAGAGTCGAAGCCCTGGCTGGATGACTGCGGCTGGCGAAGTGTCTTCGCGGCCGATCGCACCCAGGAGGTCGCTTTGCGCTTAGCCGCGTGGGAGGACGAAGAACGCGATCGCTGAGTACTCGCAACCGACGGCCGCGAGCGTCAGCACGTGGAAGAGCTCGTGGTAGCCGAAGACGTGCGGGACGGGATCGGGCCGCCGCCGGGTGTACACGAGTGCGCCGGCCGTGTAGAGGAGGCCGCTGGCCACGACGAGCAGGACGCCCGGGGCCTGAAGCTTCAGCAGTTGCGGGAAGGCAGCCGCGCCCACCCATCCGAGCCCGAGTGCGATCGCCGCCCAAAGGAGCTTCGGCGCCCGCGCCCAGAAGAGCCTGAACAGGATCCCCGCGAGCGCGCCGCTCCACACGACCGCGAGCACCGGGACCGCCCAGCCCTTGGACATCACCAGCAGCCCGAAGGGCACGTAGCTGCCGGCGATCAGCAGGTAGACCCCGACATGATCGAGACGGGCGAGCCGGGAGCGGACAGCCGGCCTCCAGTTTGGGCGGTGATAGAGCGCGCTCGCCCCGAAGCAGGCCGCGACGCAGCCGGCGAAGATCGCCGCGGCCGTCCGCGCACGGGCGTCCTGAGCTGTCAGAACGAGCGGAATGCCGAGGCCGAGGGCAGCATAGAAGCCAAGCTCGTGGAACACCCCTCGCAGCTTCGGCTTGAGACGTTCGGCCGGCGCGACCACAGGCTTAGTCTAGGATTTCGAGCGAATCGCAGCGCCTTGTCCGTCCCGGAGAAGAAGCATGGGACATCGGCGACATCTCTCCAAGCGTTGATACGGCGAGTCGCGCCAGCGGTGCCCTCCGACTGCGGTGGAGGGCGGCCTCGTCCTCAAGCGCCAGGGCCGTCGTCTTGGCTGGCTGCAGCGGAGAGTGACGAGGTCCTCCCCGAAGCGGGTCCGCCCGTCCGAGAAGTCGGAGCCGGTCTCTCATGTACATGCGGGGCAGCAACAATTCGGCGTTCACGACCTCGGCACTCGCTTGCCACCCGCTCCACGCCCGGTGCAGAACGGTTACGTGGCCGTGGCCTCCTTGTTGCTCAGGGGGCGCAGGATGGGTGTGTCACCAATCAGGAGGCACCAAATGAAGCCCTCGCTCCTCATTTTCAGCGCCGTCGCAACCGTGATCGCCGCGGTAGCCGCATCGTCGTCGGTGGCCGGCCGCTCCGGCGCAGTCCTGCCGGGCTTCCGCTCACCGTCCGGGAACATCAAGTGCTATTACAACCCCAAGGGACTGACGTCCCGTGGCTTCACGCCGGTGGTGAGGTGCTCGCTCAACCACGCCGACTATGTCGTGGAGCTCCAGCACCGCTGCAAGGCCGGCGACTGGCATGGCTTCACGCTGACGCCGACCAAGAAGCCGTTGCTCTTCTGCCCCGGCGGCGCCACCGGGGACCACCCCGCCTACAGAACCCTCGCGTACGGCAAGAGTTGGCAGCGCGGGCCGTTCACCTGCACCTCACGCGTGACCGGGGTGACCTGCCGCAACCGGACCGGCCACGGCCTGTTCATCTCCCGCCAGGCCTACCGTACCTGGTAGCAGTCCGCTGCGGGTTCCCTCAGAGAGCGTCCTCCGGGACGCTCTCACTTTCGCCAAACGGCGAGAAAGGCACCGGCATGATCCCCGCTGTCCGGCCAGAAGGCGTGTGGGGTGCACAAACTCGGTCACGTCGCCGGATCGGCTGATTTGCAGCGAAATCGTGTTTGTGCACGCCACGGGCTCTACCGACTACTCGAAGCGGGCGCTGTGACTACTTGACAAGCCATAGAAGCATCCAAGCCTCTAGCCGGCCAGCCGCAGCAGCGCCGGAGCGGTAGCGTGGCAGAGCGCGACCGCGAGCGCGTCCGCCGCGTGCGTCGGCGTCGGCGTCCGTTCCAGCCCGAGCAGCGCCTTGGTCATCCGCTGCACCTGCGCCTTGTCAGCCCGCCCGTAGCCGCACACGGCCTGCTTCACGCTCGCGGGCGGATACTCGGCAGACGGGACGCCCGCCTGCGCGCACGCGACCAGGAGCGCGCCGCGCACCTGCCCGACCGAGAGCGCGCCGCGTGCGTCGCGGCCGACGAACGACTCCTCGAGCGCGACCACGTCCGGCCGCTGGCGCTCGAGCAACGTGGCGACGCTCACGAACAGCGCGCGCAAGCGAAGCTCGATCGGCGCCCCGGCCTCTGTGTGCCAGCAGCCGAAGGCCACTGCCTCCACCTTGGCGCCGTCCCCCTCGACGACGCCGTACCCGCAGGCGGCAAGCCCGGGGTCGATACCGACGACGCGCATGCAGCCAGCCTAGGAAGCACGGCGGACGCCGCTCCCTGCCGGCGCCGTGCGTGGTGCCGAAGTTAGCGTCCTGCCTGCAAATCGCAGATTTCTCGCGGCAGGTATCGAGTCTTTGCACCCCACACGCCTGAGTTCACGAACCCTACGAGGACTGGCCGTTGGCACGATCCGCCGCTTTGGTTCGCACGCCTCCGCGTGTCCGAAGGATTTGTTGTCGATGCGGCGGCGGCGCTGGCCATGCGGACGGCGAGTTCCTCGGAAACGAAGTATTCGACCCGACTGTTCGGGCTGGGCGCTAGGAGCCTGTTCGTCCTCGCTTTCGCCGACCTGGGGCACCGGCATCGTCCGGAGTCGTCTCGGTCGGTTCGACCCCCGCCCGTTCGATCTCGTCGACCGCCTCTGGCTCCAGCTCGTCCTCCGACTCGGCAGGCTTCCGGGCAGCCGCGGCGTCGGCCAGATCGAGGAGCCCGCTCGCCCTTCCGCGGATGTCCTCGAGCAGCTGACGGCGCTCCTTCCAGACCGCCTCCGTGTCGGCCTGCAGCTCGCGCATCCGCGTCTCCGCCTCCTCCCGCATCGCCGCCAGCTCGTCCCGCAGTTGCTGACGGTGCTCGTCCGCCTCGGCGCGCGCGCGGGCGAGGGTGTTCTCCGCCTCAAGGCGCGAGCGGACGAGGGTGTCCTCCGCCTCGGTTCTCGCGTCGGCGATCAGCTTCTCCGCCTCGGCCTTGACGCCGTCCGCCTCGGCACTCACGTTGACGAGCAGTTCCGCCGCCTCGGCCTTCGCGGCGGCGATGATCTCTTCTCCTTCCTGCCGCGCACTCGCCGTGATCTCCTCCCCGGTCTCGCGCGCCCGCTGCAGAAGACCGCTGACCTGTTGCTCGGTCTGTTCGAGCGCGTGCGTGACCGCTGCCCGAGGCGAGGCGTGCACCTTGAGCTCGGCGATCACGCGGTTGACGCGTTTGAGGTGGGCCTCGACAGCGTGGCGGTCGTAGCCGCGGACCGACGTTGGGAAGGAGACGTTCAGGAGGTCGTCGGGGACGTAGTGTCGGAGGTCGCCGAAGCTCTCCTGCTGCTCCGGCGGGGCGGGTGAGCCCTCAGCCTCGCTCTCTTCCGCCTTGGGCGACTCGTCTTCGGCCACGGGCGGAGTATGACCACCATCGTTTGCAGGTGTGTTGGCCGCGCGAGGGTAATCGCCGGAGAGTCAGGCGGGAGAGGCGTGCTTACGGGATGGGGGTGCCGTTGACCGCATTTAGGTGTTGTCTGTCCCACCGTCAAAGCTGGGACCCGTGCAACTGCGAGCGAGCGGGGCGAGGGTCTCGCTCGCTCGTCATTCTTGAGACGACCCAGCCCGTTCGGCCCGGCCGCCTGGCCCGGCGCATGCGGCCGGCTCGACACTTGCCGGAGTCGCTAGCGGAGCAGCGTCGTCTCGAGCTCGCTCAGCGCCGGCGTCAGACCACGGTCATCTTTGATCGCGACGAGCACCTTGAACAGCTCGCCCCGCATCTCCTCAGCGACGTCGACGGCAGGCCTCTCACCGCTCTCGGCGCGCCGGAGGGCGGCACTAATCGCAGAGCGAAGCTCGTCCGCCGCCAGTGTTCGTTCGATGAGGCGCCCGCGAATGTCGCGCGCGTCATCGACAGGGACCGGCTGCGACCGTCCGCCGACCCGGAAGACGACCTCGCTCACTCGCCGGAAGCTAGTTCATCGAGCGCCAGGGCGGAGCTCCGCTCGAGCGAGCGGGTCGACGAACCGGGAAACGCTCGCTCGAGCGCGAGGTCAAGCTCTTGGCGTAGCCCGTGCCCGTAACCGACGATCAGCGCCGGCTCATCTCAGTAGGAAGCCTCGACCGGCTGCGAGGGCGGCTCCGCGGGTCGCTCCTTGGGCGGCTCCTGCGGCTGCTCCTTCGGAACCGGATCCTCGACCGGCTCGACCCGGTGGGTCTTCTTTGGCTTTCCGACGTCCATGCTTCTCAGTGTTCCCCGGCGACGAGCTCGCCTAACTCGATCGCCTCTACGAGGTCCGACCCGTCGCTCGCGTCCGTGACCGTCACCGACACGCCGTAACCAGCGAGCCCCTCCGCCAGCTCGCGCGAGCTCAAGCGGGGGCGGCGGGCGACCGATCGCGTCGGCACGTACAGCCGGGCCGGGTAAGCGTACGCGGCCCGCCACCCGCGCTCGCACTCGATCACCACGCCCCAGAGCGAGACCCTGCCCACCGCGTACTGGATCGTTTCGCCGGCGGCAGCATCAAGCGGAGGAAGTCGACAGCCCCGGAGAGGGTCGTGGTCGCATTGATCCCGCAGTCGCACGGCTCGTGGGGCGCTTCGTGGGGCCTCCGTCGCCAGGGGCGGAGCAGGCACCGGTGCCGGCACTCCGCCTCGGCTCGCCCGCCGGGCTCCCAGAGAAGGGGGAAATAGAGGCTGCGCAGCCGCAGCGTCCGCTCGTGGAGGACGATGTACCAGGCGCGCCAGGCGCGGACCGGCTCCGCGAAATCGGGCGCTCGGAACGGGTCGCGGTTCTCACTTCCCGCTTCGCTACCCCTGTGCCTGACGATCTCGAGCACGACCCTCTTCCGTGGTGCGCCGTACTCCGATGAGGGTATCCCCGCGGGTCGGGCCTCGCGAAACACACGCCGCGTACGTGCCGCTCGGGGGCGCGGAAAGTGCCCGTGTCCCGTCTGCGGCGCCGCGTGCCGATCCCTCGCGGAACCCGCCTACGCCTGGAGCTCAGCGATCAGCTTCCCGGTTGGCGTTGCGCGAGTACCAACTAATCAAGCGGGATAAGGCTGCGCGGATACGGATCAGCTCGACGGCCTCGCGAGCACGCCGCTCGGCCTCGTCGGCGCGCTCCTGCCAGGCGGGAGCCTTCCCGCCCAGCGACGGCCAGAGAAGCTCCAGATCATCGCTGGCGGCGAGCTCCTCCGCCGCTCGACCGATCTCCTCCGCTTCCGCCACCCGCCCCTGGGCGGAGAGCAGCTGGACAAGCAGCGCAGCGATCGGCGCGAGCAGGTACCTCTCGCCGGTGCCTGCCAGTGCCTCGTAGCCACGACGAAGCCCCTCCTCGGCCGCTGCGCGATCGCCGGTCAGCAGCTCGAGGGACGCACAGTGGATCGTGGTCGAGGCCGCGAACACGGCGCCGCCTGGGTCAACGAGTAGCCTCCGCAGCGCCCACCGCCGCTCGACGGCCCCGTTCGACCAGCTCCCCGTCGCCTGGAGCTGTGCAGGGGAGCACGACATGAGGGCCGAGTGGCGGTCGTTCAGCCCCTCCCCCGCGAGCCGCACACCGCGCCTGCTCCCCGCGCCGGACGCAGTCCAGCCATCGAGGCCCGCCCGCGTATCGGCCGACCTATTGCCGGCTTCCGCGGCAAGCCTCCGGCGCAGCTGCTGCACGTCGGCATGGGAGCGCTCGAGCTGGCGCTCGCGCTCCCGCCAGCTCGCCACGAAGCTGCTCGAGCTCCCGTTTCAAGCCTCGGTGCCGCATCAGCCTCCCCCATCCGTCGGGAAAGAGCCTCGCGAACTTGAGCCAGTAACGCCCGCGGTACGCGCACCTCTATCGGCTTGACGACGAATGGTTAGACGCGCGGCGAGAGCGTGCCGTGCCGCTAGCCAACAGCAAGTCGCGCGGCGAGAGCGTGCGGTCCAGCTAGCCAACGCCTCGTCGTGATGTTGCAGAACGGGGCCGGAGGACCCGCGCCCGCTAGCCGTCCGGCCCCCTCTCTGTGTCGAGCTCGAACTCGGGACTAGTGAGGTCAAGACGCGGATCGTGCACCGGCGACAAGGCGGGGTTCGACTCCCCCGGCTTTCACACCCTTGCCCGCGGGTTTCGCAGCCGGCGCTCCCGTCACCTCACCCTCCTCGCCGGCTGCTTGTACCTCAGGAGATTGCGCATGCCCACGGCGGCATCCGCGAGCACTCGCGCTCGCGACGGTAACCCCCTCCCCGGCGCAGGCTGGGATCGGCTACGCGACCGGACGATCGCCGGGCGTGGCCTGCGCGGAACGTCCTCCTGGATCCCAACGCGAGAACAAACACTCTCGTCAGCGCCAACCCGTCGTCGGCTCCGGTCGAGGCGCCGCCTCGAAGACGGAGGCCGTCGCAAAGGGCGGCCCCCCTCCGGTCCCGTTGACGGCGGCTCACTCCGGTGTGTCGGTGAGCCCCGGCGGCCCTGCCGGCGACTCGACCTGCGCTGCCGGCGGGTCGTGCCGGGTTGGGGGCACGCGCGGTGCCCCCGGCCGACCCGCCTTGCGGCGCGCCTCCGCGCGCTCCCGGTCGCCGCGGAGTGCCTCCCGCATTGCCTCGATCTGGCTCTGCTCCCTCACAGCCCGAATGATACGGCGGGCCCGGGTGTCGGCTGCTTGGCGAGCGATTCGCAAAGCGGCGCCGCGGGAACCGGCCAGGCCGTTCGCTCTCACCAAACTGCGGTTTCCGCACGCCCTCGAGCTGACCGTCTTGCAAGAAATCCGCATCGGGCCGGAGCGGAACTAGCGCTCGTTGTCAGAAGACCGGAAAGCGAGGAGCGCGAGGCGTGGCGCGCGGTAGTTGTGGCTCGTGGTTGTGCGCTCGTTGGAAGCGCTGCTTGGCGCTGGCAGGGACCGACGCAGTCGGTTTAGTCTTGTCAGGCAGCGACGGCTTTAGGAGCGCGCATGAGCGAGTTCGGCAGAGGAGGCTTCGAGGGAGACCTGCCGCCGGCAGCCGGCGCTCCGCCCCCTCCGGAGACCCCTGGCGAACCGCCGCCCACCATCGCTAGCTCCTACCCGGTCCAGGTCACGGGCGAGCTCGACCTGCCGCTCAGCCGCTGGCTCTGGCTCGTCAAGTGGCTGCTCGCGATCCCGCACTTCATCGTCCTCCTCTTCCTCTGGCTCGCGTTCGTCGTCCTCAGCCTGATCGCCTTCTTCGCCATCCTCTTCACGGAGCGCTACCCGCGCGGCATCTTCGACTTCAACCTCGGCGTGCTGCGCTGGACGTGGCGGGTCGCCTTCTACTCCTACAGCGCCCTGGGGACCGACCGCTACCCACCCTTCACCCTGGCCGCGGTTCCCGACTACCCGGCCCGGCTCGAGGTCGCCTACCCGGAGCGCCTCTCACGCGGCCTCGTGCTCGTCAAGTGGTGGTTGCTGGCGATTCCGCACTACTTTGTGGTCGCCATCTTCACCGGCGGTTGCCCCGGCCTGGTCGGCCTGCTCGTCTTCTTCGCCGGCGTCGTGCTCCTCTTCCGGCAGCGCTACCCACGCGACATCTTCGACTTCGTGATGGGGATGAACCGCTGGGCGCTGCGGGTCGCCGCCTACGCGGCGCTCATGCGCGACGAGTACCCGCCCTTCCGGCTCGAGCAGGGCGGAGCCGAAGCGGTCAGGTCATGAGCTGTTCGTCGACCGGGCACCTCCCCGCGACGGCAGCTCGAGCCGGATGTCGCCGGCGGTGACGTAAAGCTCGAGTACAACCGCGAGCCGGCAAAAGCAGGGCCTGGAGATGAGGGAATTCCCCGATGGCGGCGGGCCGTTCGCAGGGCATCGTTGCGTCAGCGTCGAGCACGGAGTGCAACTAGGACGAAACTCCTCCGAGAAGTCGTAGGAAACGAAAGCTCCTTGGGGAAGCGGACGAAAGCACCACCGGCTCGACGATTTCTTGATCCGATCTTCTGGCGCCGCCGGTTCGGTTTCTGTCCGGCTCGCGGTTCGCTACCCCGACGTCCACCTCGTCTCCGCCGACTCCCGCAGCTCGCCGAAGACCAACACCCAGTTCCTGGCCTCAGCGCGCTTTGCGCTTGGGCCAGAAGAGGTCCGCCAGCAAGGCCACCGAGCCGGCGGCCATTGCCGACAGGCGTGAAGGTGTCAAAACTCGATTCTCGCCGAGCTGGCCTTTGACACGAAGGGTGTCAAAACGAGGTTCTACTCAGGCTGCGGCTCTGTAGTACTCGTGGATGAGGCCGCCGAGGCGGTCACGGCGGTGGACATGGCCGCCGCCGGGTGATCTGAGGGGTGGCGGTTCAGGCGGTTGGAGTGCGAGGCCGCGGTGTGGCCGTTCGCGGTTGTAATGGTTGACGTAGGTGCGCAGGACGTGTTCGAGGTGGCGACGGCCGAGGATCAGCAGCCAGTCGAGACACTCGGTCCTGATGGTGCGGACGAAGCGCTCGGCGTAGGCATTCGCCTGTGGCGCGCGGACGGGGGTGTGAACGACTCGGATCCCCTCGCTGCGGAACACCTCATCGAAGGAGGCCGTGAACTTGCTGTCGCGATCGTGGATCAGGAACCCGTAGGGTTCGCAAGTTCAGGCGTGAGGGGTTTCAAAATGCCGGTTCATGCTGCGGCGCGGTGGTATTCGTGGATCAATCCGCCGAGTCGGTCGCGGCGTTTGATTTCTCCGCCGCTCGGCGGCTGGTCCGCGTTTGTCGGGTCGGGCGGGAGCAGCGCGAGTGATGCTCCCATCGCCCGCGACAGAGCGCAGGAAGAGCAAGAGCCTCGCTCCTGGCCCCTCAGCTAACTCGTTGCGAAGCCCAGCGCGATCTGGTATTTGCGCGCGCGCGTGAACCACTTAACCAGCGCAATCGCCGGCGCACCGCCAGCGCGGACCCACCGAACCGGCATTTTGAAACCCCTCACGCCCCGGACAGCCACGAGCACAGCAGAACCACCGCAAAACGCCAGCGGGAGATGCGGTGCGTCCCAGTGCGCGCGACTGTCTTACAGATGCCGGAGCCCGAGGCCTATGCATCTCTTCCGCCGATTCGTCGGCTCCGCCTAGCGA
>JBKPAM010000064.1:0-16647 GCA_046726435.1 Actinomycetota bacterium
AGCAGCAGCGCGGCGTCCGGCCGCACCACCAGCTCCCGGTGGCGCGTGCCGTAGCGCTCGGCCACGAGCCGGGCGTCGGAGAGCTCGTCGAACGACCGTTCCTCGAAGCCGATCGAGAAGGTGCGCACGGGCTCGGGGCTCTCCTGCGCCGCCAGGGCGGCAAGGGCGGAGGAGTCGATACCGCCGGAGAGCAGCACGCCGACGGGGACGTCCGAGACGAGGTGTGCGCGGACCGAGTCGCGCAGGCGGGCGCGCAGCTCCTCGATCAGCTCCGCCTCGTCGTCCTCGCGTAGCTCGTCGGCCGGCGCGGGGGCCGGCCGCGCGTAGCGCTCGAGTCTCGCCTCTCCGTGCTCCCGGACGAGCAGGTGCCCTGGCGGGAGCTTCCGCACTTCGCGGAAGATCGTCAGCGGAGCCGGGATCGAGTTGAAGGCCAGGAACGCCTCGAGTGCGTCGAGGTCGATCTCCCCCCGCGGGAGCGCCCGGAGCTCGGAGGCGAACTCGAGCCCGCTGGCCTGTGCGCGGTAGTAGAGCGGCTTGATCCCGTAGCGGTCGCGGGCGAGCACGAGCCGGCGCTTGGTCGCGTCCCAGAGGGCCACGGCGAACATGCCGCGCAACCGGCCTGCGAAGGCGAGGCCGTCGCGCTCGTAGAGGTGCACGAGCACCTCGGTGTCGCCGTTTGTGCGGAAGCGGTGACCGTCTCGCTCGAGCTCGCGGCGGAGCTCGCGGTAGTTGTAGAGCTCGCCGTTCTGGACGACATGGACGGTCCCGTTCTCGTTGGCGATCGGCTGGTCGCCGGTCTCGAGGTCGATGATCGCGAGCCTCCGCGCGGCGAGCGCGGCCTGGCCGTCAGCGAAGATCCCGTCGCTGTCCGGGCCGCGGTGCACGAGCTTCGCGCTCATGCGGGCGAGCCGCTCGGGGTCCGCGGGCCCGTTCGCAGAGACGATCCCGCAGATCCCGCACACGCGCCGGAGTCTAGTGGCCTCGTCCGACCAGGCTCTGCAGCGTCTGGCCGACGACCCGAATCACCGTCGAGGCGAGGGTGCGGAGGTAGAGCGGGACGGAGCGGTCGGCGATCCACTCGAGGTCGTGGGCGAGCTTCTCGGCCATCGAGGTCTCGTAGCCGCGGCGCACCTGGGCGAAGCCGGTCAGACCAGGGCGGACGACGAGGCGCTGCCAGTACGCCGGGATCTCGGCCGCGAGCTGCTCGAAGAACCGCGGCCGGATCGGGCGCGGGCCGACGAGGCTCATGTCGCCGCGCAGCACGTTCCAGAGCTGTGGCAGCTCGTCGAGCTGGGCTGCGCGAAGGCGGCGGCCCACCCACGTCGTCTCCGCGTGCGTGCGCAGGACGAGCTCCTCACCGAGGTAGGGGCCGAGCCGCTCTTCAGCTCCCGAGCAAAGCGTGCGGAACTTGAGCATCTCGAAGATGCGCCCGTCCCGGCCGACGCGCTCGCCGCGGTAGAAGAGCGGCAGGCCGCTCGTGAACAGGAGCGCGAGGCCGATCAGGAAGAGCAGCGGCAGCGCGACGAGGAGCAGGAGGCCCGAGAGCGCGGCGTCGAGTGCGCGCAGCTCGAGGTCGACGCGCCGCTTCGGCGATCCGCGGACGAGGGTGGAGAAGCGCTCGACGAACGAGTCGCTCGGCCTCGGCTGAGAAGCGTGCACAGGTGGATGCTAGAGCCTCCACCCGAAGACACGTGCGCCCGGAAACCCCTGCGCTCCCGGGGCACCCCTAACCCACCACCCGATGGCGATTCTATCGGCGAAATTCGCACGAAACTGTCACGGAAGCGCGCCGAAAGTGTGACAGCAGCGATAAGGTTCGCTTATGGACACGCGACAGCTCGCCGCGTTCTGCGCGGTGGTCGAGCGGAAGAGCTTCTCGCAGGCGGCGGAGCGGCTAGGCGTCACCCAGCCCGCCGTGAGCCTCCAGGTGCGCTCGCTCGAGAAGCGCCTCGGGCGCCAGCTGCTCGACCGCTCGGGCCGACGCGTGGAGCCCACCGAGGCCGGGCTCGCCCTCTACCGCGGCGCGCAGCGGATACTCCAGCTCGAGGGCCAGCTGATCGACGAGCTCGAGGCGGGCGACGGCGGCGAGCCGCGGGGGACGCTGCAGGTCGGGGCGTCCACCGGCCCCGGCAGCACCGTCGTGCCGGTCCTGCTCTGCGAGTTCCAGCAAGCGAACCCGGGCGTGGCCGTCTCCCTCACCATCTCCGACACCCAATCGGTGGTCGAGCGGGTGGCCGAGCGCGAGCTCGAGCTCGGGGTGGTGGGCGCCGCGCGGCGCCACCGGGGCGTCGTCTTCGAGCCCCTCTTCCGCGACGAGGTCGTCCTCGCCGTGCCGCCTACCCATCGCTTCGCCGGCCGCAGCGTCGCCGTCGAGGAGCTTCGCGACGAGCAGCTGATCGTGATGCAGGAGGGCGCGGGCGTACGCCAGGTCATCGAGGACGAGCTGCGCAACGCCGGCACGCGCCTCCGGGACCTCGAGCCGCGGCTCGAGCTGGGCCTCCAGGAATCGGCCAAGGCGGCGGTCGTCGCCGGCTACGGCGTCACCTTCATCTCGCGCGCGGCGATCGAGGCCGACCTCGCTGCGGGAACCCTCGCGACCGCCCGCGTCCGAGGCCTCGATCCGGCCCGCGAGATCTCGCTCGTGCGCTCCGCCGGGCGCTCGCCCACGCGTGCGGCCGAGGCGTTCCTCGATTTCGCACGCGACCGCCTGTGATCGTCCGCTGGGGGCTGGACGAGCTCGACCCCCTCCTCGCGGAGCTCGGGATCGGGCGGCCGTTCCTGATCGCGAGTGATCGCTGGGCCGACCTGCCGATCCGAGCCACGGGACGCTGGAACGAGGTACCGACGGATCGGATCGCCGAGGTGGCAGCCGCGGCCGAAGGTGCCGACGGCTTGCTCGCGATCGGCGGCGGGAGCGCAATCGACCTCGCCAAGGCGGTCTCCGCCGAGACCACGCTCCGGCTCGTCTCGGTCCCGACGACCTACTCGGGTTCCGAGTGGACGGGCTTCTTCGGCATACGCGACCCGCAGCGGCGCATGCGGGGAGGGGGCTCCGGCGCGCAGTCGGCCGGGATCGTCTACGAGCCGCGCCTGACACTGGACCTCCCGCGCGAGCAGAGCGGCGGTACCGCGCTCAACGCCCTTGCCCATTGCGCCGAGGCGCTCTACGTCGCGGGGCGCAACGACGAGGGCGACCGTCAGGCACTCCAGGGCGCGCGGCTGATCGGTCAGGCGCTGCCGCGGGTGCTCGAGGACAACCACGACCTCGAGGGGCGCACGACCCTCCTCGAAGGCGCCGAGCACGGAGGCGCGGCGCTCGCCTCGGCCGGCCTGGCGCTCGGGCACGCGATGGCCCAGGCGCTCGGCGGCCGGTACGGGATCGCCCACGGCGCCGCCAACGCCCTCTGCCTGCCCCCGGCGCTCCGCTTCAACGAGCCGGTGGCCGCCGCCGAGATCGGCCGCTTCGGGGACGCCCTCGGGGCGGGAGACCCCGTCGAACGCACCGAGGAGCTCGCGCGGCTCGCAGGTTTCGAGCGGCTCCGCGACCTCTGCGTCCCCGAGGACGGCCTGGGCGAAGTCGCCGAGGCCACCGTCGCGCGGGCGGGCGCGAAGGCCAACCCGCGGCCGGCGAGCGCCGAGGAGGTGCTCGAGCTCCTTCGCAGCATCTGGTGACCCTAAGATGCCGCCGATGTCGATCCCGGAGCTCCGCAAGCGCCTCGACGAGCTGCCCGGCTGGCTGACCGCGGAGGAGGGCGAGACGCTCTACCGCCTGGCGCGAGCCTGTACCGGCCGGGGCGTGATCGTCGAGATCGGCTCGTGGCGCGGCAAGTCGACCACGTGCCTCGGCCTCGGCTCGAAGGCCGGCAGCAACGTCCCCGTCTACGCGGTCGACCCGCACTCAGAGCACACCTTCGAGGACTTCAAGCGGCACATGGACGAGGCCGGCCTCACCGACCTCGTCACACCGGTGCCGGGCCGCTCGCAGGAGCTCGCCGAGGGGTTCGACGAGCCGATCGAGCTGCTCTTCATCGACGGAGCGCACCAGTACGAGCTCGTGCAGCAGGACTTCGACCGCTGGGTTCCGAAGGTCGTGGACGGCGGAGTGGTCGCGATGCACGACACGACCTGGTTCGAGGGCCCCAAGCGCGTCGCCGACGAGCGCATCTTCAAGTCGCGGCGCTTCAAGGATGCCCGCTACGTCTTCAGCTCGACGACCGTCGCCACGAAGGTGGCGGAGAACACGCCTGCCGACCGGCTGCGGAACCGCTACGGCCTGCTGGTCAAGCGTTCGGTCGAGCTGACGCGGCGGGTGGCGGACAAGGACCGCATCCCCGAGCCGCTCCAGCGGTTCGGCCGCCGGGTCCTGCGCCGTATCCAGTAGCGTCAGCTCGACAAGTTATAAAGAGATCAAATGACTGGAATTAGTCCATGGTGGTAAAGTCCGGCCGTGGCGGAAACCATGGTCGTTGACGTGCTCGTCGTCGGAAGCGGCGCCTCGGGCCTCGCCGCCGCCGTCTCGGCCGAGCGGGCCGGGGCACGGGTCGGCTTGATCACGAAGGGCGCCCTGCAGTCGTGCAACTCGGCGAAGGCCCAGGGCGGGATCCAGGCGGCATTCGGCGAGGACGACTCGCCGGATCAGCACGCCGAGGACGTCTGGCAGAGCTCCCACGAGACGGCCGATCGGCGGCTCGTCGACGTCCTGACCGGCGAGGCCCCCGACGCGATCCACTGGCTCGAGGAGCACGGGGTCGAGTTCACGCGCGAGAACGGCGGCTACCGCCTCGCGCGCTGCGGAGGATCCAGCCGCAGGCGCCTGCTCCAGGTGGGCGACCGAACCGGGCACGCGATCACGACCGCGCTGCGTGACGCCGTCCTCTCCTCGAGCAGCGAGGCGCTGCCGAATTGTCCGCTGGTCGAGCTCGAGCCCACCGAGAACGGCTGGGTCGCGACCTGCCGCCGCAAGAACGGCGAGGAGGTCGTCGTGCAGGCCGGCGCCGTCGTGCTCGCCGCAGGCGGCCGCTGCTACCGCGAGGCCGAGGAGCGGGGCGAGCTCACGACCAACCATCCGGGCGCGACCGGCGAGGTGACGCGAATCGCACTCGAGCTCGGCGCCGAGAGCCGCGACCTCGACGCGCTCCAGTACCACCCCAACGGCGGCGCCTGGCCGCCGACGATGCAGGGCTACTCGATCCCCGAGACCACGCGAGCCTACGGCGCCACGCTGCTGAACGCCGGGGGCGAGGAGTTCACCGACCCGCTCGGCACGCGCGACGCCGTCTCGCAGGCGATCTTCGACGAGGTCGCGGCCGGGCGCGGGGTCGAGACTCCGGACGGCCGCCCCGCGGTCCTGCTCGACACCTCGCGGATCTCGGAGCACGACGCCGACATCTCGCTGCCCTACATGCTGCGGCGCTACCGGTCCGCCGGGATCGACCCGCTGCGTGAGCCGATCCTGACCTACCCAGTCCTGCACTACCAGAACGGAGGCCTCGTGATCGACGAGCGCGGCGAGATGACGCTGCCGGGCCTGTTCGCCTGCGGCGAGATCGCCGGCGGCACGCACGGGCGCAACCGGATGATGGGCAATAGCCTCCTGGAGTGCACCGTCTTCGGCCGCCGCGCCGGAGCTGCCGCCGCGGAGAGTGCCGCGTGATCAGGTTCGACGACCGGGTTGCGCTCGTCACCGGCGCGGGACGAGGGCTCGGAGCGGCGTATGCGCGAGCTCTGGCGGGTCGCGGCGCGGCGGTGGTCGTCCACGACGCGGGCGTGGAGCGGGACGGCAGCGGCGGCGATCCCGCGGTCGCGGACGCGGTGACCGCGGAGATCGTGGCGGCCGGAGGCACGGCCGTCGCCTCATACGAGAACCTCGAGGACGAGGGCTCCGGTGCACGGATCGTCGAGCAGGCCGTCGAGCGGTTCGGCCGGCTCGACGTGGTCGTCCAGAACGCGGGCCTCGTCATCTGGGAGGAGCTCGAGGTGGCCGACCGAAGCTGGGACCGGATGCGGAGAGTGAGCATCGACGCGCCCTACGAGATCACGCGCGCGGCGTTCCCGGCGATGAAGGAGCAGGGCTACGGACGCTTCGTGTTCACGACCTCCAGCCGCGCCATGGCGGTCGAGCGAACCAGGCCGGGGCTCGCCGCGTACGCCGTCGGGAAGATGGCGCAGTTCGGGCTGATGATCGTCACGGCGGCCGAGGGCGAGGAGCACGGGATTCGTGCGAACGCGATCTCGCCGGCCGCGGCGACGCGAGTCCTCGTGCGGGAGGCCGCTCCGGGCGAGCTCGAGCCCGAGCAGGTCGTGCCCGGCGTCCTGTTCCTCGCCTCGGAGCAGTGCACGTTTTCCGGCAAGGTGCTCGAGGCGGCGGGCGGTGAGTTCGACGTCGCGCGCTGGACCTCGAGCGACGAGCTCGACCTCGGGCGCGAGCCGGTCGAGCCGGAGGTCATCGCCGACCGTTGGGCCGAGATCGAGGGAGTCGTGCGCTCATGAGCGCGGTCGCCACGGACCTGCGAAACGCCGTCGAGGACGCTGCGGCGCACCTCTACGTGTGGGCGCTGAAGGACATCCCCCAAGACCTCCGGGACGCCTTGCTCGACGCCCAGGAGCGCGAGACCTCGGTGCCCGGCCGCCGTGTGCTCGACACGATCGTCCGCAACGTCCAGGTCGCGGACGACCAGGCGAACCTCGTCTGCCAGGACACCGGCATCGCGGTCTACACGTGCCGCGTCGGCGAGCACTTCCCGCTGCACCCGGCCCGGATCTACGAGGCGCTGAAGGCCGGGACCGAGCGCGCGACGCTCGAGCACCCGCTTCGCTCGAACGCGGTGCACACGCTCACGCGCGAGAACACGGGCCCGAACACGGGCTACCGCCTGCCGATCGTCCACTGGGAGTTCGTGCCCGGGTGGGACGGGCTCGACGTGAAGTGTGTGCCGAAGGGCTCGGGCTCCGAGAACATGAGCTTTCTGAAGATGTGCGTCCCCGCCGACGGCGTGAAGGGGATCAAGCAGTTCGTGCTCGAGTCGATCGTCGGCGCGGGGGGCAAGCCGTGCCCGCCAGGGATCGTCGGCGTCGGCATCGGCGGCTCCGCGGACTACGCGATGTACCTCGCCAAGGAAGCGATCGCGCGGCCGATCGGCACCCGCAACCCCGACCGGCACGTGGCGCAGCTGGAGGAGGAGCTGTTCGAGCTGCTGAACGAGACCGGGATCGGCCCGATGGGCCTGGGCGGCGACGTGACCGTCCTCAACTGCCACATCGAGCACGCGGACACGCACATGACCCTCAACCCCGTCGCGGTGAACTACCAGTGCTGGGCCGCTCGCCGGGCAACCGCCCACGTGGCCGCGAACGGCGACGTCGAGTTCGACCGGGAGGCTTAGTGGTTGCTCCGGCAACATCCGGCGGCGCCTGGCCCGCGATCACGCTGCGCCAGACTGCGTCCTCAGTCGCCCCTGGGCATCCCAGCCCAGGGACTCCCTACGGCCTTGCCTGGCTTGGTGCTCGCGACCCAGGCATCCACCAATGTCACCGGAGCAACCACTGATGGCACGCCACGAAGTGACGTTCCCGATCAGCGACGAGGCCGAGATCTTGAAGCTGCGCGCCGGCGACGAGGTCGTCGTCCAGGGCCACGTCATCGGGCTCCGCGACCGGACGCAGATCCGGATCTTCGACGAGGGCCAGACCCCGCCGATGGACCTGACCGGCGCGTTCCTGCTCCACACAGCGCCCGGCGTGCGCAAGCGCGACGACGGCGGCTACGACCCGGTCTGCATCGGCACCACGACGAGCGCGCGCATGGTGCGCTTCACCGAGCCGCTCGGCGCTCAGTACGGCGTGCGCGGGATCTGCGGGAAGGGCGGCTTCCCGGACGAGGCGATCGAGCCGATGCAGCGGCTGAAGATGGTCTACTTCGCGATCGTCGGCGGCGCCGCGGCCCTGGAGACCACGCAGATCGAGGCGATCGAGGAGGTCGCCTGGGAGGAGCTGATGCCCGAGTGCCTCTGGCGCTTCCGCGTGAAGGACTTCGGCCCGCTCACGGTCGGCATCGACGCCCACGGCAACTCGCTCTACCACGACGTCCAGGCAGCAGCCCACAAGAAGCTGGAGGAGCTCTATGCCCGTCTCTGAGAACGGCTTCCTCGACCTGCCCGCCCGCCCCGGCAAGCCGCGCACCGAGGGGCTCACGCACGTCATCGACAAGGGCCTCAACCTGCGCGAGATCGAGGGCCTCTTCGACACCGGAGGCCAGTACGTCGACATCGTCAAGCTCGGGTGGGGCACCTCATACGTCACGAACAACCTCGAGAAGAAGATCGCGCTCTACCGCTCGTTCGGGACGCCGGTCGTCTGCGGCGGCACCCTCTTCGAGGCCGTCTACGCGCGCGGCAAGCTCGACGAGTTCAAGGCGTGGCTCGTCGAGCAGCGCTTCTCGCACGTCGAGATCTCCGACGGCACGCTCGAGATCCCCCGCGAGCGCAAGCTCGAGCTGATCCGCGAGTTCGCCGCCGACTTCACCGTCCTCTCCGAGGTAGGCTCGAAGGACGAGGAGGTCGTCTACGCGCCGTACCAGTGGGTCGAGTGGATCAAGGAAGAGCTCGAGGCCGGCGCCTGGAAGGTGATCACCGAGGGCCGCGAGGGCGGCACCGCCGGGATCTACCGGCCGACCGGCGAGATGCGCACCGGGCTCGTCGACGAGATCGTCCACGAGATCGAGGTGGGCGAGCTGATCTTCGAGGCGCCGACGAAGGCGAGCCAGGCCTGGTTCGTGAAGCACTTCGGCCCGAACGTGAACCTCGGCAACATCCCGCCGGAGGAAGTGATCCCGCTCGAGACGCTGCGCCTCGGCCTGCGCGGCGACACGCTTCGTGAGGTCCTCATTGGAAGGGATGCCCCGGTCACATGAGCCGCCGACGCCCGCACTCCACCGCCGTTGCCGCCGACATGAGCGGCGGCGACTCGCTACGGCTTCCCGGAGGGCGCCTTGAGAAGGGGGCTCACGGGGGAAACATGGTTTCCCCCTTGCTGGACACGTTGAGGGAGGTGCTGCTCGATGGCGAGCGCGTCCCCTCTTCCTGAGCTGGATTTCGAAGCGATGCAGGCGGAGGACGTCCTCCGCTGGGCGCACGCCGAGTTCGGCGAGAAGCTCTGCCTGACCTGCTCGTGGCAGAAGCAGTCGTCGGTGCTCGTGCACATGGTCGCCGAGCTCGGCCTCGAGATTCCCGTGATCGAGCTCGACACGCACCTCTTCTTCCGCGAGAGCTACGAGACGCGCGACCGGCTCGTCGAGCGCTACGGGATCCGGCTGCAGCCCCCGCCGCCTCTGATCACCGTCGCCGAGCAGCACCGGCAGGAGGGCCCGAACCTCTGGGAGACCGACCCCGACCGCTGCTGCCACGTGCGCAAGGTCGAGCCGCTGCTGAAGGCGCTCGAGCCCTACGAGGCCTGGGTCTCGGGCATCCGCCGCGACCAGTCCCCCAGCCGCGCGTCGACGCCGAAAGTACAGTGGTCCGAGCGCTACGAGGTCTGGAAGCTCCACCCGCTTGCGGACTGGGACGAGCAGCGCGTCTGGGCCTACATCACCGTGAACGAGATTCCGTACAACCCGCTGCACGACGTCGGCTTCCGCTCGATCGGTTGCATACCGTGCACGCGACCCATCGCACCCGACGAGGAGGAGCGCGCGGGCCGCTGGGCCGGCTCCGACAAGCTCGAGTGCGGAATTCACCTCGAGACCCCCCTAGGCCAACAAGGAGGCACATGACCGACCACATCTACGCTGCTGAGCACCCCGAGACCACGCACGTTCGGCCCGGCGGCTTCACGCTCTGGTTCACCGGGCTCTCGGGTGCCGGCAAGACCACGATCGCGCACCTCGTCGGGCCCGAGCTCGACCGGCGCGGCCTCGTCGTCGAGTACCTGGACGGCGACAACGTCCGCATGCACCTCTCGAGGGGGCTCGGGTTCTCGAAGGAGGACCGCGACACGCACATCGAGCGCGTCGGCTGGGTGGCCTCGCGACTCACCCGCCAGGGCGGCGCGGTGATCACGGCCGCGATCTCCCCCTACGCGGCGACGCGCCAGCTGGCGCGGGAGTGGGTCGAGCCGGTCGGCACATTCGTCGAGGTCTACGTGAAGGCGTCGGTGGAGGAGTGCGCGCGGCGAGACGTGAAGGGGCTCTACGAGAAGGCGTTCAAGGGCGAGATCAGCGAGTTCACCGGGGTCTCCGATCCCTACGAGGAGCCCGTGAGCCCCGAGCTCGTGCTCGACACCGAGCAGCTCGAGCCGGAGGAGAGCGCGGCGGCCGTGGTGGCCAAGCTCGAGGAGCTGGGCCTGGTCTCCGCCAAGGTTGCTGCATGACGGTCACACAGACGGCTCACCTGATCGAGCCGCACGGGGGAAAGCTCGTCGACCGCAGCGGGCCGCGGCCGGACGCCGTGCAGAGGCTCGAGCAGATCGCGCTCACCCCGCGCGAGCTCTCCGACCTCGACATGCTCGCGAGCGGCGCGCTCTCGCCGCTCGAGGGCTTCATGGCCCGCCACGACTACGAGCGTGTGGTCGACGAGATGCGGCTTGCCAACGGCCTTCCCTGGGCGCTGCCGGTGTGTCTCGCGGTCGACCGCGAGCCGAGCGGCGACCAGGCCGCGCTGACCGACGCCGCCGGCACGCCGTTGGCGGTGCTCGACGTCGAGCAAGTCTACGAATACGACAAGGAGCGCGAGGCCGAGCGCTGCTTCCGCACGACCGACGAAGCGCACCCGGGCGTGGCGCGCCTGTACGCGCAGAAGCCGCTCTACCTCGCCGGCCGGGTGACCGTCTTCGAGCGCGTCGAGCCCTCGTTCCCGGAGCTCGCGCTCGACCCGGCGCAGACGCGGGCCACCTTCGCGGAGCGGGGCTGGCGGCGCGTCGTCGGCTTCCAGACCCGCAACCCGATCCACCGCGCGCACGAATACCTGACGAAGGGCGCGCTCGAGACCGTCGACGGACTCCTCATCCACCCGCTGGTCGGTGAGACGAAGTCCGACGACGTGCCTGCCGCGACGCGGGTCGAGTGCTACCGCATCCTCGTCGAGAACTACTACCCCGAGGATCGCGTCCTCGTCTCGGCCTTCCCGGCGGCGATGCGCTACGCGGGCCCGCGCGAGGCGATCTGGCACGCGATCTGCCGCAAGAACTACGGCTGCTCTCACTTCATCGTCGGCCGTGACCACGCCGGCGTCGGCGACTACTACGGCACGTACGACGCGCAGCTGATCTTCGACGAGTTCGAGCACCACGAGCTCGACATCGAGCCGATGTTCTTCGAGCACGCGTTCTTCTGCCGCGTCTGCGGCCAGATGGCGACCCCGAAGACCTGCCCGCACGGCGGCGACGACCACGTCTTTCTCTCGGGCACGAAGGTGCGCGAGCTGCTCGCGCAGGGCGAGCTGCCGCCGAAGGAGTTCTCGCGGCCGGAAGTAGCCGAGGTGCTGATCGAGGCATACCGCTCCTAGGGGATGACCTGGCAGTTCACGCTCAGCGGCCTGCTGATCGGGCTGCTCGTGGGGATGACGGGGATGGGCGGCGGCTCGTTGCTGACGCCGATCCTCGTCATCTTCTTCGGCTTCAAGCCGACTCTGGCGGTCGGCACCGACGTCCTCCACGGCGCGATCTTCAAGAGCTTCGGCGCGGTCCGGCACCGGCGCCTCGGCACCGTCCACGCGCGGCTGACTTTCTGGATGTTCCTCGGCTCGGGGCCGATGTCGCTGCTGGGCGTCGCCGTCGCGACCTGGCTGAAGCACCACTCGAACGGGGCGGAGAACATCGAGGCCTACGCGGTCGGCGCTGCCCTCGTGGTCGGCGGGATCGGCCTGGTCGCGAAGACGTTCCTGCAGCGCGGGATCCAGCCGAGCGACGAGCCCTTCCTGCTCACGCAGCGCGACCGCCTGATCGCGTTCGTGCTCGGGGCGACCTGCGGCTTCATCGTCGGCCTGACCTCGGTCGGCAGCGGCACCTTCTTCGGCCTGGTGATGGTGCTCGTCTTCCCGCTGACGCTGCCGAAGATCGTCGGCACGGACATCTTCCACGCCGCGGCGCTGCTCTGGGTCGCCGGCTTCGGGCACCTCGTCGCCGGCAACGTCGACCTGCGGACGATCGGCTGGCTGCTCACCGGCTCGATCCCGGGCGTGCTGATCTCGAGCCAGTTCACGCGCAAGATTCCGGATCGTTTCCTGCGGCTGGGGCTCGCGAGCGTGCTGATGCTGAGCGGCCTCAAGCTGATCGACTTCGCGGGTGCCGATTACGTGATCGCGGCGGGCGCGATCATGGCCGCGCTCGGCCTCGCGGTGTGGGGTCTCGTGGCGCGGCTGGGCCGGCGGCCAAGGGCTGAGAGGGCGCCTAGGTCCGCGTAGACTCGACGACTCCGTGGGTCGCATCCTGCCGACGTTGCTCGTGCTGGCTCTCCTCGGCTGCACGGCCGCAGCGTTCGCGGTCACCGAGAGCCTGAAGCTCGAGCGCAGCCCGGTCTTCGGCACCGCCGTCGACCGGTGGGTGGCGCCCGACTCACTCGCGCACGCCAATGCCGCGATCGGCTTTCGCCTGCGGAAGCCGGACCGACTGACGGTCGCGATCGTGGACAGCGGCGACAATGTCGTCCGGACGCTCGCCCGCTCGCTCCCTGCGCGGCGCGGGGCGCAGCAGTTCACCTGGAACGGCCGCGACGACGCGGGTCGCGTCGTCCCGGACGGCACCTACCGGCCGCGCGTCCACCTCGCGCACGAGCACCGCACGATTCTCCTGCCGAACCGGATCCGCATGGATGCGGCGACGCCGCTGATATTGCGCGTCTCCGTCGCGCCCCGGGTGTTCTCGCCCGACGGCGACTTCCGCAACGAGCGGATTCAGATCCGCTACCGGACAAGTGAGCCCGCGCGGGCGTTCCTGTACGTGGACGGCGACCTGCGCACGAGGAAGAAGCAGTACCTCAAGGCCGGAAGGATCGACTGGGGCGGCCTTGCGGCGCGCCGGCTGAACCTGAAGCCGGGCCGCCACCTCATCCGGCTACGAGCCTACGACCTGGCCACGAACCTCGGCCCGCCGAGCCGAGCGCTGACCGTCATCGTCCGGTACATCGAGCTGCGGCCGCACTCGCTGAGGGCCGCGACCGGCAAGCGCTTCGGCTTCCGCGTGATCACCGACGCGAGGCGCTACTCGGTGCACCTCGGCGGCCGGAACGAGGTGCTTAGCGGGCCGCTGCTCATCCTGCGCGCGCCGGCGCCGGGCCGCTACGTCCTGCGGGTGGCGGCGAACGGGCACGAGGCGCGGGCGGTGGTGGTGGTCACGCGGTGACGGCCGAGCTCGCGCGCGCCGGTGGAGTTCTCGGCACGGCGGGCCTCGCGCTCCTGCTCGCCGGCCGGCCGGGTTCGCAGCGACTCGTGGGGCTCGCGGGGTGGGCGCTCGGGGTCGTCCTGCTCGCCGTCTACCTCCTGCCCCACGGTCACCGGCCGCTCCTGGCCGCGGCCGCGGTCGTAGGGGTCGGGCTCGCCGCCGCGGGCGCCGTGGTCTTCCAGCGCTGGCCGTTCCTGCTGCCGCTCGTGACGCTGGCCTGCGTCGCGGCGAGGATCCACGTCAAGGTCGGCTCGACGGAGGCGAACCTGCTCGTGCCGCTCTACGGGGTCGTCGGCGCCGCCGCGCTGCTGCTCGCCTGGGAGCTGGTGAAGGGAGACCGCCGCTCGAGGGAGCTCGGCTCCGTCACCTGGCCGCTGGCCGCGTTCGTCGGCTGGACGGGGCTCTCGATCCTCTGGACGAGCGACCTCCACCAGGGCGCCGTCGACCTGCTCTTCTTCTACCTGCCGTTCGGCCTGCTCACGGTCGTGCTCGCCCGCCTGCCGTGGCGCCGGCTCTGGGCGCTCGGCCTGCTGCTGGAGGTGGCGGCGATGGCCCTCGTCTTCGCGGCCGTCGGCCTCTACCAGTACGAGACGCGCGACATCTTCTGGAACCAGAAGCTCAACGTCTCGAACGCCTTCGCGCCCTTCTACCGCGTCAACTCGGTCTTCTGGGACCCCTCGGTCTACGGGCGCTTCCTCGTGGTCGCGATCCTCGCCTGCCTCGTGGCGGTGCTCTTCGGGCGGGACCGGCGCGTGCTCATCGGGGGCACGGTTGCGATCGCCGCGATCTGGGGCGGGCTCTTCCTCTCGTACTCGCAGTCGAGCTTCGCCGCCCTCGTCGTAGGCGTCGTGCTCGCCGCGATGTTCGCCTGGGGGCGCCGGTTGGGCCTGATCCTGGCCGGTGCGGTCGCCTTGGTCGCGGTCGCGGGGGCGCTCGCGGTGCCGAATGTCCGCCATGACGTCTTCGGCAACGGGTCCGGAAGCAAGAGCATCACCAGCGGCCGCGGCAAGCTCGTGCGCCACGGGCTGCGGATCGCGGTGCACCACCCGATCGCGGGTGTGGGGATCGGCGGCTTCTCGCACTCGTACGCCGAGCTCACCCACCTCAGGCGCCGCGAGCCGAGCTCGGCCGCCTCGCACACGACGCCCGTGACCGTGTTCGCCGAGGGCGGTATCCCCGGGCTGCTGCTCTACGGCTGGCTGCTCTTCGCGGCGCTCGCATTCGCGTTCCGCCGGTTCGCCCGCGACCTGCCGGGCCTGACCGCGCTCACGTTCGGTCTCGTCGTAGCCGCGATCGCGGTGCACAGCCTCTTCTACAGCTCGTTCTTCGAAGACCCGGTGGTTTGGGGCGCGATCGGGCTGGCGGCCGCGCTACCGCGCCGGCGAGACGAGCGCGCGGATCCGGCGGAGCTCCACCGGAAGGTAGAACCCGACCAGCAGCAGGATCAGCGGGTAGACGGCGGTCAGGGCGACCGCGCCCGCAAGCGGGACGTCGAGCCCCTTCCCGAGCACCGTTAGCGCGACGGCCGCGGCCGCCACGGTGACGATCCGCCGCCACTGGTACGGGACCGGGAAGACCTGCTGCGCGCGAATCGTCATGCCGACGAACATGACCGTGTACGAGACTAGCGTCGAGATCGCGGCCCCGATCATCCCGTAGGGCGGGATCAGCGCGAAGTTGAGCCCAATCGCGACCGCTGCGGCGATGCCCGTCACGACCCAGTTGAACTGCGTCTTCTTCGCGCGCCCGATCCCGATCGCCATCACGTTGAAGGCGATGAACGCGGTCGCCCCGAATGCGAGCAGCGGCACTACGCGGGCACCGCCGTAGAACGCGGGCGCGGTGAGCACCCGGACGAGCCAGGGCGCGAGCAGCGACAGTGCCAGGGACGCCCAGCAGGTGATCAGCAGGACGTACGTGAGCACGAAGGCATAGGTGCGCTTCGCCTCCGAGTCCTCCTTGATCGAGTACGCGAACGCGGGCCAGGCGGTGCGGAGGGCGATCAGCAGCAGGAGGATCGCGCTCGTGATGCGTACGCCGACCGAGTAGAGCCCGACCTCGGCGGTGCCCTTGAACTTGAGCAGGAAGAAGCGGTCTGCGAAGTCGATCGCCCAGAGCGCGAGGCCGGACGGGACGAGCGGCAGACCGAAGCGCTGCATCTGGCGGAAGAGCGGCCGGTCGAACTCGAGCCCGAGCTGGAAGCGCCGGTACCCGAGCAGGACGAAGTAGACGACGAGCGTCCCGGTGAAGTTGCCGACGATCACGCCGACCGCGCCCTGGTCCCAGACCGCGACGAGCAGGATCGTCGCCGCGACCGTGATGATCACGTTCACGAGCGTGGCGGCGACGTAGGCGACCGACCGCTCCTCGACCCGGAACAGCGAGGTCAGCTGCTCGTAGTTCATCTGCGCCCACAGGAAGACGAACGCCATCTGGACGAGCGTCGTCCGGGAGTGGGTCGAGAAGAGCAGCTCGGAGATCTGCGAGGCGAACGCGACGCCGAGGACTAGGCCGAATGTCGCGGAAGCCATCGTGAACCAGAAGGAGGTGCGCACGACTCGCGTCCGGCCGGGCTCGTCCTCCGCATCGAAGTAGAAGCGGAAGAACGCCATCGAGATCCCGGCACGCAGGACGATCACGAGGATGATCGAGAGCGCGAGGAGGGTGTCGACGGCGCCCAGGTCGGAGCGCGTGAGGTAGTGCGTGATCAGCGGGAGCAGGAAGACGCTGATCAGCCGCGCGACGACGGCGCCGAGGCCGTAGATGGCCGAGTGTTTGGCGAGCCGTCCGAGCTGCTCTGCGATCACGGCCCTCAGTTTGGCCCAAGGCGCCGCTTGCGGTGCCGCCTCAGGACGTGCGGGCTCTGCCCGCGCGTCCGTCTGCACCGACCGGTCGACGCACCGGAAGTGGGCGGAAAGCGCTCTAGGGACGCCGGTAGACTCCGCGATCGTGCCTCTGAGCGGGAAAAAGGTCTTGATGACCGGCGGGGCGGGCTTCATCGGCACCTCCCTCGCGCGGCGGCTTGTCGCAGAGAACGAGATCGTGGTGCTCGACAACCTGCACCGCGACTCGCTGACTGGGACCGACCTCGCCGAGCACGCGAACCTGCGCTTCGTCGAGGGCGACGTGCTCGACCTGCCGCTGCTGCGCGAGCTCACCAAGCGGGCCACCCACGTCGTCCACCTGGCCGCGATCGCGGGGGTGGACAAAGTGCTCGAGAGCCCGGTGCGCACGATGCGCGTGAACCTGATCGGCACCTCGAACGTGCTGGAGGCGGCA
>JBKPAM010000065.1:0-5373 GCA_046726435.1 Actinomycetota bacterium
TTCGAGAGCGGCCTCGACGTGACGATGGTCGGGCTCGACGTCACGCACGAGGCACTTGTTACCGGCGCGCACACCGAGCTGCTGCGCGCGGCCGGGCGCATCGCGAGCGTGGTCGCCGAACTGCTCGACTTCTACGGCGTCTTCCACCGCGAGGTCTACGGCTTCAACGGCTCGCCGGTGCACGACGCGGTCGCCGTCGCGCACGTCATCGAGCCGACGCTGCTCGAGCTCCGCCGTCTGAACGTGCGGGTCGACGTGGAGTCGGAGCTCTGCCGGGGGCGCACCGTGGTCGACGTCTGGCGGCGCACCGGGCTCGAGCCGAACGCGAACGTTGCCGTGGGGATCGCCTCGGAGCGTTTCCTGTCGCTGCTGCTCGAGCGGCTTTCCCGGCTAGGCTAAGGCGCCGACTTGGCGGCGCCGACCTGGAGGCCGTGCGGGCTCTGCCCGTGCGGCCGTCCAACGAGCGCCGACTTGGCGGCGCCGACCTGGAGGCCGTGCGGGCTCTGCCCGTGCGGCCGTCCAACGAGCGCCGACTCGGCGGCGCCGACCTGGAGGCCGTGCGGGCCTTGCCCGTGCGGCCGCCCAACGCGGCGTCTCGGAAACGGAGCCGTCTGGCCTTTCGAACGAGTAGCCTTGCGGTGTGCTGGTCGCGTCTCTCTGGCCCTTCCTGATCCCGTTCATCATCCTGGGCGGGCTGCTCCTCCTGCTCCTGGCGCTGAACCTGCTCGCGCGCGTGGAGAACGGCCGCTACGTGCGGCCCCTCGGGAACGCGATGATGAAGGTGCCGTTCCTGAAGCGCTGGCTGACGAAGGCCTCGCGCGCGAACCTCGAGCGCAAGAACCCGGAGCTGGCGAGCGCAATGGCGAAGCTGGAGCGCAGCGGCGTCCAGAACGACCCGCAACGCGCGCAGGCCGCGCTCTCGCGCCTCTCGGCGGCGGAACGGCGCGCCTGGCTCGACGCGGCCGGCCAGGAGGGCGCGATGCCCGAGCCGATGAACCGCCAGCAGCGCCGCCAGGCCGAGAAGCTCAAGAAGCGCCGCTAACCCAGGCAGGGGAAGCGACAGGGCGCGTCGAAGCAGGCGCGCATGGCGCGCCGTCGCAAGAGACGCACGCTCAGGCCGCGCCTGCCCTCGCGCGCGAAGCGCAAGAAGCGCGAGCGCAGGAAGGCGCAGGGGCACGGCCGGCAACACCCCGAGCTGATCGGGCTCGGCCTCCTTGCGCTGGGCATCTTTCTCGCCTCGGTCGTGTGGGCAGGCTGGAACGGCGGCTACGTCGGCGGCTGGATCGAGAACGGCCTCGTGGCGCTGATCGGCGCAGCGACCCTCGTGCTGCCTGCGGTGCTCGTCGTCGTAGGCGGGCTGATGGTCGCCCGGAGCGACCTCGTCGACGTGCGCCCGTTCCGCACCGGGCTCTTCGTGCTCGCGTGCGGGCTGATGATCACCCTCGGCAAGGACCAGGGCGGCTACGTCGGGACCGCGCTCGGCGGCGGGCTCGCGCTCGCGATCGGCCAGACCGGCGTCGCGATCGCGGGCGTCCTGACCCTGCTCGTCGGCGGGCTGCTCGTGAGCGGCGCGTCGATCGGCGCGCTCCTGCGCGACTCCACGTCCCGCTCGCGCGAGGCCTGGTCGCGCAGACGCGAGCGCAGGTCAGCGTCGCTGCCGAGGCTGCAGGTGATCGACGGCGCCGCACGTGCTCCCCGCAGGCCGGTCGCGCCGCCGGTCGACGTCGTGGCTGAGTTTCCCGAGCTCGTCTCGGAAGGCGAGCCGCCGGCCCTGCTGGTGCCCGAGCACGAGGAGGACGACCCCGACCAGACGAGCCTGTTCGACGTCACGTCCGAGAGCGCGACGGAGTACCGCCTCCCGGACCGCTCGCTGCTGCGCTCCTCGGCCCCCGGCTCCGGGCCCGACCGCGACCACTCGGAGCGGGTTGCCCAGGCGCTCGTCCAGACGCTCGCGAACTTCGGCGTCGACGCGACCGTGATCGGCCAGATCTCCGGGCCGCGGGTGACCCGCTACGAGCTGCAGCTCGCGCCCGGCACGAAGGTCTCCAAGGTCGCCGGCCTGAAGGACGACCTCTCCTACGCGCTCGCGACGACCGAGATCCGCATCCTGGCGCCGATTCCGGGCAAGCAGGCGGTCGGCGTCGAGCTGCCCAACACGAGCCCGAACCTCGTCACCCTCGGCGACATCTACGACGACCTGCCGGCCACCTCGAGCCCGCTCTCGGTGTGGCTCGGCAAGGACATCTCCGGCCAGGCGGTCTGGACCGATCTGGCCCGCATGCCGCACATCCTGATTGCAGGCACGACCGGCTCGGGCAAGTCCGGCTGCATCAACACGATCCTGACCTCGGTGCTGCTGCGCTCGACGCCCGACGACGTGCGCATGATCCTGATCGACCCGAAACGGATCGAGCTCGGCTACTACGAGTCGATCCCGCACTTGCTCACGCCCGTGGTCTCCAGCCCGAAGGAGGCCGCCGCGGTGCTGCGCAACGTGGTCGCCGAGATGGAGCGCCGCTACGAGCGCCTCTCCGCCGTGCGGGCGCGCAACCTGCCGGAGGCCAACCGCGCCTTCCGTTCGCGCGGCGAGCCGTCCCTGCCGTACCTGCTGGTCGTGATAGACGAGCTCGCCGACCTGATGATGATCTCGCCGCAGGAGGTCGAGGATGCGGTCATCCGGCTCGCCCAGAAGAGCCGCGCGGTCGGGATCCACCTGGTGCTCGCCACCCAGCGGCCGTCCGTGGACGTGATCACCGGGATGATCAAGGCCAACGTCCCCAGCCGGATCGCCTTCGCGGTCTCGAGCCAGACCGACTCGCGCGTGATCCTCGACCAGGCCGGCGCGGAGAGCCTGCTCGGCCAGGGCGACATGCTCTTCAAGCCACTCGGCACCTCGCGCCTGCAGCGCCTGCAGGGCGCGTTCGTGACCGAGGAGGAGATCGCGCTGATCGTCGAGCAGTGCCGCGCGCAGCGCGACCAGGAGCTGGACGAGTCGCTGCTCGAGGCGCCTGAGCAAAGCGCCGAGTTCGAAGGCGACGAGGACTTCGACCCGGACGAGGATCCGCTGCTCGACAAGGCGATCGAGGTCGTCGTCCAGACGCAGACCGCGTCGGTCTCGCTCATCCAGCGCCGCCTGCGAGTCGGCTACACGCGCGCCGGGCGCCTGATCGACATGCTGGAGCGCCGCGGGATCATCTCGGGCTACGAGGGCTCGAAGCCGCGCCGGGTGCTGGTCGACGAGAGCTCGCTCCCGCAGCTGACGGACGCGCTCTAGCACCCCTCACCCCCGTCCGCGTTTCCGGTTAGCATCACCGTCCCGAGAAGGACAAGGCGGTGTCTCGAAAAGAGGAGGGCAAGTGAGGTTTTCTCGGCGCGCATCAATCGTCGCCGCGGCAGTGCTCGTGCTGACAGGAACGGCCGTTCTCGCGGCCGGCTGCGGGGGCTCGAGCAAGAAGGGGTCGGGCACGACTTCGACGACCGCCAGCGGCAACAGCAACATTCTCACGGCATTGATCAGCGACATCGGCAAGTTCAACGACCGCTCGTTCAACCAGTCGCAGAAGGAGGGCCTCGACCGCGCGAAGGCCGACCTCGGGATCAAGACGACGGAGCTGCAGTCGAACTCGACCTCCGACTACATCCCGAACCTGACGACGGCGGTCCGGAAGAAGGCCAACCTCATTATCGCCGCCGGGTTCCTGCTCGCCGACGCGACCAACACGGTCGCCAAGGCGAACCCCAAGCTGCACTTCGCGATCACCGACTACGACGTGAAGGGAGCTCCCTTCAATGGCCGCAAGAACGTCCAGGGGCTCACGTACGCGGCCAACGAGTCGGGGTGCCTCGTCGGCTACCTGGCCGCCGAGATGGCGAAGAAGCAGGGCGGCAGGCAGGTGATCGGGGCCGTCGGCGGCCTCAAGATCCCGCCGGTCGACATCTGGATCGCCGGGTACCAGTTCTGCGCGAAGAAGTTCAATCCCAGCATCAAGGTCCTGATCGGGTACTCACAGGACTTCGTGGCCTCGGACAAGTGCAAGACCGTCGCCGAGAACCAGATCGCTCAGGGCGCGCAGGTGCTCTTCCAGGTCGCCGGTGGCTGCGGCCTCGGCACGCTCAAGGCGGCGGACGAGCACCACATCTGGGGCATCGGGGTCGACAAGGACCAGTACAACGACGCCAACCGCGTCCTCACGTCGGGGGTCAAGCGCGTGGACAACGGCGTCTTTGCGGCGGTCAAGCAGGTAACGGAAGGCAAGTTCAGAGGCGGCGGCAACCTGCTCTTCAACCTGAAGAACAAGGGCATGGCCGTCGGCAAGATCAACCCGGCCGTGCCGAAGTCGTTCATCGACAAGATGAACCAGATCAAGCAGCAGATCATCTCCGGCCAGCTGAAGGTTCCCTCGTCGCTCTAGGCAGTGCCGAAAGGGTTTGGGAGAGGGCGGGTCGTCAACCCGCCCTCTCTCGTAGTGACAAGGGCCGCGGCGGTCCACCGTAGAATCTGGCTGCGGTGGAAGCCTCCACGGTCCTCGAGATGAGGGGCATCACGAAGCGGTTCCCCGGCGTCGTCGCGAACGACGGCGTCGACTTCGACCTGCGCAAGGGCGAGGTGCACGCGCTGCTCGGCGAGAACGGCGCGGGCAAGTCGACGCTGATGAACATCCTCTACGGCCTCTACCACACCGACGAAGGAGAGATCCGCCTCCAGGGGCGGAAGGTCGCGTTCGGCTCGGCGAAGGACGCGATCGACCGCGGGATCGGGATGGTGCACCAGCACTTCATGCTGATCCCGGTGATGACGGTCGCGGAGAACATCGTCCTCGAGATCGAGCCGACGAAGGCCGGCGTGCTGCTCGACTACGACGCCGCCGTCGAGCGCGTGCGCGAGATCTCTGCCCGCTTCGGGCTCGCCGTCGAGCCGACGGCGCTGGTCGAGAACATCGGCGTCGGCCAGCAGCAGCGAGTCGAGATCCTGAAGGCCCTCTACCGCGGCGCCGAGATCCTGATCCTGGACGAGCCGACCGCGGTGCTGACGCCCCAGGAAGCCGGTGAGCTGTTCGAGATCATCAAGAGCCTCCAGGCCGACGGGACCTCGATCATCTTCATCAGCCACAAGCTGAACGAGGTGCTGGAGATCGCGGACCGGATCACGGTGCTGCGCCGGGGCAAGAAGATCGACACGGTCCCGCGGGCCGGCGCGACCGAGGAGGGCCTGGCGCGGATGATGGTCGGACGCGAGGTGCTGCTCCGGGTGGACAAGAAGCCGCCCCAGACCGGCGAGAGGCTGCTCGAGGTGCGCGACCTGAACGTCAACGACGAGCGCGGGCTCCCGGCCGTGCGCGACGTCTCCTTCGTCGTCCGGGCAGGGGAGATCGT
>JBKPAM010000066.1:0-5465 GCA_046726435.1 Actinomycetota bacterium
CAACCCAGGCAGGCGCGGGAACCGCCGCCCTGGCCGCCGCTGGTGTCGGAGCATCGAAGGCGCTTGCTGCCTCTGTCTCCGTGAGCGCCCTGGGAGTCTTCTCCGGAGCAGCCGTCCTGCTCTTCGCCGTTGCCTGGCGCACCGGACGGTTGCTGCTGCCCGCGCGGACCGCAGCCTGAATCCGTGTCCTCGCACGACTTGCGTGAGGCACGTTCAAACGCGCACTGTCCGTTCGTTGGCGTGACTCAGGTGAGGAGCGCCGCCGTGCAGCGCGTAGCTATTGACGCCGGGCTCTCCCCCGGCCGGTCGACCAACGGTCCGGAGCAGCGAGGCCGTACCGCCCCTCCCGGGCCAACTCCTCAGTGTCGGGGTTCAGCCGCAGCAGCGCGGCGCCTCGCGGCGGCAGTGTTTCTCCGCGGGGACTCTGCCTGCTCGCCCCTCAGAATCTCCTCGATATACGCAACGGCCGAGCGGTGAATGCTGACTCGATGGCCGGTCTCAGCGCCCGTGTTGAGCGTGAATAGGCCAGACTCGTGCTCAAGTCGCTGCTGCACCTGATCAAAGTCCTCCTCGACGATGATCGAGGGCCCTCCGCTGAAGTAGACGTGCGTTGGCATACACATCCTCCTTCGCTACCTCGACGCTAGTGAGGGCATTCTCCCGGTGCATGCCCTCAGCCGCCTCTGCCTTCGGCTGCCGCCTTAGGCCCAGCACTCAGGCTGGTCGGTTTGGGAACCTGCGAGCCGCCTCGGCGTGGATGACGCTATCGAAGGATCGCGGGCTGGCCTCAGGTTTGCAGGAACTAGCCGCAAGGAAGAACGGTGCCCGTGATCCTTGCCGCGTCCACCGTCGCCATCGTCGCCATCGCTGTCGTGGTCATCGTCGCCCTCCTCGCGATGGTCTACATCTTGCCCCGCGGAGGCCGACGGCGCCGGTAGCTACGGCGAAGCTGTAGCGGTCGGGCTTCGGGCGTGCGGCTTCGTAGCCCGGCCCCTGACAAGACAGTGCTGCAAGGGTTGCTGGCCCTGCAAGTCGAACTCTGTTTGCAAGGCTCATCGCCTCGAGCGTCGAAGCACGTGGGCGGGCTTCGGGCTTTCGGCCGTGGTTCTAGCCGCAGGGCCAAAAGCGTGCGGACTCACCGCTAACCTCATCAGGATGACCGACAAGCCGCAAGAGCCTGCCCAGAGCAGTTGGGAAGACGAGGGTGGCGCACTTGCTCCGGAGCGCAAGCACAAGACGTCCAAAGGTTTGGTGATCCCCGTTCCGGAGCGGCGAAACCTGATGGACGCCTTACGCAAGCTCGTCCGGCCAGTCAAGAAGTCCTAGACACTCTGCGAGCGCCTTGATCAGAGGTCGCAGAACATCGGCATCTCGCCGATCCCCGATCGCGGGCGATCCATCGAGAGAAGGCCCGCAAGCGCGGGCCTTCTCTCCTACATCCGAACGACCTCGAGGCAGGCTGCTACGCCCGAACGAATCCGTTCTTCTTGTGCACGATCACTTCGCCGTCCGTGATCTTGGGCGGATTCGGAAGCGCCGTCTCCAGCTTCTCCTCGCGCATCCAGGTGGCTGCGACGCGAGTCGACTCGTCGGCCTGGTCCGAAGTCTCGAAGAAGTCGATCGAACTCATGACGCCGTTGCCGGCCTCGATGAGGTAGTAACCCTCGAAGCCCGGCAGCTTGCTCAGGCGGGGCAGCAAGCTCTCGTCGAGCTTCTTGGTCAGCTCGTCGGTGCGACTCTGGTCGACACCCTCGTACCGTCTAACGGTGGCATGCATCTGATCTCCTAACTGTCACAGTTCAGGATGGAGAACCGGCTCTTTAGTCCTCCCGGGTGCACTCAGGCCCGATGTGACAGTCGAAGAGGGGATCTCGGAGCCTCGACGGCTTCCGTGTGGGTGACTTCGCGCAATCCGTACTCTAGCACACTTCTTGACAACGTGGATTTACGGTACTACGTTTTTCTACGTTGACAATGTAGGAGGCTGGCCATGTGCCCATTCTCGGTCACTCTGCAGCGCGTCCCGGACCAGGAGCTCGGCCCACTTCTGATTCAACTTGCACAGGCAGGCTTCCATGATCCGATCATCAAACCCGTCGATGCCGATGGCACCTCTTCCAGGACAGCCGCTACTGCTGCCGGGCGGACGGCTGATCTCCCAGCGGATTGGGGTCTCGTACGAGAGCGGGAGGGGCAGTCGTATCAGTGGCCGGATCAGCGCGAGCACTACTCGCGCTACCGCGTCTTCATCGGCACGACGCGCGCCGAAGGCGCTGTTCACATCGGACTTGGCGAGGCGACTCGCAGAAACAAGTGGGGGCGCGACCGAAAGTACGTCGTAGCCTTCCTGAGCAGTGGATCCCCGCAGCAGCCGCTGGCCGAGTTCGTCGCGGCTGACGACTACCAGGAGACACGCGAGCTCGTGGCGGTGATCCGTGGCAGCGACGGAGGCCGGCGCATGTATGGCGCCGGCGACCCGCTTCCCGGTGTCTACAAAGATCGCTTCCGGACTCAGCTGTACAGCGATCGGGTCGTCTATCCGGGCGTCTGGAACAAAGTCGTCGTGGTCGCGCGCCAGGACGACGATGCGACGATTCTCAACCATGCGCTGATCCAGGGCCGGCGGCGGTACGGGAAGTAAGCGCTCGCGATGCCCACCAGAAAGGGGCCGTCCGGGCGTTGCCGGCGCGGCCTTCCGAACGGAAGGTCGGCAGCCAGCGACCGCGAGCTTCCCGCGTGTCGGCGAGCTCGGCTCAGCGCAACTGAGGCCTAGTCCCATGCGCCTGCCTAACGCGTCCTCAGGAGTACGATCGAGTGGTGGCTGACGACTCGCCGACGGGGGACCCCCGCGAGGCGTCGCTCATGGGCGCGAAGCCAGAGGCGCAGGCTCCCTCCCAGCGCAGGGTTCCGAGGACCTGTGTCGTCGTCCACGATCGCGGCAGCGCCGAGATGCACTTCAGCCGCGACACGGTCGCGGAGCTGCTCGCGAGCGGGGGTTTCTTCTGGCTCGACCTCGACCAGCCGGACCAGGACGATTTCTCGATCTTGCGCGAGCTCTTCGGGTTCCACCCGCTCGCGGTCGAGGACTCCGAGCACTTCGATCAGCGGGCGAAGATCGAGGACTACGACGACTTCGTCTTCCTGGTCGTCTACGGAGCCTCACCTGACGACGACCGCCTAGTCGAGGTGCACTGCTTCTACTCCGAGCGCTTCCTCGTCACCATCCACCGAGACGACTGCCCCGCCTTCGCGGAGATCCGCCGGCGCTACCAGAAGCGGGACGAGGCGATCGACCGTCCCTCGCTGCTGCTGTACCGGATCGTCGACGGGCTGGTCGACAGCTTCTTTCCGATCCTGGCCGACTTCGACGACCGGATCGACGAGCTCGAGAACGCGATCTTCCTGCATGCCGATGATCGGCAGCTGCAGGAGATCTTCCGGATGAAGCGCCTGCTCGTCGGCATGCGCAAGGCGGTCGGCCCCCAGCGCGACGCATTCGCTGGCCCGGTGGGCGGAGTCGCCGAGCTGCCGGGTCTGGTGGAGGGGGACGAGCGCTACTTCCGCGACGTCTACGACCACCTGATCCGGATCAGCGAGCTGATCGATAGCTACCGCGACCTGCTGACGAGCGCCATGGACGTCTACCTCTCAACGGTCTCGAATCGCCTCAACGCAGTGACGAAGCAGCTCGCGGTGATCGCGACGATCTTCCTGCCCTTGGCCTGGCTGACCGGCTTCTTCGGTCAGAACTTCGGCTACCTGGTCAGGAGCATCGGCGGCTGGGAGGCGTTCGTCGGCCTCGGCGTCGGCAGTGAGCTCGTCGCACTCGCGATTCTGCTCGCCTTCTTCAAGCTGCGAGGCTGGTTCTGAGTCGCCCGTCCCCGGCGACGGCCAGATTTTGTAACCGTACGCACAATTTCCTGTATGCTGGGTGAGCGCATAGACCTAGCGCGGAAGCCGTCGAGGCTCCGAAAGTTCCCTCTCCGACTGCCACACCGGGCCTGAGTGCCGAGAGCGCCCATCCGGGTGTCTTGCCTCGATCGAGAGAGGAGCAACAGATGAGTCCAAGCTCAGGATCCTATGAGAGTGACGCCGTTGCCGAGCGGCGCGCGCAGAGAGAGTTGAACGAGAAAGTCGGCGATCGGCTGCTGCGGCGGAGCTGGTCGCAGAGACGGAAGTGGCACCCTCGGACGTTCAGGAACAGCAGCCGGCCACGGGCGGAGGCATGAGCGGCAGCGTCGACCCGTCGCGAAGGCACGGGCGCTTCGATTTGCGCTGGCCGGCGCGGCCTCTTCGCGGTGCCGCCGATTGGCGTGCACCCGCGCCGGTGGGGCTCGGGGACGTGCCGGACGGGCTTGATTGGGAAGCCTTCTCCACGCGCTACTTTCCAGGGCGCCGTCGACACGACCTCGAAGCGATAAGCGCCTACGACGCGTACACGCACGGGCCGACAGTGGCGGAGGGCAGCCGGCCCGAAGCAGAGAAGGCGGTCGATCGTCTGGAGGCGGAGCGGTACGGCGGAAGCGCAGCGGGTGCTGCCGCCGGGCGGGCGAGAGTCCTCGAGCCGGTCCGAAGGGACCCGATGACGGCTACAAGGGCGGTAGTGGTGGAGCCGGTCGAGTCGGCAGAGCCAACGATACGATCGGCGCAAGAGGTGACCGCGTCCGTGCCGTGAACTACTCCGCGCGGCGCATCGCCCTATACACGGCGTCCCAATGCGACGAGACCTCCTCCAAAGCGGTCGTTTCGGCGGCCGCCTCTAGGCGCTCGATTACTGCTTCGACTTCCATCAGGCGCGTCTCAAGGGCACTCACCCTGGCCGCAATGGAGCTGAGCTCCTGGGCAATTACCTCGCTCTCGCTACTCGCTTCCATCGTCGCAGGTCAAGTCTAGAGCCGCCCTGCGTGCAGAGGAACTTCGGCACCGGGACGCCTAACGCAACCGCCGCGAACCCCCGTACGCAGTTCACGTTCAGTTCTCGGTTGAGACAACGCCGCATCCCGCACACATATCCCGCGGGAGGCCGCCGGAAGCTCCCGCGGGCGGGTGCCCGCCAATCCCCGCAAGACAAGAACAGAGAGTCCTGCTCGTGCGGGAGCTTCCCGCGCATCCCCGGTTAGCCCCCAAGCGCCAAGACCGGCATGTCACGCCGGAGGTCGCGGGTTCGAGTCCCGTCGCTCCCGTAAAAGTGCTTGCTAAATCGGCATCTTCTGTTGCCGGCACAGGCGCCTCCGGGGCGCTAGGCCGAGACCGGAGCGCCGCCGGCGAGTGCGGCGGGAAGCTCGTCTCGCGACTGAACCCGCAGCTTGCGGAAGACGCTCGTGAGGTGGCCCTCGACCGTCCGTGCAGTGACGAAGAGCGTCTGGGCGATCTCGCGGTTGGTGAGGCCCTCGCCGGCGAGCTCGGCGATCCGGCGCTCGCTCGCCGTCAGCGAGTCGAGCCCGGTGAGCACGACCCGGCGCGGG
>JBKPAM010000067.1:0-7637 GCA_046726435.1 Actinomycetota bacterium
CGTGGAGACCGCCGTCTTCGAGGCCGAGCGAAACGCCGCACAGGTGCTCATCTAGGGTTCGAATGTGAACGGGGCTCGGCGGCTCGTCCTGAGCGGAGTTGCGCTGACGGCGCTGCTCGCCGTGGTCGCGCTCGCGAGCCGCGGGCACCGCCCGGGAGGAGGCACGGGCGGCGGCGGGGGCCACGTACCCGAGCTGGTGGGCGAGTACATCGGGGTGATGATGCTCGCGCTGATGCTGCTCCTGGTTGTCCTGGTCGGCTTTGGTCTCGCCAGCGACCGGCGCAGGCGCGTGCTCGAAGGCGAGACGAACTGGCGGCGAACGCTTGTCGGCGTGGGGATCCTCGCCGCCGCGCTCCTGCTCGCCGTGGGCTCGAGCAACCGGCTGCATTTGAACACCGCAAGGCCTCCGACTCCTCCCACACCGGTGACGTCGTCGAAGTCAGGCAAAGACCAGCGGGCCAGGCTGAAGCAGCAAGCCAAGCGGCCGGGCGACGCAGGCTGGCTGACGGCGCTCATCCTCGCCTCGATCACCCTCGGCGTGGCCGTGGCGGCAGGCCTCGCGGCCCGGCACTCGCGGCGGCACGGCGGCGAGCTCGAGGCGGAGGCGGCGTTGGCGCAGGCGCTGGACGAGGTGCTCGCGGACACGCTGGACGACCTGCGCGCCGAGCGCGACCCCCGCAAGGCCGTGATCGAGGTCTACGCCCGTATGGAGCAGACCTTCGCGGCCTACCGTGTCCCGCGCGATCCCGCCGAGACGCCGCTCGAGTACGTCGCCCGCGCGCTCGACAGCCTCCGCATCAGCGCGAGCGCGGTTCGCCGCCTGACGCTGCTCTACGAGCGCGCGAAGTTCAGCACGCACGTCGTCGACACCGGCATGAAGGACGACGCCATCGGAACTCTCGCCGGCCTCCGCGCCGAGCTCGAGTTCAACGAAGCGGAGGCGAAAGAGGCAGCGGCGTGAAGCGGCTTCTTGCGGGGTGGCTCGTCTTCACGGGGCTCGCGACCATTGCGCTGCTGGTCGCCCACTTCGTCGCGCCCGGTCGCTTCGCGATCGAGCTCGACGTCTTCATCCTCGCCGTCGGCGGGCTGGCGCTCGTCGAGGTCGTGATCCTGATCCGGGAGGCCTACCCGCTGGAGGAGCGGTCCGCGCTGGCCTCGGCGCTCGAGCGCGAGGAGGTCAAGCCGTCGCGGCCGCCGGAGGTCGAGCGTCTCGAGCGCGAGCTGACGATGGCCACGGCGTCGTCGTTCGACCTGCACGCGCGGCTGCGGCCGCCGCTGCGCGAGATCGCGGCGGTCCGCCTCGCGAGGCGCGGGGTGCGCCTCGACGACGACGGCGAGGAGATCCTGAGCGAGGAGCTCTGGGAGCTCGTGCGGCCGGGGCGGCGCCCGCCGACCGATCGCCACGCGCCGGGGATCACGCCCAAGGCGTTGCGCGAGACCGTCGAGGAGCTCGAGGCCCTGTGAACGTCGAGGAGGTCTCCCGCCGTGCGAGCGGGGTGCTCGACGAGGTCGAGCGCGCCGTCGTCGGCAAGCGCGACGCCCTCGAGCTCGTGCTGCTCGGCATGCTCGCCGACGGCCACGTTCTGATCGAGGACTTCCCCGGCCTCGCGAAGACGCTTGCCGCGCGCGCCTTCGCCCAGGTCACGAGCATCGGCTTCACGCGCGTCCAGTTCACGCCGGACCTGATGCCCTCCGACGTGACCGGCTCCTCGATCTACAATCAGCGCGAGGGCGACTTCGAGTTCCGGCCCGGGCCGATCTTCACCAACCTCCTGCTCGCGGACGAGATCAACCGCGCCCCTCCGAAGACGCAGGCGGCGCTGCTCGAGGCGATGCAGGAGCGGCAGGTGACGATCGAGGGCGTCACCCACCCGCTGGCGCCGCCGTTCCTCGTCCTGGCGACGCAGAACCCGATCGAGTACGAGGGCACCTACCCGCTCCCCGAGGCGCAGCTCGACCGCTTCCTGCTGCGCATCAGCATCGGCTACCCCGGGCGCGAGCACGAGTGGGAGGTGCTCGAGCGGCGGCTCGAGCGCACCGTCGACGAGGTCGAGCTCGAGCCGATCGTCGACCGCGACGAGCTGCTCGAGATGCAGCGGGCGGTCGAGCACGTACACGTCGACCGCAGCGTCGGCCTCTACATCGTCGACCTCGTGGCGGCGACGCGGACCGCCAACGGAGTGCAGGTCGGCGCCAGCCCTCGCGGCTCGCTCGCGCTGATGAAGCTCTCGCGCTGCCGTGCGGCGGTCCGCGGGCGCGACTACGTCATTCCCGACGACGTGAAGGCCGTCGCCGTCCCGGCGCTGGCCCACCGCCTCGCGCTGCGGCCGGAGCTCTGGGTGCAGCGCCTGCGGCCCGACGACATCGTGCTCGGCCTGCTCGACCAGGTGCCGACCCCGAAGGCCGAGCCCGAGCCGGAGCCCGAGCCGGCCGCCGAGTGACCCGCGCCGCGACGCCCAAGCTCGGGGCGTACGCAGCGCTCGCCGGGGCGGGGCTGCTCGCGGCGCTCGTGCTCGCCCGGCCGGAGCTTGCGGCACTTGCGGCGCCGTTCGCGGTGCTGCTGGTGGCCGGGCTCTCGCTGCACGAGCGGCCGCGGGTGCGCGCGATCTTCGAGCTGGGGGCCGAGCGGCAGGTCGAGGGCGAGCCGGTCGAGGCGTGGCTCGAGCTCCACGCCGAGACTCCGGTCGCACGCGTCGAGGTCCTGCTGGACGTGCCAGAGGGGCTCGAGACGGAGGCGCCGAACCCGGCCGTCGTGCACCTCGCGGCGGGCGAGCGGCGTGAGCTGGAGCTGCCGCTGCACTGCGAGCACTGGGGCGCCTACCTCGTCGGCAAGGTAGTCCTGCGGGCCCACGACAGTCTGGGCCTCTTCGTCCACGAGCAGACCCTCGACCTGCGCCGGGCGCTCAAGGTCTACCCGCGCGGGGAGGAGCTGCGAAAGCTGCTGCGCCCGCTCGAGACCCAGGCCTTTGCCGGCAACCAGCCGCCGCGCGCGCGCGGCGAGGGGATTGAGTTCGCAGACCTCCGGCCGTTCGTCCCCGGCGACCGGGTCCGCCGCGTGAACTGGCGTGCGACGGCGCGCCGAGGCGAGCCCTGGGTCAACGAGACCCACCCGGAACGGAACACCGACGTCGTCATCTTCCTCGACACCTTCGCCGAGGCGCGGACCGGCGAGACGAGCACGCTCGACCAGGCGGTCGAGGCGGCCGGCTCGCTCGTGGCCCACTACATCCGGGAGAAGGACCGGGTCGGCCTCGTCGGCTTCGGCGGCGTGATCAACTGGTTGACGGTCTCCAGCGGGGTCGCGCAGCTGTACCGCGTGCTGGACTCGCTCCTCGACGCCGAGATCTTCCTCAGCTACGCGTGGAAGAACATCGACATCCTCCCGGTGCGGACGCTGCCGCCGCACGCGCTCGTGATCGCGCTGACGCCGCTGCTCGACGAGCGCTCCGTGCGGGCGCTCACCGACCTGCGGGCGCGCGGGTTCGACCTCGCCGTGGTCGAGATCTCGCCCATCCCGTTCGTGGAGCCCGGCCGCGGCGAGCTCGACGAGCTCGCCTACCGGCTCTGGCTGCTGCGGCGGGACGCGCTGCGCTCCTCGTACCTGCAGCTCGGAGTGCCCGTTGTCGAGTGGCGCAGGGACGCTCCGCTCCAGGCCGCGCTCGAGGAGGTGAGGACATTCAGGCGCCACGCCCGCGTTACGCGGCCCTAGCGACGGGGGCCCCGGCCCTGCTCGTCGCCGGCGTTCTGGTCGGAGCGACCGCTCTGCGCGCGGACGCGAACGAGTCGGTTCTGCTGGCCGTCGGCGGGCTCGGGCTCGTCGTGCTGCTCGGCGGTCTCGTCATGCGTTGGAGCGGGGCGCTGGCCGTCGGGGTGGCGCTGCTCGGAGCCCAGCAGGCGGTGCGGCTGGAGCTCGGGCCGGACCGGCTCGACACCTGGATACCGCTCGTTGCCGGTGCGCTGCTGCTGGTCGCCGAGCTCGCATGGTGGTCGGTCGAGCCCCGGGTACCGGCCTGGTCGGAGCCGTGGCTCGCCGGCCGGCGGTTGGCGGCGATCCTGGCGAGCTGCGCGGGGGCGACCGCCGTCTCCGGGGTCGTGGCCGTCGCTGGAGGTGCGCAGCTCGGCGGCGGCTTCGGGCTGGAGCTGCTGGGCATCGCCGCAGCCACTGCCGCTGTGGCGGTCGTCGCCTTTGTCGCGCAGAGTAGGTCCGGAGTGGACTAGTCCTGAGAGGACTAGTAAGCTGCGCGGCGCGGCATGGCGACGGAGCAGCGGAGCACGACGGCCCTCTCGACGACCGAGTTCTCGGTCCTCGGCATGCTCTCGTCCGGCGGAGAGCTCTCCGGCTACGACCTGAAGAAGAAGGCCGAGGCCGGAGTGGGCTACGTGTGGACGGCGGCGCGGAGCCACGTCTACGCCGTGCTCCCACGCCTCGTCGAGGGCGGCTACGCGACGACGCGCCGAGTCGCCCAGGAGCGGCGGCCCGACAAGCAGGTCTACCGGATCACGAAGAAGGGCGAGCGCGCGTTCCGCGAGTGGCTCGAGGAGCCGATCGACGAGCACCCCGGCTCGAACAACCCGTTCCTGCTGAAGGTCTTCTTCGGCCGCCGGATGAGCCACGACGCGCTCGTCGCCCACATCGAGCGGAAGCGCGACTACGCAGCGGGAGCGCTGGCCGAGCTCCGCGAGATCGAGGACGACATCCGCGGCAAGGAGTCGGAGTACTACGGCTACGTCACGCTTCGCTGGGGATTGACGCTGGCGGAGGCCTGGATCCGCTGGGCGCACGAGATCCTGCAGGAGCTCGAGGATCGCCGGTGAGGGTCGCCCTCGCGCTCCTGGTCGCAGCGCTTGTCGCGATCCCCGCCGCGGATGCGTACCGGAACCCGACCGCCGGTCGCGCCGTCGTCCTGCAGATCCCGGGGATGCACCGCGCCAAGGTGCGGCGGAACCTCGTCTACCAGCGCTCGTCGGGGCTGAAGATGGACGTCTATCGCCCGCGGAAGGCGCGCGGACGGCTCCCGGCCGTGCTCCTGGGGGGCCCGCCCGGATTCGACAAGGACACCGGCCAGAAGATGGGCTGGGCCCAGCTGATCGCCGCGTCGGGCATGGCAGCCGTCGCGTTCGACATCCGCTCCGATCACGGCCTGCAGTCGCCGAGGAGCCCGTCGCGAGACGTCCGCTCGGCGATTGGGTTCGTCCGGGCGCACGCGGCTCGGCTCGGGATCGACGGCCGCCGGCTCTGCACGCTCGGCTTCTCGCTCGGGACCGCACCTTGGCACCTGTGGGCGACGATGCGCGACCCGAAGCCCTGGCTCCGCTGCAACGTCGTTTACTACGGGCCGCTCGACTTCCACGACCCTGCGCTTCCGATCGGGGGCGGCCTTGCCAACGAGTTCTCGGCGCTGACCTACCTGCGCCGCTTCCCGGCGCGGATTCCTCCGATGCTCGTCGTCAAGGCCGGCCGTGACGCGAACGCGGGGATCAACGAGTCGATCGATCGCTTCGAGGCCGCGGCGCGGGAGCTGCATGCGGACGTTCGCGTCGTGACGTACCCGAACGCGCCTCACGCCTTCGACGTCGGGGCGCGGACGCCCCGCGCCAAGGCGATCGTGCGGGAGACGCTGCGCTTCCTGAAGGCGCGGCTCGCCCCGCCGCTCGCGGTGGACGCGTCCTGCGGGGCCCGGGGCCCGCGGGGCGCGACCCTGCGCTTCTTCGCCAACGACGACATGCCGCTCGCCGGCCTGGTTCTCGGAAAGGGACCGCGTGGAGTCGTGTTCTCGCAGGGGCTCGGAGAGAACGTCTGCATGTGGCTCCCGTACGCGCGCCAGCTTGCGGCTGCGGGTCGCCGCGTACTCGCCTACGACGCCCGCAGGGGGCCCCGCATCGACCTCGACGTCGCCGCGGCGGTCGAGGCGCTGCGGCGCACGGGATCCGAGGACGTCGTGGTCGTAGGGTCATCGCGCGGTGGCACGGCCGCTCTCATTGCGGCCGCCTCCCTGCCGAAGGCTCCGGCGGCGGTCGTCAGCCTCTCCGGGCCGGAGTCTTTCGGGCCGCTCCACGCGCTTCCGGCGGTGCGCCGTCTGCACTCGCCCGTGTTCTTCGCCGCGGCGCGGGACGACGAGCCGTTTGCGAGCGATGCGCCGGTGATGTACGCGGCCTCGCCCTCGCCGGAGCGGCGCCTCGAGATCCTGCCCGGCCTGGATCACGGCGTGCAGTTGCTCGACAACGCGCCTTTCCGCAGCCGCGTCACGGCTTTCATCGCAACGCACTAGATACATTCCGCTGAATGGCGCAAGTGCTTCCGGCCGAGCGCGACCTGCGGCGGGTGATCGGCGACGGCGAGAGCGTCCCGGACGGCGAGGTCGAGGGGCTCTCGGAGGACGATCTGCTCGAGCTCCATCGTTGGCTCGTGCTGCTGCGGACCTACGACGAGCGCTCCCTCGTCTACCACCGGCAGGGCCGAATCGGCACCTACGCGCTCTTCTGGGGGCACGAGGCGATGCAGGCCGGCTCCGTCTACGCGCTCGAGCGCGAGGACTGGATCTTCCCGAGCTACCGCGAGTCGGCGATCGGCCTGCTGCGCGGGATGCCGGTCTCGACCGTGCTCTCCTGGTGGCGCGGCCATCCGGCCGGCTGGTGGAGCCCGCTCGACTGGAACGTCGCCTCGATCTGCGTCCCGATCGGGACGCAGGTGCCGCACGCGGCGGGGCTTGCGTGGGGGAAGAAGCTGCGGGGCGAGAGTGCCTGCGCGATCACCTACTTCGGCGACGGCGCCACCTCGGAGGGCTCGTTCCACGAGGGAGCCAACCTCGCCGCCGTGATGCGCGCGCCGCTCGTGCTCTTCTGCAACAACAACCAGTGGGCGATCTCGACGCCCCTGTCGGCGCAGACCGCCGCGGAGACGCTCGCCGACAAGGCCGTCGGCTACGGGATTCCCGGAGTCCGGGTGGACGGCGGCGACGTGCTGGCCGTCTACGAAGCGACCCGCGACGCGGTGGCCCGGGCGCGGTCCGGTGAGGGGCCGACGCTGATCGAGGCGGTCACGTACCGCCCCGCGCCGCACGCGACCGCGGACGACCCCCGCGCCTACATCGACCTCGAGCGGGTCGAGGAGGAAAAGCAGCGCGAGTGCGTCGGCCGCTACGAGGGGTATCTCCGGCGGCTCGGGCTGCTCTCGGACGAGGCCGCGGAGGCGGTGCGGGCGGACGCGGCGGAGCTGATGCGGGCCGGAATCGCGGAGGCCGAGGCGGAGCCTGCCGCGGATCCGTCGCTGCTGTTCTCGCACGCGTTTGCGGAGCCGCCGGCGTCGTTCGAGACCGACCTCGCCGAGCTGCGGAGGGTGCTCGGTGGCTGAGCTGACGTTGGTGGAGGCGCTGAACGACGGGTTCCACGTCGAGCTCGAGCGCGACCCGGACGTGATGGTGATGGGCGAGGACGTCGGGCGGGCCGGTGGGGTCTTCCGCGCGACGGCCGGGCTGCGCGAACGCTTCGGGCCCGAGCGCTGCGTCGACACGCCCCTGGCGGAGGCCGGCATCCTCGGCTCGGCCGTCGGTTTGTGCATGGCCGGCTGGCGGCCGGTCTGCGAGATGCAGTACGACGCCTTCTCGTACCCGTGCCTGGACCAGCTGATCACCCACGTG
>JBKPAM010000068.1:0-10222 GCA_046726435.1 Actinomycetota bacterium
CCCGGGGCTCTGGACGCAATCGTGCGCGGGCTGTCGTTCGCGAAGTCGATGCGCTGGGACGACAGCGGGATCCGGTTTGCGCGACCGGTTCGCTGGACGCTCGCGAAGCTCGACGGCGAGACGGTGGTCGGGGAGTGGAGCTTCGGCCACCGCTTCATCGCCGGCCCGGTCGAGATCCCCCACGCCGCCGAGTACGCCGGGCGGATGCGAGAGGCTCGAGTCGAGCCCGACGCAAAGGAGCGTCGGCGGTTGATCGTCGCCGGCCTGGACGCGATCGGCGGCTGGAGCGATCCCGCCGGCGTCCTCGCGGAGGTTGTCCATCTCGTCGAGAGCGTGACCGTGCTCGAGGGCAGCTTCGACGAGCGCTTCCTCCAGCTCCCGGAGCGTGTCGTCGTGACTGCGATGCAGTCGCACCAGCGCTACTTTCCGCTCGGTGGGAACCGCTTCGCGTTCGTCGCGAACGGAGGCGACCCGGAGCTCGTACGGGCGGGGAACGAGGACGTGCTCGAGGGCCGGCTGGACGACGCGAGCTTCACCTTCGAGCGCGACATCAAGGTCGGGATCGACGCACTGGCGGAGCGCCTCGGCGCGATCACCTACTTCAAGGGAGCGGGCTCGTTCGCCGACAAGACCAGGCGCTTGCGGGGGCTCGTCGGCGAGCTCGGCGGCGGCGAGGCGACACAGGAGGCGGCGCGCCTGTCGAAGGCGGATCAGGCATCCGAGCTCGTTCGTGAGTTCCCCGACCTCGAGGGCTACATCGGCGCCGAGTACGCGCGGCTGGCCGGCTACCCCGAAGCGGTCTGCGCCGCGATCGAGGAGCAGTACCTGCCCGATGCGGCCGGTGGCCTGCTGCCGCAGACCGAGACGGGGAGGGTCCTCGCGGCTGCGGACAAGCTCGACACGCTGGCGACCTCGTTCTCCCTCGGGCACCGGCCGTCGGGCTCGCGGGATCCGTACGGGTTGCGCCGGGCCGCGATCGGGCTCGTGCGGCTTGCCGTGGAGGGCAGTCTGGTCGTGCCGCGGGCACTGCTTCCCGACGAGGTGCGCGAATTCGTCGAAGAGCGGCTGGAGGGGCTGCTGGACCTGCCGGTCGAGTTCGTGCGGGCGGCGCGGGCATCCGCGGTGCCCGACCTCGGGGCCGTGGCCCGCCTGGCGGAAGCGCTGTACGCGGCGCGCGAGTCTCCGGCATTCGACGGCGTCTACACGGCGTACGAGCGCGCGCACCGGCTTGCGGGGCGGGCCGCGGAGGAGGCGGCGCCGGAGGTCGACCGGGCGTTGCTGAGGGAAGACGCGGAGCGGGCTCTGGCGGAGGGCCTCGCGGAGGTGGAGGTGGACGGCGACGTGGGGAGGGCGCTGGAGTCGGGCGCGACGCTCGCGCCGCTGGTCGAGCGCTTCTTCGACGAGGTGCTCGTGATGGACGAGGACGAGGCTGTCCGGGCCAACCGCCTGCGGCTGCTGCTCGACGTCCGCGACACGCTCGGCCGGCTCGGGGACTTCTCGCAGATTCCGCGCTGACCGGCTCCGGCCCGCGTCCTCGAACGCCCGGGCGGAGACGGTTTTCATGTTCACGCGCGAGGTCCTACGGGTCCCGACCCGCCCCCCTGCCACGGCGGTCAGCCTACCGGGGCGGGGCGCAACTGTCTGTCACGGGAGTGAGTCAAATGTGTGTCAGCGACGACGACGCATTGCGCCCGCTGACAGAAGACCGCCGCCGCGACGCAGGGCAAAGGACCGAAGCAGCGAGCGCGGCCGTCCGGCCCCGCGCAGGAGACGGCCCCCACCGCCGGCCCAGGCTACGCTCCCCGCCGTGGCGAAGCCTCCCGTCGAGCTCCATGTGATCTCCGACTCCACCGGCGAGACGGCAGTCCGGCTCGTGCACGCGCTCGAGGCGCAGTTCCCGGACCAGGAGTTCGAGGAGATTCGCCACCCGCGCGTCGAGACCGTCGACGACCTGCACCTCGCGCTCAACCGCGCGAAGGGCCGCCCGGCCGTGATCGTCTACACGCTCGTCCACCCCGAGCTCCGCGACGCCGCGCGCGCCCTCTGTCGCCGCTACAAGCTGCACTACTGCGACCTGCTGGGGCATCCAATCGAGGCCGTCGCCCGCGTCGCAGGAGTCGCCGCGAAGATGACCCCGGGAGCGCGTCCGCCGCTCGACTCGAGCTACTTCAAGCGCATGGCGGCGATCGAGTTCGCGGTCAAGTTCGACGACGGCGTCGGCGCGGGCCTGCACGACGCCGACATCGTCCTCGTGGGCGTATCGCGGACCTCGAAGACGCCCCTCTCGATGTACCTCGGCTACCTCGGGTACAAGACCGCCAACGTGCCCGTGGTGAAAGGGATCGCGCCGCCGTCGGCGCTCTTCGAGATCGACCCCGCGAAGATCATTGGCCTCACGATCGACGCCGAGCGGCTGCGGGAGATTCGCAGGCAACGCGCGCGCCGTCTGGGCGGCGGCCAACGCGCGTACGCGGAGCTGCTCGAGATCTATGCGGAGCTCGAAGAGGCGGAAGCGCTCCACCGGCGCCTCGGCTGCCCGATCATCGAGATCTCCGACCTCTCCATCGAGGAGACCGCGGCGCGCGTGATCCGCCTCGTCGAGCAGCGGCGGAGCGAGGCCGGCGAGCGCGAGCACGCCCCCGCCCAGTGAAACCGAAGCCGCCCGTCCCGCTCTGGCGCTGGGCGCTGTGGTGGCTGACCCTTGGCACCGCGGTCGTCGTCTTCTATGTCATCTTGACCCCGGTCTGGGTGGGGCTTCGGGCGCTCGCCTGGCTAGCCGACTTCCGCGCCCGCCGGCGCACCGGCTACCGATCGCCCGTCCGCGACGAGAGCTAGGGCCGGCGCGCCACGAGGTAATAGACATGCCAGTGCTTCGGCTTGCCGGTCGCGGTCTCACCGTCCTCCTCGATGTCCTCGAACCGCTCCGCCTCGAGCGGCTCGAGGAGCGCTTGCACCTGCTCACGGGTGTGAAAGGTCATGTCCTCCTCGGCCGACCAGCCGTCGCGGTCGCCGAACAGGTGGCCGCTGAACATGGCGCCTGTGCGCAGTGAGCGCAAGATGCGCTCCCACAGGTCCGGAAACGCCTCGGGAGGACAGAACGGCAGCGCGAAGCTCGAGTTGACGAGGTCGGCCTCGGGCCATCGCGCGTCCTGAAACGACGAGACACGGCTCTGGAGCCTGAGGAAGTCGGCAGGCGAGAGATCCGCACGGCTCCGGAGGCGCTCGATCGCCTCGGCCTGGCCGTCGATTGCGAGCACCCTCCAGCCCCGACGCAGGAGCTCGGCCGTATCCGGCCCTGCGCCGCAGCCGAGGTCGACCGCGAAGCGCTCTTGCGGCTCCTCCGCGTCGAATCGTTCGAGCGCGTCCAGAAGGGTCGAGCGCGGCTCGTCGCCGGCGGCCTCGTAGTACTCGGTCCAGTCGGACGCCATGGAGCGGAACCCTCAGGCCGCGGAAGACCGTGCAGCCAGGCCCGAGGCGATCCACGGCGCGAGCTCGGCGAGGAAGCTGGGCTCGACCGCGTGCGGTAGCGGGTACTCGCGGTAGAGCACCTCGGCTCCGGCGGCCTCGAGCGCAGCCCGCGCCCGGCGGCCCCACTCGACCGAGATGACCGGGTCGAAGGTGCCGTGGCCGATCGCCACCGGCGGCAGCGTCGGCCCGAGGTCGAGCTCGAAGCCCGGCACGGTGGGCATGAAGCCGCTCAGCGCGACCAGGACCGCCGGCCGCGGACGTCCACGGCCGAGGCCGAGCGCATACGTCATCGCGGCACCCTGTGAGAACCCTCCGAGCACCGTGCGCTCCGGGCCGATCCCGGTCTCCTCCGCCACGGAGTCGAGCCACTCCGAGAGGGCGGCGTAGGTGGGCAGGAACGTCGCGGGATCCGGATAGCCGACCTCCTTCACCACATACCAGTGGGCGCCTCCCGGCGGCAGCGAGAGCGGCCCCCGAGGTGTCAGCCCGAGCAGACGGCGCTGCGGGTCGAGCAGGTCGAGAAGCGGAAACAGGTCGTGCTCGTCTGCGCCGCGGCCGTGAAAGAGGACGAGCAGGCCCTCGGGCTCCGCCGAAGCCTCGCGCGAGCGATACGGGATCGTCACCGGCCCGCGCGAAGGGCGCGCGGGTCGGGTAGCGGCGTCAGCACCGGCTCGAGCCGGTCGCGAAGGTGCTCGTAGTTCGGCGGCAGCGAAAGTCGCTCGCCGAGGCTCTCCAGCGGCTCGTCGGCGGTGAAGCCCGGCCCGATGGTCGCGATCTCGAACAGCACGCCGCTCGGCTCGCGGAAGTAGATCGACTTGAAGTAGTAGCGGTCGATGATCGGCGTAGGCGTGGCGCCGCTCTCGGCGACGCGCCGGTGCCAGGACTCGTGCTCGTCCATCGGCGAGGCCCACGCGACGTGGTGCACGGTCCCTGCGCCCGGAACGCCCCGCTCGTCCGACTGGTCGTACCAGTAGAAGCCGCCACGCTGCTGGCCGCGGGCCTCCCAGGAAGCCTCGCCGGAAGGCGCGAACTCGAGCGTGTCCTCGAGGAACCGACGGCTCTGCTCAGGGTGGCGCGTGTAGGCGTGAACGCCGTTGAACCCCTGGAGCGCGACCTCCTTCGGCACCTCAGGGTGGTCGGCGATCAGCGGCTCGTCCTCCGTCTCCACGACCGCGAGGCGGTGGTGCAGGCCCTCCGGATCGGCAAAGGTGAACGAGTCGTCGTCGCGCTCGCCCGCTATCCCCTCGTCGGCCAGACGGCTCTCCCAGAAATCGATCGCCTCCGGGGACGCGAGCCGCCACTCGACGGTGTGGATCATCCCCGCGCCCGCCGTGCCGCGCCGGGCTCCGGGGTACTCGAAGAACGTGATGTCGTTCCCTGGCGCCCCTTCCTCGTCCCCGTAGAACAGGTGGTAGACGGTCGGGTCGTCCTGGTTGACGCTCTTCTTGACGAGCCTGAGCCCGAGGACCCGCGCGTAGAAGTCGAGGTTGGCCGGCGCGTCGCCCGTGATCGCGGTGACGTGGTGCACGCCTTCGAGCTTCACGCCGCCAGCCTAGCGGGCACGCGTGGCGAGAGGAGCTCTGTGGGAAGATTGCCTCCCGATGCAGGGCAACGAGCGCTACGTCTACGACTTCGACGAGCCGTCCGACGGTGGCCGCGAGCTGCTCGGCGGCAAGGGCGTCGGTCTGGCCGAGATGACCCAGCTCGGCGTGCCGGTCCCGGCAGGGTTCACGATCACGACCGACGCCTGCCGCGCCTACATGGCGAACGGGCAGCGACTTCCCGAGGGGCTGCCGGCGGAGATCGAGCGGCATCTCGACGCGCTCGAGCAGAAGACCGGCAAGCGCTTCGGCGATGCCAAGGATCCGCTGCTGGTCTCGGTCCGCTCCGGCGCTGCGGTCTCGATGCCCGGGATGATGGACACGATCTTGAACCTCGGCCTGAACGACGAGGCCGTCGAGGGGCTGGCCGGCAGCACCGGCAACCCGCGCTTTGCCTACGACTCGTACCGCCGCCTGATCCAGATGTACGGCGAGGTCGTCGAGGGCATCGACGCCAACCGCTTCGAACAGGCGCTCGGCGAGCTGAAGAAGGAACGAGGCGTGCAGCAGGACGTCGAGCTCGTCGCCGGCGACCTGGAGGAGCTCGTCGGCACCTTCATCGGGATCTACGAGGACGAGACGGGCTCGCCCTTCCCGCAGGACGCGCGGGAGCAGCTGTCGCGGTCGGTCCGCGCGGTCTTCGAGTCGTGGAACACGCCGCGCGCGCAGGTCTACCGCCGCGCCCACCGGATCCCGGAAGACCTCGGCACTGCGGTCAACGTCGTCCAGATGGTCTTCGGCAACAAGGGATCCGGCTCGGGCACCGGCGTCGCGTTCACGCGCGATCCCTCCACCGGTGAGCAGGGCTTGTACGGCGAGTTCCTCGCGGACGCCCAGGGCGAGGACGTGGTCGCGGGGATTCGCACCCCGGAGCCGCTCGAGGCGATGCGGGGCCGGCTGCCGGAGGCTTTCGAGCAGCTCACGGACACGATGCGGCGGCTCGAAGAGCACTACAAGGACGTGCAGGACATCGAGTTCACGGTCGAGGAGGGGCGGCTGTACCTGCTCCAGACGCGTTCCGCCAAGCGAACCGCCGCCGCGGCGCTGAAGGCCGCGGTCTCGATGGTCGACGAGGGCCTGATCGGCCGCGACGAGGCCGTCGTGCGGATCGACCCGAGCCAGCTCGACCAGCTCCTGCACCCGATGATCGACCCGAACGCGAAGCTCGAAGTCGCGGCCCGGGGGCTGAACGCCTCGCCCGGGGCGGCGAGCGGCAAGGTCGTCCTCGACGCGGACACCGCCGAGGAGCGCGGCCGGGCCGGGGAGAGCGTGATCCTCGTTCGCTGGGAGACGACGCCGGACGACATCCACGGCCTGATACAGGCGGCGGGCATCCTCACGGCGCACGGCGGCATGACCTCCCACGCGGCGGTGGTGGCGCGCGGGATGGGCAAGCCCTGCGTCGCGGGCTGCGAGGAGCTCACGATCGACCAGGACGCCCATACGATCACGATCGCCGGGCAGAAGCTCGCGGAGGGCGACACGATCACCATCGACGGGGGGTCCGGCTCGGTGATCGTCGGGCAGGTCGACCTCGTGCCGCCGCAGATCAACGAGGACTTCGAGACGATCCTCGGCTGGGCGGACGACCTCCGCCGCCTGAAGGTGCGCGCGAACGCGGACACGCCGGATGACGCGGCCAAGGCGCGGGAGTTCGGCGCGCAGGGAATCGGCCTTTGCCGCACCGAGCACATGTTCATGGCCGAGGGCCGCCTGCCGGTCGTGCGCGAGATGATCATGGCCTCCGGCGAGGACGAGCGGCGGTCGGCACTGGACAGGCTCCTCCCGCACCAGCAGAGCGATTTCGAGGGCATCTTCGAGGCGATGGCCGGCGTGCCGGTGACGATCCGGCTACTCGATCCTCCGCTGCACGAGTTCCTGCCGCCGCTCGAGGAGGCCCGGGACGAGCGGATGCGCGAGCGGATCAAGGCGCTCCAGGAGTCGAACCCGATGCTCGGAACCCGCGGCTGCCGGCTCGGCCTGCTCTGGCCGGAGATCTACGAGATGCAGGTGCGCGCGATCGTGCGCGCGGCCGCCGCGGTGGAGGAGCGGACGGGCGAGGCGCCGCTGGTCGAGATCATGCACCCGCTCGTCGGCTTCGCGGAGGAGCTGCACCGGCTGCGCGCGCTGACGGTCGCGACGGCGCAGGAGGAGAGCGAGAGCATCGAGTACCTGGTCGGCACGATGATCGAGCTCCCGCGCGCCTGCATCCGGGCGGACGAGATCGCCGAGCACGCCGACTTCTTCTCCTTCGGCACCAACGACCTGACGCAGACCGCGCTCGGGTTCTCACGCGACGACGCCGAGGGCAAGTTCCTTACGCGCTACCTCGAGGACGGCGTGCTGCAGCGGAACCCGTTCGAGACGCTCGACCAGAGCGGGGTCGGCGACCTGATGCGCATCGCGGTCGAGCGGGGCCGCGGGGTCAAGCCCGAGCTGAAGCTCGGCATCTGCGGCGAGCACGGGGGCGAACCGGCGTCGGTCGCCTTTTGCCACGGCCTCGGTCTCGACTACGTGAGCTGCTCGCCGTACCGCGTGCCGCTCGCGCGCCTCGCAGCCGCGCAGGCGGCGCTGAAGGAATCAGGCGTCGAGGCGGTAGCCGCGGGCGGCTGAGACGGCCACACCGGCAAAGCCGGTCTGGCCTCTTCTGGTCGGCGTCGCAAGCGACGCCTTGGCTGGTTTAGAGTCCCGCGCCGGGGATCCTGGAAAGGAACGACATGAGGCAGGCCGCTTGGTTTGCGGTGCTGGCTGCGGCGGTTGTTGCCCTCGCCGGGTGCGGCGGAGGCGGGGGAGAAGGAGAGAAGGAGCCGGAGAACCCCCAGGCGAAGGCGGCGTGTGAAGGCTCGCCGCTCGGCGACGCGCCGAAGCTCCCGGCGAGCTTCCCGCAGGTCGAGAACATCACCTACACGAAACAGTCGACGCAGGGGCCGTCCGAGATCGTCGAGGGCTACTTCGAGGGCAGCGTCGAGGACGCGCACGACGAGTACCTCAAGGAGCTGAAGGCGGCGGGGTACCAGATCCTGTTCGAGGAGCTCGAGGAGCACGACTCCGAGGTCTCGTGGAAGGGCGAGGGCCGGACCGGCCAGGTCGCGCTCCGCGAGGACTGCGGGAGCGACGACAAGATCTACGTGCACATCACGAACCGCCCCGCGTAGGGGAGTTAGTCGGCCGGGCGGTTTTTCTTGCGGAACACACCGCCCGGCCCGAGCGAGGGATCAGGGCTCGTGCCGATTGCTCCGATCCTTACGGAGCCGTGATTCCTCAGGAGCAACGTGTCACGGCGACGGCGGCGATCCTCGCCACGGTTGCGCTCTGCCTGGTTCGCGGGGTTCATGCCGCCTCGCAGGCCGTGCCGGCCTGCACGCTGGCCGGCACGCCTCGTGGCGACCTCCTCGTCGGAACGCCCGGGCGAGATGTGATCTGCGGCCTGGGCGGCAACGACGTCCTGGACGGCAAGGAAGGGAACGACGTCCTGGAGGGCGGCCCGGGCCGCGACCTGCTTAGCGGCGGGAGCCGGAGTGACCGGCTCTACGGGGGCACAGGCGACGACAAGCTCCAGGGCGACAACGGGCGGGACACCCTCTACGGCGGGGCCGGGAACGACACGATGTTCGCGTGGGACGGATTCGCGGACCGGCTCGACGGGGGCGCGGGCACCGACCGCGCCTGGCGCGACCGGTTCGACCGCGTTACCCGGGTCGAGGGCTTGCGCTAAGCCTCAGGCGTACCCGCGCACGCGCCAGTACGCGACCGCGACGCTGAGCAGGCCCACGCCCAGGACGCCGGCGACACCCCACAGGCCGACGCGGCTGTACGCGGCGTGGCCGCGCCCGAACTTGGAAAGCACGAGCGTGCAGAGGATCCCGCCGATCAGGCCGCCGATGTGCCCGCCGATCGAGATGTTCGCGAGCGCGAAGCTCAGGATCAGGTTGATCACGATCAGCGCAAGCGCCGAGCCGCCCAGCACGTAGTTGCGCTGCCGCTCCAGGATCAAGGCGGCGCCGAGGATCCCGAAGAGCGCGCCCGAGGCGCCCACGGTCGGCTTGTCGGGAGTCAGGACGAGCGCACCCGCCGAGCCGGCGAGACCCGAGACCATGTAGATGAGCAGGAAACGTCCCCGGCCGAGCGCCGCCTCGACGGGCGCGCCGACGAACCAGAGGAAGTACATGTTGAAGCCGATGTGCAGCAGGCTCGCGTGGAGGAAGGCGCTCGTGATCAGGCGCCACCAGTCGCCGTTCGCGACAAAGGGGCCGTAGAGGAACCACTTGTCGAACAACGAGCCCCCCGGCGAGTTCAAGCCGTTGCCCTGGAACGCCGTGATCAGGTAGATGAAGATGTTGACGCCGACGAGCGTCTTCGTCACCAGCGCGCCCGTCCCCTCGAAGGCACCGCGCCGCACACCCGCGCTCACCCGCCGAGTGCCCTGCGGCTTGCCCGAATGCTCCGGGCAGCGCTGGCCGACCGGCGCCGGCGTCATGCACTCGGCGCAGATCGGGCGGCCGCACTCGGAGCAGGAGACGAACGTCTCACGATCGGGATGTCGATAGCAGTAGGGCACTCGGAAACCTGGAGTAGCGTAGTGCCGCCATGCGCTGTCACGTCGCTTTCACCCCCGCCGAAGCGGTCGCGGCGCCACTCGGGATCGTCGTGGACGTGATGCGCGCTACGTCGACGATCGCGCAGGCGCTCGCTTCGGGCTACCGGCGGGTGCTCTCCTGCGCCGAGATCGACGATGCGTTTGCGCTCCGCGAGGAGCTCGGAGACGAGGCGATCACGGGGGGCGAGCGCGAGGCGAAGCCGATCGAGGGCTTCGATGCCGGCGCTTCGCCCCGCGAGTTCCGCGAGCCGCGCGCCGAGACGTTGATCCTCTCGACGACGAACGGGACGCGCTCGATCGTGGCGGCGGCAGAAGGGTGCGAGGAGGTCGTGCTCGGTGCGCTCCTGAACCTCGAGGCCGTCGCGGGCTACGCGCGCGGCCGCGGGGAGGACGTCGTTGTCCTCTGCGCGGGCTACAAGGGGTCGTTCGCGATCGACGACGCCTACGCGGCGGGGCGCATCCTCCACCTCCTTCGCGCCGACCGCACCGACGCGGCGGTCGCGGCGGAGGTCGTGGCCGAGCGCTTTCCCCGCGCTCTCGACGGGATCAACGCACG
>JBKPAM010000069.1:0-12491 GCA_046726435.1 Actinomycetota bacterium
GTCCAGGTGCTCCGAAATCTCGTCGGGTGGAATCCGCAGCGCACCCTCGAGCGTCACGGCCGGATCGTCCTTCCGCCGGACGTCGATGAGCAGCGCGCCGTTCGCGACGAGCTCGCGCGCTGTCGCCGCGTCGATGCGGGCAGCAGAGCCGCGCACGGCCGAAGGCACGTGAAACCGCCGTGTCGGGGCGCGGCCCTGCCTCAAGCGCTCGGCCATGACGGCGACGTTACCCCCGGGGCTCCGAATGGCGTAGGGTCGTTTAGCTGCCCCTGCGCTGAGGACCGGTCAGGGTGTCCGATACCAAAACTCGGTTCCAGCGGCGGATCCGAGTGGTGCTCCTCGTCGAGGGCAAACTGGAGGCCGGGAGGGCTGATGGGCGCCAAGGGACGCCGGAGAGTCGTGATCACGGGGCTTGGCGCGGTGACCCCGTTGGCCAGCGACGTCGCGACGAGCTGGGAGCACTTGGTCAGCGGTCGCTCCGCCGCGGGCCCGATCACGGCGTTCGATCCGCGTGAGTTCATGGTCAAGTTCGCCTGCGAGGCGGGAGACTTCGACCCGACCCGGTGGATCGAGCACCGGCGGGCAAGGCGGATGGGCCGCTTCGCGCAGCTGGTGGTGGCGGCCGCGCGGCAGGCCGAGGCGGACGCTGGGCTCGAGGTCGAGAAGGAATCCGACCGGGTCGGCGCCTCGGTCGCGACCGCAATGGGGCTCAGCTTCGCCGCCTTCGGCAGCGCCGCCGTCGCCCGGCTCCCCCGCGAGCGCTTCGCCACCGGCGGCGCGATCAGCAACTGCCTCCGGCAGATCGGCGCCGCTCTCGGCATTGCCGCCCTCACCTTCCTCCTCAACACCCACCACAACACCCTCCACGCCTACCACCAAGCCTGGGCCTTGATGGCTCTCACCGGCGCGCTTGCCGCCCTCGCCGGCCTCGCCCTCGGGCGCGTTCCACGCCCAGCACGGCTGACCGGGTCGGGAAGGCTGGCCGGAGCCGGCGCGTTCCGTGGAGGAGATGGGGTTGGAGATCCTGGTGCTCGGAGCGACGGGCCGCTTTTCGCCGCTCGTCGGCAGACTCCTGAACCGCGGGCATCATGTCCGCGCCGCGAGCCGCGAGCCGGACTCGCCGCGCTCGGCGGCTCTTCGCGGCCTGGGAGCCGCGGTGGTGCCCGTCGACCTCGACGATCCAGCCTCGATCGAGCGTGCCGCCCGTGCCGCCGACGCCATCTTCTTCGCCGGCACCCTGCACGCGGCCGGGCCGGCGGTGGACGCGAGGCACGGCGGTGCCGTCGTCGCGGCGGCGGCCGCCGCCTCCATGCGGCACTTGGTCTTCGTGAGCGTCGCCGGCGCCGACCGCCCGAGCAACGTCCCCGCCTTCGAGAGCAAGCGCCTCGTCGAGGACCGGCTGCGGGAGAGCGCGGTCCCGCACACGATCCTCGCGCCCGTGTACCTAATGGAGAACCTCTGGAACCCGTGGAACCTGCCGGTCCTCCACGCGGGCCGGCTCCCGAGCCCGATCCGGCCCGAGCTGCCGCTGCACCAGGTCGCACTATCCGACATCATCGCCTTCGCCGCGCACGTCCTCGGGCGCCGGGCGGATTTCCTCGGCCGGCGAATCGAGATCGCCTCCGACCGGCTGAGCGCGCTCGAGGCGGCCGCGACCCTGGGCGAGCTGCTCGGCCGCCAGCCCGAGGTGGAACTCCAGAACGCCGTCGGCCCGGCGCCGCTCTTCGACTGGCTCGACCGAGTCGGCTACACGACCGACGTCGAAGAGCTGCGGCGCCGGTTCCCCGAGATCGGCTGGCACCGCTACCGCGACTGGGCCCGACGCCAAGACTGGTCGCCGCTCACTGAGCCGTAGTGAGCGGTCAGGCGGTCGCGCGGGCGAGGATGACGCCGGCGACGATCAGCGAGACTGCCAGGAGCCGCCCCGGGCTGGCTTGGTCACCGGCGTGGACGACACCGAGCGTGATCGCGCCGACGGCGCCGATGGCCGTGAAGACGGCGTACGCGGTGCCGACCGGGAGCTCGCGCATCGCCCTGGTCAGCGGATAGACCGCCAGGGCGGCGAGCAGGAAGCAGACGAGCGTCGGCAGCGGCCGAGTGAAGCCGGCGGTCGGGCGGATACTCTGCGACCAGGCGATCTCGCCCAGGCCGGCGAGGATCAGCCACAGCCAGGCCATCAGGCAGCCTCGGCGATCCGCGGCCGGGCGAGCGCGCGGCCGAGCGCCCGCGCTTCGGCAAGGGCGATCGCCTGTCGCTGGTCGAAGTCGGCGGTCCGGTAACTCGGCTGCAGGCGCACCGCCTGGACCTCGGTGATGCCGACGGAGCGCAGCCAGTACTCGAAGTAGGTCGAGTGGAAGTCAACGCCGAAGCGCTCGTCGACGCCGGGGTGGTAGACGTGGCTCGTGTAGATCGCGACCGCCCGCTTCCTCTCGAGCAGCCCGCTGTAGCCGGTCTGCGGGTCGAAACTGAACGCCAGCCCGGGCTGCGTGACGACGTCGATGAGCAGCTTGAGCGACCAGGGAATGCTCGCGTTCCACATCGGCACCGTGAACACGAGCCGCTCGGCGTCGGCGAGCCGCGCGAACACCGCCCCGAGCTCCTCCCAGACCGCCGCCTCGCGCTCGGGCAGCGCCTCGCCGGCAACGACCGTCATCTTCGCCGCCGCCGCCTGCGGGCCGAAGGTCGGCAGCGGGTCGTCGAAGAGGTCGAGCCGGTCGATCGCGGCGTCCGGTGCGAGCTCGCCGTACGCGGCAAGCAGCGCTTCGGCGAGCCGGAGCGACTCGGATCGCTCCCCGCGCGGCGACGAGTTGACGAACAGCAGATCGGACATCGCGCCTTCCCCTTTCGGGAACCGGAACATGTTCCAGTTCTAACGCCGCAAATCGGAGCGTATTCCGGTTATGCAAGGATGCCGCGTGGCCTCGACTCGCGCCGACGCCGCCCGGAATCGGGACGCGGTGCTCCGCGCGACCTCGGCGCTGGTCGCGACGGCTGGCGCGCACGCGCTGCGGGTGGCGGACGTCGCGGCCGAAGCCGGCGTGGGCGCCGGCACGATCTACCGGGCATTCGGCAGCAAGAGCGGCCTGCTGCTGGCGCTGCTCAACGAGCGCGAGCGCGCGCTCCAGGACGAGCTCCTCCGCGGCAAGCCGCCGCTCGGGCCCGGTGCGCCACCGGCCGAGCGGCTCCTCGCCTTCGCGCTCGCGCTGCACGAACTGACGGTCGTCGACCGCGACGTAATCGTCGCCTCCGAGCAGACGCCGACCGCTCGCTACCGGACCGGCGCCTACACAGCCTGGCACGCGCACGCCGCCCTGCTTCTCGAGCAGGCCGGCGCCGCTGACCCGCAACTCGCCGCCGACTACCTGCTCGCCCCACTCGCCGCAGGCCTCTACAGCGAACTGCTCGACCGCCGCAACGTCAAGGTCAGACGGATCCGCGACCAACTCCGGCGCCATATCCACGCCAGCATCCGCGCACAGCAGCCCTCGGAGCGAGATTAGTCTCGCGCCTGACGGCGCGCGTCAGGTGCGGCTGGTCGACGAAGCCCAGCTCCGCCGCGAGCCCGGCGAGCGACGGCTCGCCGTCCCGAATCCGCTCGAGCGCCGTCCACACGCGCACCCGGTTCCGGTAGCACGAGAACGTCTCGCCGGTTTCCGCCCGGAAGGCCTGGCTGAGTTGAGGCGCCGACACGGCCAGCGCCAGTGCCGCCTCCGCGAGCGTCGCCGCCGGCCGCTCCGGCAAGCAGCTCCCGCGCGCCGTCAGCGAGCCACCGGTAAGGGCCGCGCGGCGCGGCCGCGCCGGTCGTCGCGTCGACGAGCGCGAGCACCGCCTCCAACGACGTGTGGGGTGCCCAAACTCGGTTCGGCCTGCAATCCAGGCAATCCGAGCGTCTCGACTGGGGCACGGATCGAGTTTCCGCACCCCACACCCAGGGATACGCCTCTTGCGCCGGGAGAGGGAAGACAAGTCGGGGTGTTCATTGAGCTCGCCGGGCCGGGCGCTGAACGAATCGCGATCCGTCAGGAAGGCGTCCTGCTCTGGCGTCGGCGTTTGCTGCCGATCACGACCGTGGCCAGCGTCTTTCCCGAACAGCGACCATCCTGCTCGACGTCGACCGGCGCGGGCTATACAGCGTCGCCGGGCCTTAGAAGGCGTCGAAGAGGACGAGATACCTAACCGCTCCGGTGCCCCTTCGGGCTAGTGAGCGTGGCGCTCGAAGCGCGCCTGCTCCTCCGCCGTCCGCTCGGCCGCGGGAACCGCTTCGAGCCGCTCATCGGGAATCTCCTCGCCACTTTCGATGGAGCGTCCGTAGGTGCCTTCGATGAGTCGCTCCTCGGCGCGCTCAACAGCGGCGAGCTCAGCGCGCAGGTCATCGGCCTGTCCCTCGTCGAATTCCTCTTCGTAGAGCTGCGACGCGGCATCCGCCATCTCGTCCTGCCCGGCCAGCTCTTCCCTGCCGGGAACGCTGAGTCGAGCGAGCGCCTGCTCGATCCGGACGCGCTCGCGGCGAAGAAGGGCTCGGGCTTTTTCGAGCTCCATCTGGTCAGCGCAGTGTTGCAGACTGCTTGCCGCCAGCCGGGCGATCTCGAGTCCAGTAGGTGGGCCGATCCACAGCCTGACCGCTTCCACAGCAGGTCAGTGAATAGTTCGGTCGCACTTTCCGCTGGATTCGTACCGCTTTCCACATGCGATCGACAGGCTTTCCGAGCGACTCTATGACTGATGAGCCTGGTCGCGACCGAGAGCGCCACATCCATCGAGCAGGAGACCGGAGTCGAGAAGCTACGGAAGCGGATCGCTGCACTCGTCGCCCGCCGGCAGCAGCTGCGGCGATTCGGCGCGAGTCGAGCGTCGCTCGAGCAGAATCGCCTCCAGCTCGCGCGCAGTCAGTCGGAGCTTTGCCACGCGTTCATCGAGCTGCACTTGCCACCTCTCCCACGCGGCTGCGCCGCCGCGCAACACGGTTGCCTGGACTCGGCGGGCCTGAGCGACGGCGCCGACTAACACCCGCAAACTCGGGGCGTGTCGGCTCGCCACAGCCGACGCCGCCGTCCAGCCCGCACTCCCGGCCCGCGTCGCGCTAACACCGGCCACTCCGCCCGCGCCCGACCTGTCGCGGAATGCGGGAAGCGCGACATGCCGGTGCCCCGCCTGGCTTCGGCGGTCGAGGCCCGGCCGACCGGAGCAGCCCGACGTGGTCAGTTCTCTGGTCAGTCGCTCGGAGCCCTCAAACCCGCTACCGGTGCGGCCCGACGGTCTAGGTTGGTGCGGCGAGCTGCTCCTCGATCCAGTCGTCTGCCGCTGCCGGCTCGAAGCCGCGCGCCAGGCCGATCTCAGCCGAGAGAAGCCGTCGCGCTCTCGTGTAGAGGTCCCTCTCGCTCGGTGAGAGCTGCGACCCGGTCCGTTTCGCTACCAGTCTCTGCTGACGGCGTGCGCCATCACGCACGACCTCCGCCAGTCCCAACGGGTCGCCGCCTGCCAGCTTCACCTGCGTGTCTTTCCTTCGCTTCAGCCAGGCATCTTCGTTGAGCGTGTGCTGCTCGCGCAGCGTCTGTCGCACCCGGCGCAGGTCCGCCTCGTTGAGCAGCGGCCGCAGCAGTTCGCGCGCGCGCTCGACTGGCAGCGTCACGGAGAGGCCGTCTGCGAGTTCGAGCACGAGTATTTCCTGCGCGGCCCCCAGCCGCTTTTCCCGGGCCGCAACGCGGCCCACCCCGTGCGCGGGATACACGACCACGTCACCGACTGCCAGCCTCACCCCACCAGAGTAGCCGTCGTCACGAGGCTTCCCTGGTGTCGGGTGACAGATGCGTGAGCCCTTGCAGAGGGTTACTTGGGCCTTGCAGGGGTCTGATTACGCGCGAGCCTTAAGCGTGTGGGGTACCAAAACTCGGGTCCGCAGCGACAGTGCGCGCTTTGCAGGCGGAACCGAATTTGTGCACCCCACAGGGTGAGCGAGCCGTCGAGGCCCTCCCCGAGGCTGGTGCACCCGGGGCAGGCACCGTTCTCGTAGTCGGGCCCGAACATGATGTTGTAGGCGAGGAGCTGTGAGCGGCCCTCGAACAGGTCGGCAAGTGACTTCTTGCCCTCCTCGGTGTCGAACTCGTACTCCTTCTCGACGGGCACCCAGGGGAGCTCGAGCCGCTTCTTCTTGACCTCCTCGTTCTTTTCCGCCTGCTCAGCCTCGAGCTTCGCCAGCTCGGCCCGGGCGGCCTGCCATTCCTCGCGGGTTCCGATCGTGTGCTCAGGCATATGCGCTTCCTCGTCTCGACCTCGGAAGACTAGACCCGGGCGCGACGGCAAACTCATCGCGCGCGCCGGCTTCGAGCTCAGACCGCTCGCTTCAACGCCTGGTCAACGAGCTGGATCGTGTCGTCGAGGAGCTCGTCTTGCTGAGGCCCCGCGCCGAGCGTCCTCGCTGCCTGCAGCGACTTGTAGATGAGGGCGAGCTCATCGAAGGTCAGCTTCAGCTCGTGGGGTCGGTTCAGTGGTTCCATCTTCCCCATTGCAGACGTTCGGGCGCGGTCGATTGTTCCCGCCGCTACGATCGAGCCGATGCCCGAGATCGAGGCCTACGGCTTCGGGCGCGTGACGATCGACGGACGCGAGGAGACACGCGACGTGATCGTGCTTCCCGGACGCGTGGTGCGCGGCTGGTGGCGGAAGGACGGGCACGGGCTCGTGCTCGACGACCTCGCCGACGTCCTCGACGAGCTGCCCGAGCGGCTGCTCATCGGCACCGGTGCCTACGGGCAAATGCGGCCCGATCCGGGCACCCTCGAGACGCTGCGCGCCCGCGGGGTCGAGGTCGACGTGCTCCCGACCGCGGAGGCAGTCCGACGCTACGCGGAGCTCGATCCCGCCAGGACGGCGGCGGCCCTGCACCTGACCTGCTGACCGAGTCGCACTGGCAGCCCAGCTCGTGCGCCGGCCGAACGTGGGGAACCGCGGGCTGCATAGTTCTGCCGTGAAGCGGGCTTCGGCTCCTGCGCTCACCGCCGTAGCGGTGATTGGGCTCGGCACCGGAGCGGCTGCGTGCGGTGCTTCGGCCCCTCATCGGCTGCCGCTCGAACGCTGGCTTTCTTACAGTCGCGCTCGCCGGATAGCGACGGTTAGCGCTCGTGCCGGCTACGACGGCGTCTACGGCGGGTTCAACTTCAACGGTTATGGCAAGGGCGCCGTACTCGTGACTATCCCGCGCGGCTGGAAGGTGATCGTTCACTGCGTGAATCGAAGCGCGGATCGGCGTCATTCCTGCGCGGTTGTTCGCGGAGTCGGCGCGACTACGCCTGCCTTCCGACGTGCAAGCTCACCCGACCCCGAGCGCGGTCTCGCTCCGGGACGAGCAACCACATTCACCTTCACGGCCTCAGTGCTAGGCGTCTACCGTCTCGTCAGCCTCGTACCCGACCAGGAGGGCGCAGGGATGTGGGATGTGATCGAGGTGGCAAGTTCTGCAACGCCATCCGTGCAGGTGCTGCGGCGGTAGGCAGACTGTCGTAGGCCGAGCAATCATGAGCGGTGGGGAGACGCAGCCGATCCGGAAGAATGGTGGGGCCGCGCACGAGTCGCGCCATGAGAGCGCCGGTGCGCTGATGCTCGGCGCCTATGGCGTCGCGCTTGTCGCGAGCGGTGCCGGGATCACGCTGGTGCTGTTCGGACCGGGCCTGATCGGCGCGCTGCTCCTTCTGCTCGGTGTCGGCAGCGCAGTGATGATCTTCCTCTTCGGGCGAAAGATGATCGAGCGCGAGCTCGCGTTCCTGATCGCGCCGGGGCCGATCGAGGGCCCATCGCCAGCCAACCTGCGACGCTTGATCCTGAAGACCGGGCGAGAGCGTTCGCTCGCGACCGTCGCGGTTCGGCTTAGTGACCCGCAGCTTCTTCCCGACCTCTGCGCCTACCTTGGCCGCAACGGTTTCCATTGCCGACCGCGCGAGCCCGCCGAAGTGGAGGTCGTCCTACCCGAGACTCGGTCGGCCGTCTCCGCCGAATTCGACCTCGTCATGAAGATTGGTCTCTGGCAGGAGACGCGGCCCGGGACGGAAGTGGCCATCGAAGCTAGCCGCTAGCGGGCCTGCACCGACGCCGTCCACAGGCCAGGACGTCGCTTGCGGATGGCCGCCAACGGAGTTATCGTCCCTCTCGCCCGGTCAAGCGGCGGAGTGCGATGCACAGAACGAGGGACCCGGGCAGGCCAAGGTCCCGTCTCGGGGTGGCGAGGCGGTGAAGACTGGCACCCGTCTACTTGTAGTCCTGCTCGGGGTTGCGGCCGGGGCCGCACTGATCGCCTACTACATCGTCAGTTACCTCATGGTGACGCCCCACGCGGTCGCTGCGACGGTGACCGGGCCACGGCAGGCGCGGCTCACCCTGCAGACGGTTGCGTCGTTTGGGCACAAGCCGCATCAGGACTGGGTTTCGTACCTGGCCCGGGACAGCCACGGCACGTGGCACCACACCACCGTGCTCAAGGTGCCCGCGCACGCGACGGTGCACGTGACGATCTACCAGTACGACACCGCCACTGGCCTTCGCAACCCGTTCTGGGGCCGACCCGAGGGGATCATCGGCGACACGATGACCGTCGACGGCAAGCCCCTTCGCGAGCTCGATCCCGATCTCGCCTCGCACACTTTCGCCATTCCCGACCTCGGAGTCACGGTGCCGCTGAAGGGTGTCCCGGACAACGCGAAGAACCAGTGCAGCGTCGCACCGTGCACCCTGGCCCAGGCTCACACCACGGTCACGTTCGCGTTCCGCACGGGTAAGCGGGGGAAGTTCCGCTGGCAGTGCTTCGTTCCTTGTGCAGCCGGCTTCATCCTCGGTTTCGGCGGCCCCATGCAGACCCTCGGCTGGATGGACGGAACGCTAGAGGTCGTGTGAGCGCGGCCGCCGGACCGCCCGCTCCCCGGCACGGGCTCAGGATCGTCCTGATCTGGGCTGTCCTGAGCGCGATCGCCGTGCCCTTGGTGGTGCTCGTCCTCGGGCCGCACCTGCCGCCCGGCAGCTTCAGCTCGGAGGCCGCAGACCAGAAGACCGCGAACACGGTGATGACAGCCCTGCTGACGCCGATCGTCCTCCTCATTCTCGTGTTCTTCGGCTACGTCGTCGCTACCTTCCGGCAGCGAGGCTCCGCGATCGAGGACGGCCCTCCGATCCGCGGCCACGGCGGGGTCCAGACGACCTGGCTGCTCGCGACCACCGGGATCGTGCTGGCGCTCGCCGTCTGGGGAAGCTACACGCTTGTGCAGACCGCCCACGGGGCCGGCGGCGGCCAAGGCCCGTCGCCGACCGACCTGCCGAAGGGACACCGGCAGGCGTTGCCGATCCAGGTGATCGGACAGCAGTGGGAATGGACGTTCCGCTATCCGAGCTACGGCGCCTTCGAGACGCGACAGCTCGCGTTGCCGGTCGACCAGCTCGTCGCGTTCCACGTCACGTCGCTCGACGTCACGCACTCGTTCTGGGCCTACCGCCTCGGCGTCAAGGCGGACGCCGTCCCGGGCGTCGACAACATCGCCTTCGTCACGGCGAAGCACACGGGCTCGTTCACGGTCCGCTGTGCCGAGCTCTGCGGGCTCTGGCACGGCCACATGTACCGCACCGGCTACGTCCTGAGCCGCGGCGCCTTCGACGCCTGGGCCGCCCAGCAGCGCGCGGCCGACTCGGCGAACCTGCACGACCTCGGTCCCTACCGCCGCACCTACTACCCGGAGCCACTGCACCGGGCGGGCTGAGAGGAGGGAGTTGCGATGACATCAGCCGCCTTCGAGATCGAGCGTCGGCCACCCTGGCATGGAGTGATCGGCTTCAACCTGCTGACGGGCCTTCTCCTCGGCATCGGCGGATTCTTCCTCGGCGCGTGGATCGGCGGCCAGATCGCGGTCGGCCACGACTACCTACTCGGCACCAACCAGAACGACGTCGGCCTCTTCATGGGCTACCTCTTCGGAACGATCGGCTGGCTCGCCGGACTCGGCTTCCTCAACTATCCGCTCGCGCGAATCGCCGGTCGACCCCCGAGCCACCGTCACCACGAGTTCGCCGGCGTCGGTCGCTACTTCCGCCTCTGCACCGACCACAAGGTCGTCGGCATCCAGTACTTCTTCGGCGTCGGCATCTTCTTCTTCATCGGCGGCCTGAACGCCATGCTGATGCGCACGGAGCTCCTGCGGCCCGTCGAGCACGCATTCCCGGCCGGGCAATACCTGACGCTCGTCAGCCTGCACGGGACGATGATGATCATGATGACGTCGGCCTTCATCGTCGGGCCGTTCGCCAACTTCCTCGTGCCTCTCATGATCGGCGCGAGAAGGCTCGCCTTCCCACGGATCGAGGCCTTGACGTTCTGGCTCACGCCGCTCTCCGGGCTCGTTCTCATGTCCGCGATCGCCCGTGGCGGCTTCCCCACCGGCTGGACCGGCTACGCCCCGCTCGCCGACCAGGCCCGGGCGGGCATGGATGCATACATCTTTGCCTTCATCTTGATTGGCACCGCCTTGACGCTGCTCGGGATGAACCTCATCACCACGATCGTGACGATGCGCGCCCCCGGGCTGACCTGGTCGCGTCTGTCGATCTTCGTCTGGGGGATCCTTTCGACCTCGATCCTGATGGCCCTTGCCGCGCCGGTGCTGGTCGCCGCCCAGTTGATGAGTCTGATGGACCGCGCTGCGAACACCGGCTACTACATCGCGAGCCTCGGTGGCAGCCCCTACCTCTACGAGAACTTGTGGTGGTTCTTCGGCCATCCCGAGGTTTACATCCTCGCCCTGCCGGGCTTCGGGATCGTGCTCGAGATCCTGCCCGTCTTCGCGCGCAAGCCCCTCTGGGGCTACCGCCTCGCGGTCGCCGGCATGCTGGGCGTGACGCTCCTGAGCTTCATGGTCTGGCAGCACCACCTGTTCGTGAGCGGCATGAACTCGAGCCTGCGGCCCTTCTACATGTTCACGACCGAGCTGATCTCGATCCCGACCGGCTTCATCTTCCTCAACGGGATGGGAACACTCTGGCGCGGCCGGATCCGCTTTTCCGTCCCGATGTTGTTCGCGCTCGCCTTCTTCTTTAACTTCCTGATCGGCGGACTCTCCGGGATCTTCCTCTCGGACGTGCCGAGCGACGTCACGACGCACGGCAGCTACTTCGTGATGGCGCACTTCCACTACACGATCATGGGCGGGCTCGTCTTCGCCTTCTTCGCCGGCACCTACTACTGGCTGCCGAAGATGCTCGGCGTCGTCCTCAACGAGACGCTCGCGAAGGTCCACTTCTGGCTCATGTTCGTGTTCTTCAACCTGACCTTCTTCCCGCTCTTCGCGGCGGGGTTCGTCGGCATGCCGCGCCGGGTTTCCACCTACGCGCCGGGTCTCCAGCCCCTGAACGACTTCGTCTCCGCCTCGGCGTATGTGCTCGGCTTCTCGATGCTGATCTTCATCGCCAACCTCGTCTACTCGCTCGTCTTCAAGCGGATCCCGGCGGCGGAGAACCCGTGGGAGTCGCGCTCGCTCGAGTGGCAGCTTCCGACGCCGGTGCCGGTGATGGACTTCGAGCGGATCCCGGTCATCAACACCAGCCCGTACGAGTACGGCGTGCCAGGCGCGCCCGCGGTCGCCACCTTCGCGCCCGAGACCGTCGCGGCGGCGGGAAGCTGAGAGCATGAATGCGATCCACCTCCCCGCCGACGCGACCGAGCCCCCGGAGGTCTACGAACGAACCATGGCGGTCGGCGCCCGAATCTGGGCGGCCGGCGTTGCGTTCTTCTTCGTCGCCTTCCTGTTCGCGTTCTTCTACCTACGCGCCCTCGACAGCAACGGGAAGTGGAACCAGCACGACCTGCACCCCCCGCAGGCGTGGGGCATTCCGATCCTGATCTGCGTGCTCGCGAGCGTCGTCGTGTACGCCGGGGCGGTGTGGTCGCTCTACGGCCGCGAAGTTCCCCGGTGGCGCCTGGGGGCGGGGTTGGCGCTGCTCCTCGGGCTCGCAGCCGTCGTCCTCCAGGCCATTGAGTACACGCAGCTGAGCTTCGGCCCCGGCGACGGGGGCTTTGCAAGCGTCTTCTTCGGCTGGACCGGCCTCTACGCCGCCTTCGTGCTCGGGTCGATGTACTGGCTCGAGACGCAGCTCGCTCAAACGGTTCGCGGCGGTGAGTCGGCGCTGACGGATGTTCGGCCCTCGGCCGCGGCGCTGCGAGTGAGCTGGGTCGTACTCGGGGCGGTCGGACTCGTCGCCTACATCCTCCTCTACCTCGTTCGATAGTGGCCGGGCAGCCAGCTTCTCCTGGTGCGTGGCTGCGGCTGACCGCGCTCGCCGCGGCCGCGGGCTGCGCTGCGGCAGTCGTCAGCGGCGCGCTGGCTCTGGGCGCGGCGCACCGCGGACTCGCGGCGCTTGCGCTGCCGCCTCTCGCCGCGCTCGTCTCCGCAGCGTGGGTGGCGCATCGGCGGCTGCTGTGGCCGACGGTCGGCGCGCTCCTCGCGTTCCTCGCGGCGGCGCTGGTG
>JBKPAM010000070.1:0-22858 GCA_046726435.1 Actinomycetota bacterium
GCCGCCGCGCACGCGCGGACGGTTCATTCCCAAGGCACGCACGAAGCGGCCAGTCACCTGACGAGTCACACACGGCACGGCGACAACCAGGCTGGCGACGGCCCCAGACAGACCAACCCGTCGAGTCTTACCGTCACCCGACGTCAGCCTCCATGCGACACTGGCCGCGTGCGGATGCACGCCGGCGACGGGAACAAGCTCGATAAGGTCTATGTCGCCCTGACCGACGTCGAGGCACGACAGCTGATCAGCTACCTCCAGGACCTCGTGACGACGCGTGAAAGAGGCTGGCACGAGCACCTGGTCGAGGAGGTACTCGTGTCCGAGCCGAGGGACGGATCGTCAACGAGTTGACGGTCTATAGGGCCAACGACGATTCGATGGTCCTCTAACCGGCGCCGTAGCCCTCTCCTCGGCGAGCCGCACGACCAGTAGCCGCGAAAGCCGCCTGGGCCAGCGTGCAGGAATGTCAGCGAGCGTGCGCTCAGCCGGACAGGACAGCCTCGAAGACGACCACGCGGCTGAAATTCGTGCCGTCGATCTGTACTCCGTAGCAGCCGGGCGCGCGAACGCGCACGCCCGAGGGTATGCCACGGCTTCCACGAGGTTGCCCCTCCCACGAGACGGTCATACCGCGCTCGATGCGCAGCTCGCGCGCAGGCAGCCTACGACCGTTGAAGCCAAGCCGCTGCGGGCCGTCGAGTCGGCGACCGCGAACCAATGCCCGCCCGCGGTAGCTCGGCCGCACGTACCAGAAGACCTTCTCCCCGGCCCAGGCGCCGCCGTACTGAACGTCGGGCGTCGCAGCGAGCCGCCCGCCTGATGAGCCGAGGCCGGGGTAGACCGGCCCGCGCCCAATCCCGCTCCCGCCGAAGATGTTGATCCGCTCCCAGTCGATGCGCGGATCGATTCGGCTGATCGGGCACGCCGCTCCTGGCGCGAGCCGCGGCAGGTGAAGCGGCCGGTGGAGTTTCGCCCAAGGAGGAGCGCTGCCCGCCGGGATGAGCGCCATTACTCCTAGCAGTGCTGATCCAAGCACAGCCGCGAGCCCAGGCACGCGTGAATTACACCACGCGGGCGGTCAGAGCGATGCCTCGCCAGCGTTTCGGAATGTCCCCTAGAGCCGGCGCGTGGCTACGTGCGCGAGCGTTCAGGAATGTCGCTTGACGGGGCGCGGTAAGCCGGCGGTCTGTTACGTCGTTCCTAGGTAGGCTGCGACCGCGCGGGCGACATGGGCGGCATCTTCGCCGACTCCAAGGAGGAGCGGAGACTTGCGTGTGTGAAGCCAGGGAAGCCCGACGAAGCAGAGCCCCGAGATCTCGGTTACGCCGCGACGGGCCCGTGGGAAGCCCAGTTCGTCGAACACAGGGATGTCGATCCACTCGAAAGCGGGCCGGAAGCCTCCGGCCCAGAGAACCGTGGTGATGCCTTCACGCTTGAGCGCGATTTCGGTCTCGCCCGCGTAGTTCGCTTTCCGCACGCGCAGTGGGTGCTGGGGCAGGTCCAGTCCACTCGCCTCCGCGTAGCCGTCCCAGCGTCGGCACAGGTCGCGCTCGAACGTCGTCCCGAACTTGATGCTCGCGTCGAGGTCGTCGGCGAGGAGAGCACGACTGCCATCGAAGCCGACGAAGCGACCATGGAGCTTCGCGCCTGCGGCTTCGAGGACCAACGGGTTACAGTCGCGTCCGCCCTGAGAGCCTGATACGGCGACGTTCCCGGCTAGGCGTGCCTTCGGGGTCGGCAGAACGTCGCTCGTTTCGTCCATCGCGCCGACGTCGACCATCCAGCGCATCAACTCTCGCCCCCTGTATCGACGTGGAGCCCAGCCGCAGCGTCCGACCGCCAGGTGAACGTTCCGGCCGGACTCGAGCAGCTCTAGCCCGATTTCACAGCCGGACTGCCCGCTGCCTACGACGAGGACGCCACCATCCGGTAGCTCGTCGGGATTCCGATACGCAGCCGTGTGCAGGTGGATGCATGTAGCAGGCACTTCAGCAGCCGCCGGATGGGCGACGGGCTGTTGGAATGCCCCCGTCGCCACGACAACACTGCGCGCGCTGACCAGATCGTCGGCGAGCGTCACCTCGAAGACGCCATTGTTCACCCGCAGCTGTGTCACCTCGGCGCAGCGGATCGGCGCACCGATGCGCTCCGCGTACTCGTTGAAGATCGCGATGACTTCTGCAAGGCGCGCGAACGAATCCGGCGCGCCGGGCGCATCCATCCCCGGCAGGCGCGTGCACCAATTGGGCGTGTTCAGGCAGAAGGAGTCCCAGCGCGACCTTCGCCACGTCTGCGCAACGTGGTCGCGTTCGAAAACGACGTGAGCCACTCCGAGTTGGCTCAGGTGGTAGCTCGTCGAGAGCCCTGCTTGACCCGCACCGATGACGACGCTGTCGAACACGGCCCTGGATTATCTGGCGCTCGGAGCCCGCAATGCGCGGACTCTCCGTCGAGAGCGATGGACTTTCCCGGCCCTTCGTGATCACTCCGACTCCCGGCGTGGGAGGAGGTGAGCTTTCAGTGCCGACGGCCGCCCGATTCCCAGCCGACCGATCGTCGCCATCTGCGGAGTCCAGCACGTGAAGAACTTGCGACTGATCCGGCGACCACCGAGTCGACCTGAAATCGCGACCTGCCAAGGCATCGCCGGACAGAGGAACGGCTTGGGTGCGGTTACCAGGGTCGGCGCCGAAGCCAAGGCACGGCAAGCGCTCGCGTTATCCGGCAGATCGCCGCCGGTCGGCCGGCAAGCGAGGTGGAAGACCGCCCGGCCGACGCTCTTGTTGACTCCAAGAATCGTGAGCGCGGTTTCCGGTCGCACTGATCTACCGCCGCAGCCGGAGAACGCCGCAAGCAACAACGACCAGGCAGAACGCTGCGACTTGACGCAATGCCAGGAACATACGCCGCCCCTCGGGAGATTCGTCACCGGGCTTGCAGTCCGAGGGCGCTTAGACGCTCCGCTGTGCCAGCGTCCTGTCGCCTGAGGCGAACTAGACCCTGAGCGGCAGGACTGTCGCCTTGTGTATGAAGGCCACGCGCTAGCCGAACCTGGCGTGTGCAGCGGGTCGCTCAGAGCCGGAGAACGAACAGCGCGAGATGGTTGGGCGCGGCGCCAGCTGGCTCTCCGTGTCACAAGCGGCGCGAAAACGGCGACGACGGCGCTTCGGTCAAGACCGAGCGGGGCGACGAGACCGAGCCGATCCTGGCCGCACTTGGGCGGCTTGAAGGCGAGCTGGCGGACCTCAAGGAGCACGTCGGTGATCTGTACCGATAGTCCCGGCTGCTGCTATTCGTGGCGCACTCGCCGAGTCCGAGTCACCTGATGTCGACCTCGACTTGACGAGGACGCCGAGGCCAAGGAAGGGCATTCCAGCGAAGGCGAGGCGACGTCCACCATTGCTCCTACCTTTTCTGTATGGACAACACAGCCGGCGCGGCAAGCAAGCAAGGAGACCCATACACGCCGCCGCCTTCGAGCTGATGGCTCGGCGTAACGGTGCCAGCCGCCCCGAGCTCAGCGGCGCGCAGTGGAAGCGGACGCGGGCGGCGGTGCGGCGTCGTGACGGGAACGCCTGCGTGGTCTGTGGTCGGACCGATCGACTCAGCGTCCACCACGTCACGCCGGCGCGGTTGGGCGGCGACGACTCGATGGCGAATCTGGTCACGCTCTGCGTGGCGCATCATCGGCAGGCGGACGCGCAGGTTCGCCGCGCCGAGCTCCGCTCGTCGGTCAGGGCCGAGGACTACGTCGACGATCCCGAGGCCGGCGTCTTCTGGGGACCGCCGGACGAACAGACCGGAGAGCCGCGGCGATGGTCGAGGCCGTGGTACGACTGGCGCGCCGAAGAGCTCGGGCAGCGGAAGTGATAGTGGCGTCGGCTGGGCAGGCGTCCACGAATGTCATTAGACGATGCTGTCCGGGAGCGGGAGCGTCCGTCACTATGGCGGATGGCGCGAGCATGCGCGAAAGGATCGTCCGCAGCCGGACATCTTCGAGACGTGGCGAATCCGACGGAGCGCGAAGAGCAGTTCCGCCAGCTCTTTCTGGCGGAGTACCGCCACGTTCTTGCTTACGCATTACGCCGGACAAGCAATCTCGCTGAAGCCCAAGATGCGGTAGCAGACAGCTTTACCGTTGCCTGGCGGAGGCTGGAGGATGCACCCGCTGGCGAGAGCGCCCGACCGTGGTTGTACGGGATCGCCCGCCATGCAATCGCGAACCAGCGTCGCGCGCAGCGGAGGCTCTTGGCAGTGCGTGAGCGACTTCGCTTGCAACGACCGGCCTTGCCCGACGTCCAAACGACCGCCGAAAGTCGCCATGAGTGGCAGGCGGTTCTCGCAGCGCTCGCGCGGCTTGCTCCCAACGAGCAGGAGATTCTGCGGCTTGCCCTCTGGGAGGATCTGCTCCATCGCGAGATCGGCGCGGTTCTTGGCTGCTCGGAGAACGCAGCGGGGATTAGGCTCCACCGCGCCCGCCGACGCTTGACAGAGGAGCTCGAGAAAGAAGATGTGTCGGCCGGACATTCATTAGTGGAATGAACGAGCACCAGGTCAGCGAGCTTCTTCGGCAGGCGAACGTCATTCAAGTGGCGGACTTGCCGGACCCGCGAGAGTCGCCCGAGGCGCAGCGCCTCCTCGCCTCGATTCTGGAGTCTGCTTCGCCGATACAGCCCGGACGGCATGAAACGGCCTTCCGCCGACTGGTTCTGCCTCATCGGCTCGCGCTCGCGGTCGCGACAGCGTTCGTCTTGGTCGGTGCGATCATCGCCGTCGCTGTCTTTCCTGGATCCTCGGAGACGTCGGGCGGGCTGAGCAGGATCAGCAACCACGGAACTCTCGTGTCGTTTGCTCACGGCCGGAAGGGCTGGCGCGGGCCGTACATTCTGGCGCGGTTCGGTGACATCGTTTTCTTCCGCGTCGAGCTGCCGAAGGACTTCGTCTGGCCACGCGGCTTTCACGGTTCCTCGACCGGGTACGGCGACGGCAAGCTGAAGGACGGCAAAGTCGTGGTGTGGATGCTCGACTACACACCGTTCCCAACGGCCAAGACGCCCGTACTCGAGTGGACTGGAGTCGACGCAAGCGATCGCACGGGAGGTGGAACGTTGCTCTTCGTCGGGGGAGTCGCCGCCGACGGCGTTGCCGAGATGCGACTCATTTCCAGCTCCGGGCGCGTCATTGCGGCCGCGCCGGTCAAGCGAAACGTCTTCCACTTCGAGGGCGTCAAGGGGCTCGGAGCAACGGGCACAAAGCTGATTGGGGTAGATCCTTCCGGCCGCGAGGTCTGGTCGGAACCAGGTTATTAGGGCTGCCGGGGCGGAACGCGTTGGCCTGGGCGAGCGAACCCTCAGCTGAGGGTGGTTTTTTGGAGTCGGCCCGTTCCACCCCGCGCCAGTTCTCTTTCTCTCCCCTTTGTCTACTGTCTAAATGGACAACTCGCTGAAACTCTGCCGGACAGGCGGTGACAGCAAGCCACTTGCCGACTTTCCCCGTGAGTCTTCGAAGCCCTGTGGAGTCAAGTCGCTCTGCAAGGAAGCGACGCCGGAAAGTCACGCCGCTAATACGCCGCGAAGGGCGAGAAGGTGATCGCTAGCGTGCTGGCAAGCCGGCGTAGTTGAACCTGGAGCCTCCCGACCTAGAACAAGCGCTAGGCGACTCTCACTACGAGAGCGTCTAGGGTCCCGGCCGCTGAAAGGAGGAGTGCATGGCTGGCATGGCTGACCGCAGAGTCGGTGGGATATCGATGGGCGGGATCATCGTCATCCTCGGGATCATCGTGCTCATTTTCTGGAGCTTCTGGATCGGGCTGATCATCGCGCTCATAGGGCTCATCGCCTTCGGCGGGTTCGTGCGGGGCAAGTGGTATTGAGATTCAGTGGCGTCCTCCCATGGCGCTAGGGTTCGAAGCGGTGTAGGTCGCCCGTTCAGGGCCGAGAACATGTCACGGCGCCCGCTTCGGCGGGCGTCGCTCGTTCACGTCCGGTCGGATCCGTAATTTGGTCGGCGACATGCTCTCCCTCCTACGCCATGCCCTCTAGAGCAGCAGCGTTCTCCGCGCCGGCCGAGTGGGGCGACAAGCCGGATCGGCCCGTCGAGCCGGTCCCGCTCGACCGTCTGCGTCCTCACTTCGTCAACCGCGAGCTCTGGCGCACGCGGGAGCATCGACCGCCTGCCACCGTTCACGTCCCGCAGCGGCGTGAGAACGTAGCGCGGCCTCGAGAGCGACGGCCGGCGACACGACGCCGGGCACGCGCGCCGACCAGCGACGACCCCTCACCGAAAACTGAACCGCCACCCGTAGAGGTCTGGCGCGGGCTCGCGGCTGCGAGCGTTCGCATGGTCCACACTGCGAGCGCCGAGGTGCGAAGTGGGCAGCGGCGTGAGCCGCAAGCGGCTTGCGCCGGCTGAGGAGAACTTCGCGCGTCACTCGTCGCGGGTCCTCAAGGCCCTCAAGACGGGAGAAATCGATGCCGCCGACTACCTGATCCTCAAGGTTCTCACCGACGAGATCGAGCCACCGGGCAGCGGCGGGGAGGTCCTCCACACACTCGCGAATCTCGCCGAGTTGCTCGAATGGTCTCTCTCGCGCGACTGGTTGCGGAAGAAGCTGCACGCGCTCAGAGACACACACTGGATCGACTTCGACGAGCCGAGACGCGGCCGAGACGCGGCCTGGATCTTCCGCCTGGGGCGAGCTGCGATAGACGGCGAAGAGACCGAATTTCAGACACCTTCGAGACCCCTAACAGACTCAGAGGGGGGCCCGAGTCTGAATTAACTCCTACTCCGGGCCTCGCCGCGGAACCCGCAACCCCGCGTGCAGACGGGGATAGCGGGGCAGGCGAATTTCAGACACCTTCCCCTAGAGAAGAGAAGAGAGGGAGAAGAGAAGAGAGAACCCGCAGTGAAGAGAAGCGAGACCACAGTCTAGGTAAGACCACTGCGGCCGACCCCGCTCGCGGCGGCGATCCCGTGCTCACCGCCCTGGAGCGGTTGGAGCGCGAGTGCAACGAAGGCCCGCCCGTCCACGTCGAGCAGGCCGACGATGGCTCGCTCGTCTGGAGCGGCGAGGCGCCGGAGGGCGAGCAGGGCCTGCTGGACGATCTCCAGGCACTCGTCGATGCGAGGTTCGGCGAGTGGCGCGAATACGACGACACGGGCGAGTTGTGAGCGAGCCGCTCCCCGAACTGCTCGACGCGAAGCACCTGGCCGCTGAGCTCGGTGTCACCCGCGCCGCAGCCGAGGCGATCATGCGCCGCTTGCCGATCGTCTCGATCGAGGGCCTGCGCAAGACCTACGTGCGCCGCGAGCACGTCCGGCGGTACCTCGAGGAGCGCACGTTCTCGAAGGACCGGGTGCCCAGCGTGAGAGGGCCGGACGAGGAGGAGAAGTTGTCGACGACCCCTCGCAATCGCCCGGCCCGCCGATTAGTCTGGCAGGTGTCGACGACCCCTCTTGTAGGAGGAGAAGATGCCTCGCCTCACCATCACCAACCGCCGGACGAAGTCTGGTCCCCGCTACGTCGTCCGCTATCGCCTCGGTGGACGCGCCTACCCGGTCGAGCACGGCGGCAGCTTCAAGACGCTCCGCGACGCCAAGGCCCGCCGCGACCTGATCGGAGGCGAGCTCGCGGCCGGTCGCAACCCGCGCGACCTGCTCCAGGCGATCACAGCGACACCTGCGCCGGTGAGGACGTTCGAGCAATGGGCCGAGCGCTACCGCGCCACGCGGATCGACTACGCCGCAGAGACGACCAAGAACATGGCCTCCCACCTGAAGATGCTCAACTCCGTCTTCGGCCAGCACGACCCGGCCACGATCACGACGGCGGACGTGCAGGAGTGGATCGCAGCCTCGAAGCTGAAGACTGGCAGCCTCCGCCGCTACCTCGCCACGCTGCGCGCGCTGCTCGACTTCGCCGGCGTCGAGCCGAACCCCGCCCGTGACCCACGGGTGAAGCTGCCCCGGATCGAGCAAGTGACCGTCGAGCCACCGAGTGCTGAGCAGGTCGAGACGATCCTCGAGCACTCGCCGAAGCGCTGTCGGCTGCCGCTGAGCGTGCTCGAGCAAACCGGGATGCGCGTCGGCGAGCTTGCAGCACTTGAATGGCGAGACGTCGACGTCGCCGGTAGCCGCTTCCGCATCCGGCAGGGCAAGACGGCGAGCGCGAGACGCTGGGTCGCTGTCCCCTCGTGGCTGATGGTCGAGATCCAGGAGACGTGTCCGCCAGACGATCGCACTCTCGAGCGGCGGGTGTTCCCCGGCTTGACCCCGAGCGTGCTCGGGAACGTGATGCACCGCGCCTGCAAGGCCGCGGGGATCGTGCACTACTCGCCGCACGATCTACGCCATCGCTACGCCTCGGTCAAGATCGCCGAGGGCGTGCCGGTGACGCAGCTGGCGGCGCAGCTCGGCCACTCGCGCAAGTCGCTGACGTTGGACACGTATTCGCACGTCTTGCTCGACGGCTGACCGCAGACTGGTTCCTCGTTGGTGCGGGCGGCTGGCAGGGTCGGGATAAGCTCGCCTGTGCGGTGCATCAGGACCGCGCGCCGCATTTGATTCCCGGCGAGTGCCAAGGAGAGAGCAACCATGAGTGAGGGTCGGATCGTCATCGCATACGACGGCTCGGAGAACGCCCGACACGCGATCGAGGTCGCTGCAACGGAGATCGGCGCCGGGCTTGCGACTGTGGTGCACGCGTGGGAGCCGCTGTCGAGCGCGAGCAGTCGGCTGGCCGTTTACGCCACGATCGGAGGCGCCGGTGGGCAGGAGCTTGCGTGGGAGCGCGACCAGGCGCAGGCAAAGGCCGAGGAGGGCGCCGCGCTCGCGCGCGAGCTTGGATTCGACGCAAACGCTGTCGCGATCGAAGGGGAAAGCCCGGTCGTGCGGACGCTGGTCGAGTACATCAACGAGCAGCGACCGCGGCTCGTGGTGTTGGGCACCCGCGGACTCACGGGGCTGAGGGGCTTCGCCGCGGGTAGCGTCTCACACGGCGTCGCCACTCATGTCCACGTCCCAGTCTTCATAGTCCCGCCCGAAGAGCAGACGCAGGCGACGTAACTCGATTGGTTGCGGCGCAGTGCGAAGCGCTGCCGGTGTGGTCTTGGTGTGGTCTGGGGGTCTGGGAATAGGCCGCAAACCCGCTCCCTGACTCAAGCGGCGCTTTCCGGCCCGTCAGACGTGCCGAGCGGAAGGATGTCATCGGCTAGCCGAACGTGAACGCGTAGGCGGTGATCCCGGGTGTGAAGCGCAGCTCCAGCGAGCCCTCGCTCAAGCCCGGGTAGCGCAGCAGCGTATACAGGCGGCTGAGGCCGCTCACGCGGACGGTCTTCACAGGGCGGCCGCCGACGAGCACCTGCAGCCGGCCGCGGCCGCTGAGCACGAGGTACACCTCCTGCGCGAGGAAGTGGAGCCGCAGGCGCGCGTTTCGACCGGCCACGATCCGCTCGCGCTCCACCCGCCAGCGGCCCGCGTAGGCGAGCTCGTTCAGTGCCAGCGTCCGCGGGAAGCGGTACTGCGCCTCCGCATCGGGATGCAGGCGCGAGCCGGCGTACCGTGCGAGCCGCGACCAGCCGAGGTAGGACTCCGGCGTCGTCAGATGTTGCGGGGTCAGGTCCCGCACCGCGGCGAGGTGCGCGTCGGGGCTCTCGCCGAGCAGCTCCCTGATCGCACGCTCGGTCTCGTCGTATTGCCCCTCGCCCTCCTTGATCTCCCTGACCTGCCCGCTGCGGTCGATCAGGTACTCGGTCGGCCAGGCGCCGTTCTGGTACGCGTTCCACGTGCGGTCGTGGTCGTCGACGGCGACCGGGTAGCGCACGCCGAAGTCGTGGGTTGCCCGGCGCACGTTCGAGACAACGTGCTCGAAGGCGAACTCGGGTGTGTGGACGCCGACGATCACGAGGCCGGCCTTCCGGTACGTGGCGTCCCAAGCCTTCAGGTGCGGGAGCGTGCGTAGGCAGTTGATGCACGAGTACGTCCAGAAGTCGACGAGCACGACCTTCCCGCGCAGCTGTTGGATCGTCAGCGGCCTGCTGTTGATCCACGCCGAGATCCCCTGGAAGTCCGGTGCGGCGCCGTAGTCCTGCAGCGACGAGGCGGAGTCGGAGGAGAGGCAGCGCTGGCCGAGCTGCGTTCGCGTCGAGCAGTTTCGCTCGCCGGCGGCCTTCGAGAGCGCGGTGGTGTAGTTCGGGACCTTTTCCTGCAGGGTGGTGTCGACGCCGAACGCGATCAGGACCGCGGCTGCGGCGATCACGACGCCCAGCGCAACGCGGAGCTGACCGACGTGGGCACGGAAGCCGCGCAGCCGCTCGCTGCTTCGCCGCGCCGTAAGCGCGATCAGCGAGAGCGGCACGGCGGTGCCGAGCACGAACATCAGGGCGAGGCCGACGCGCTTCGCGCCCTCGACGGACGCGCTCCCCGTGGCGATCGCAGCGACGATCGGGCCGACGCAGGGGACGTAGACGATGCCGAGGCTCGCGCCGAGCACGAAGCCCCCGCCGAGGTCGCCGTGAGGCCTTCTGCTCAGTCGCGCAAGCGGCCGCTCAACCAGCTGCCCGAGCCTGGGGACGATCAGCGTCGCGGCCACGACGAACAGGAGCGCGATCGAGATGTCGTGCAGGAGGTCCTTCGGGATGTGGAGTCGGTCGAGCAGCCAGGTGAGGAAGACGAGCGACGCGAAGAACGTCAGGCAGAGCCCGGCGATGATCGCGTGCGGCCGCCGGTTACTGCCGCCGCTCGCGCTGCCCGCGAAGACGATCGGCAGCACCGGATACGCGCACGGCGAGATCGCCGTGATCGCGCCCACCAGGAAGGCGGTCGCGTAGATCAGCATGTCGAGTGGTCCTCCTACGCCTCGGCGGCGGAGGCGGTTTCCTGCGTCGAACCCTCCTGCGCCTGGGCCTGCTGCTGGGCCTGCTGCGCCTGGCCCTTCTTCCTGCGCCTGCGGCGGCGCCTACGCGAGCGCCCGCTCGAGGCCTTCGGCGCGGGCAGGTTGTCGGCGAGCGCGTTCGCCACTTCCTGGATTGTGCCGAGCCGCTCCCGCGCCGCGTCGATGAGCTGGTTCGCGCGCGGCGTGTAGCCCTCGGCGGAGGCGAGGAGCGCGGCCCCGACCTCGCGCGACTGGTCGAGCGCCGCGTTTACGAGCTTCGCGGCGTTCTCCTCGTGGCGGTGCCCGCGCGAGTTGGCCAGCGCGCCGAGCAGCCGTTTCGCCTCGGGGAACTCGGCGCTCGCGCGGCGGTCCTGCACCTTGCGGGTCGAGCGGGCGAGCCGCCACGTCCAGCGGGCCAGGATCTGCTCGGGCGCATCGACCTTGCTCTCGCCCAGCGCCCGAAGCAGCGTGCGTACGCCCTGAACGCGGTCCTTCTCCCAGGTCGGGGCCTGGGTGACGAGCGTGACGAGATCGTCGAAGCTCGCGCGATCGACCTGCATGGAGACGCGGTCCGCAAGCGCGGTCATCCGCAGCCGTCGGTTCGGGTTCTCGGCGGCGCAGGCGTTGAGGAACTGCTCGAGTGCGCCCCGATTGGCCTTGCCCTCGGTGAACTTCTTCACGAACTCGACCCGCTCGTCGAACCGCACGTTGCGCCCGGCGATCGTGGCCCAGTAGAGCTGCTCGTCGTCGTCCAGGAACCGCGGGTCGACGCGCTGCCACTCGCGGTCGATCACGGCGAGCCGGCGCTTGACGTCCGGCGTCACCGGCACGAGCCACGGCGCCGGCGAGAGCTTGCGGCGCGCGCGGCGTTGGACCCGCCGCCGCGGCGCGGGGGTGACGCGGGCGCCCTCGCGGTAGAAGTCGGCGTCCAGCAGGCTGTGCAGCGACACGACTCGCTCGTTGTGCGTCGCGCCTTTCGGGACGAAGTCGACGACGACGCCGGCCTCCTTGCGGGGGTGCATGCGCATGATCCGGCCGATGCGCTGCTGGTAGACGCGGCGGGAGGCGGTCGGCGCGAGGTGCATGACGACCGTCGCGCGCGGGGAGTTCCACCCCTCCGCGAGCAGCATCGCGTTGATCAGGATGTTGATCTCGCCGCGCTCGTAGGCCGCGAGGGTCTCGGCAAGCTGCAGCGGCGGGGTGCGGCCGCTGACCGCCTCCGCCTTCAGCCCGGCCGCGCGGAACTCCTTCGCGAGGTTGTACGCGTGGTCGACGCCCGCCGCGTAGACGATCCCCGGCGTGTTGTCGAACCGGTCGCGATAGAGGCTCGCGGCCGCCTGGTTGAGCGCCTTGTGGTCGAGCACCGCGGCCAGGGCCCGCTCCTCGAAGTCGCCGCCGACGATCGGCACCGACGAGATTGCCGCCGCGGGCGGAACGCGCAGGCAGCGCAGCGGCGCGATCAGGCCGCGCCGGGCGGCATCGCCGAGCGGCAGCTCGTCGATCGAGGCGGGGAAGACGTCGGAAACCTGCTTTGCGATCAGCTGCTCGGTCGCCGTCATGCCGATGTAGATCGGGTGCGAGAAGCTGCGGATCGCGTGGCTCGTCTTCTCGCCGAGCGCCGTGTGCGCCTCGTCTGCGATCACCAGCTGGTAGGCGTCGGGGTCGAGGTCACCCCAGTGCCGCGCGAACCAGGCGTACGTCTGGACGGTCACGGGGTTCGGTCGGTTCGGCTTGGTTCCCTTCACGATCGCGTCCTCGAAGCGCTCGCCGTACCCCTCGGCCTTCAGCTCGCGGTGGAACTGCGAGACGAGCAGGCGGCGGTGGGTGAGGATCAGCACGCCGAGTGTGCGCGCGGCCTCGACGAACCCGGCGGCGGCGATGGTCTTGCCCGAGGCGGTCGGGTGGCGGAAGCGGTAGCGCCGGCTCGCGCCGGGATCCTTCCCGACGTGTTCCGGTGGCAGCTCGAGCTCTTCCGCCGGCGCCTCGATATGGACTCCCTCGTCCTCGTCCTCGGCTTCGGCCTCGGCCTCTGCCGCGTCGGCGGCCGCTCCGTTGCCGTTGAGCTCCGCCTCGACCTGCGACGCGGCGATCAGCTCGGTCAGCATCCCGGCGAGCGCGTCGATCTGGTGGCGGCGCAGCTCGGTGCCCGAGGCGAGCTTCGGCGGGCTCTGGCTGAGGACGCGCTCGAGCCCCAGCATCAGCGCGTAGCGGATCTTCCACTCGTACGAGGGGTGCTTCGCGCCGCCTTCCATCTCGGCAAGGGCGTCGTCGAGCGCCAGCCGCCGGGCGGTTCCCGGGGCGAGCGAGACCGCCGGATCCTCGTCCGGGTGGAGGAAGGGCTCGCCGGCCCATGCTTCCGCCTGGAGGGCGGAGGCGGCTAGGCCATCCGGAGCCTCCGGCGCCAGCGTCGGTTGCTCAGTCATTTCTTGCATGTCTGCAGCACTTTCTGTGCCGCGTGATCTCACTAAGAGAGCGCGCTCGCGTGGATTCCCCTGGGCGAGCGTCGCCCTTGAAGCATACCCAATTGTTCCCTAGCCGCCCAGCCCGCCAAACACCGAGAAGGGATTCTGCGGCGTGACCTCCCAGACGACCTCGCCGCCGGGCTCCGCCTCGCCGTGGAGGCGTTGCGCGAGTTCTCGCGCCTCCTCCTCGGAGCCGGCGCCGACGATCACGTAGCGCCAGCGGCGCACGACGTCGTACCCCTCGCGCTCGAGGTCGTCGGCAAGCTTCTCGGCCTCGTCATGCGAGTCGCGCTCGACTCTGACCTCCCACGGCGCGAACCCGCGCTCGAGCTCCTCCTGCTCCCACGTCTCGTCCGGGGGCTCGTTCGACCAGCGCTCCTCTTCGGGTAGCCAGCGCTCGACCTCGAGGTCCGCCTGGATCGCCTCGTCCTGGAGCTCCGCCTCGACGATCTGCCGCGCCTGGTCGGCCTGCGGCTTCGACTCCGCGTAGACGAAGATCGTGTCGTCGTCGCGCGAGACTGCGAGACGGTGCCCCTCGAGCTCGCGCGCGAGGCGCTTCGCCTCGTCGGAGCCGAGGTCGAAGCCGAGCCGGCCGAGCAGCGTCTCGGCGTGCGCGGCCTCGCGTGGCTCGATTCGGATTCGCCAGTCGTCGCTCATGCTGTGGGCGCCCCTGCTCTGGTCTCCGCGAGCAGGCGCCCCGACATCCTCTCCGAAATCCCGGTCTGGTCGAGGTGCTTGGTGATCCCGCCGAGCCAGAACGGCCAGCCGGCGCCGAGCAGGAGGGCGGTGTCGACGTCCTTGGCCTCTGCGACGACTCCCTCCTCGAGCAGGTGGCCGATCTCGTCGGCGAGGGCTTCGAGCGTGGACTCGAGGATCTGGTTCTGGCTCCGGGGGTTGTGCTCCGCGACGGCGATCTCGTCGTTGCCCCCGGCGTAGTTGGCGAGCGTCTGAGAGAGCGGGAACCGGTCGGGATAGGCGTCGTGCAGGGTCTCGAGGACATGGTTGGCGACGCGCGGGCCGACCATCTGGAGGAGCACCGACGGCGCGATCGGCAGGCCGAGGCGGAGGATCGCCTCGTCGGCCTCGTCCTCGGAGTTGCCGTGCTCGAGCGCGTCGAGGACGACGCACATCAGCCGCGTGAGGACGCGGTTGACGACGAACGCGGGGGCGTCGGCAACCAGCACTGGGCGCTTGCGGAGCCGCTCGGCGAAGGCCCAGGCGGTGACGAGCGTCACGTCGTCGGTGTGCGGCGTCCGGACGAGCTCGACGAGCGGCAGCACGGCCACGGGGTTGAAGAAGTGGATGCCGACGTCGGCGCCCATCTCGCTCACCGAGAGGCTCGAGGTGTTGCTCGCGAGGACGCAGCCGGGCTTCGTGTGCTCGCGCAGCTCGGCGAAGACCTGCTTCTTGACGTCGAGCTCCTCGAACACGGCTTCGAGCACCAGATCGCAGTCGGCGAAGTCCTCGTAGCCGGTCGAGGTCGAGAGCAGCGAGCCGAGGAAGCGCGCCTTTCCTTCGTCGTAGCGGCCCTTGGCGACCTGCTCGGCGAGTGCCTCGTCGACGGTCTCGCGGGCGGCGGCGAGCGCATCCTCGCTGAGATCGCGCATGGCGACGGGGATCTCCAGGCGCCGTAGGAAGAGGGCCCCGAGCTGGGCGGCCATCAGGCCCGCGCCGACGAGCCCGACCTTCGCGATCGGGCGCGGCTCTTCGGCCGGGCGCCCGGGCGGCCGCTTGGCGCGGCGGTCGACCAGGTCGAAGGCGTAGAGCGAGGCCTGCGCTTGGCGCCCGGGGAGCAGCTCGCCGACGGCCTCCTCCTCGGCCGCGTAGCCCTCCTCGAGCGACCAGCCGGAGAGGGCGCCTTCGATCAGGTCCAGCGCCTTGTACGGTGCGGGGGCGGCGCCGTGAACCTGCCCGTCCAGCCGGGCGCGCGCCTTTCGTATCACCTCGGTTGCAGTTTCGTTCGCGTGTCTGACACCGTTCTCGCGCGGCTGGAGCTCGAGCGCGAACGCGATCGACTCGTCCAGGAACTCGGCCGGCTCGACCAGTCGGTCGGCGAACCCGAGCTCGTAGGCCTGAGGGCCGGTCAGCATCCGGTTCTGGCGCATCGCGTTCGCGACGATCACCTTGACCGCGGTCTCGGCGCCCACCAGGCGCGGCGCGAGCTGCGTTCCACCCCAGGCCGGAACGATGCCGAGGAAGCATTCGGGGCAGGCGAAGTGGCGAACCGCAGTCGAGATCGTGCGTGCGTCGCAGTGGAGCGCGATCTCGACGCCCCCGCCGAGGCACGCCCCGTTGATCGCCGCGACGGTCGGGTACGGCAGCGCGCGAATCCGGCCGAAGAGCTCGTGCCCGGCCCGGCTGCCGTCCATCGCGAGCTCGCGCGTTGCATTGGTGAACTCGTTCATGTCAGCGCCTGCCGCGAAGACGAACGGCTTGCCCGTCAGGACGAGCGCCGCCCAGTCGCCTTCTTCCAGCTCTGGAAGCAAGCGCTCGAGCGACTCGAGCGCCGCGCGGCCGAAAAAGGTGGGTTTGGTGTGATCCTCGCCGTTGTCGATGGTGACGAGCGCGACCCTCCCGCGGTCCGGCACCTCGAACGGCGTCAGCTTGAACTCAGTGTGCAGCGAGGTTCTCCCAGACGAGCGCGGCGCCCATGCCCATCCCGACGCACAGCGCGGTCAGCCCGTAGCGCGCCTCGGGACGCTCGCGGAACCCGTACGCGAGCTGGGCGAGCAGCCGGACGCCGGTGGCCGCCAGGGGGTGGCCGCACGCGATCGCGCCGCCGTACGGGTTGAGGCGCTCGTCCTCCGGGTCGACGCCGAGGCCGTCGCACCAGCTCAGGACCTGGACCGCGAAGGGCTCGTTCAGCTCGAACAGCCCGAGCTGGTCGAGCTCGAGGCCGGCCCGCTCGAGCGCCTTGCGGGTCGCGGGGACAGGCCCGAGGCCCATCAGCTCGGGCTCGACCCCGGCGAACGCGTACGCGATCAGGCGCATGCGCGGCTCGAGCCCGTGCTCTCGGGCACCCGCCTCGGAGGCGAGCAGGCAGGCCGTCGCGCCGTCGGTGAGCCCGGCCGAGTTCCCGGCGGTCACGCGCCCGCCCGGCCTGAACGGCGTCGGCAGCTCGGCGAGCGCCTCCATCGTCGTGTCCGGTCGCAGGAACTCGTCGCGGTCCGCCACGCGCCAACCGTCGTCCGTGAAGACCGACATCGCGACGACGGTCTCGCGCATGACGCCGTTCTGCCACGCCGCGGCGGCGCGCTGCTGGGAACGAACCGCGTACGCATCCGCAGCCTCCTTCGTCAGCTGCGGAAAGCGGTCGTGCAGGTTCTCGGCGGTGGCGCCCATCGTCACCGCGCTGGTGTCGACGAGGCGCTCGGCGACGAAGCGCGGATTGAAGTCCACGTCCTCGCCCATCGGGTGATGGCCCATATGCTCGACGCCTCCGGCGAGGACGAGGTCTGCTGCGCCCATCGCGATCTCGCCGGCGCCAGCGGTGACCGCGGTGAGGGCGCCCGCGCACATGCGGTCGACCGCAAAGCCGGGAACGCTCTGCGGTAGCCCCGCCAGGAGCGCGACGTCGCGACCGAGGGTGAGGCCCTGGTCGCCGACCTGGGCGGTCGCCGCCATCACGACGTCGTCGATCCGCTCGGGCGGCAGGGTCGGGTTGCGGCGCAGCAGTTCCCTGACGACCTTGACGCCCATGTCGTCGGCCCGCGTACGCCAGAAGACGCCCTTGGACCCTGCGCGACCGAAGGCGGTGCGGACGCCGTCGACGTAGAAAACCTCCCGCAGCTCGCGCACGGGCGAGACCCTAGTCAATCGTCACGCTTTCGCGACACACCCGTAACCATCGGCACGTCCGGCCCCGATACGATCGCCTCGGGGAGGAGGTTGGGCGTGCCTGAAACAAGAGCCTCGGCATGGACGGGCGGCGAGGACTGGGCCGCGCATCTCGAGCGGGAGGAGCGTCGCTACCGCGACGGCGAAGCGAGGCTTTTCGACGCACAGGACGCCGATTCCCGGCAGCGGCAGCTCACGCGCCTCGGTAATGCAGCGGGCGGGGCGGGACTCGCGCTCCTCATGCAGCGACGGCATGACGCCGCGGCCACGTGGCTCCGGCGTGCAGCCGAGCGTTATCGCGAGAGCTTCGCCGACGCGCCGCCGGAGAGCTGGGGACGGCCGATCGGCGCGGTGAAGTCGTTCGTCCTCGCCGGCGACTGGCCTGGCGCCGAGGACGCCGCGCGGTGGGCGCTCGACACCGGAGCTCCAGCGACAACGTCCCCGATCGGCCGCTACGCCGCCGCGCTCGCGTGCCTGGTGCTCGGGGAAGACGAGCAAGCCCGTCCCCATGCGGACGCAATCCGCACGCGTGACGACTTCCCGCGGGCCGTGGGCGACGCGCTCGCCTACCTCGCCGCCGAGGATGTCGCCGGCTACACCGAGGCGGTCGAGGCCGTGCTCGAGTCGTTCGAGACCCGCGACGAGTACCTCGAGGAGATGCCGGTGGCGGACACCGTCCTCGTGCTGCAGGCCCTCGCGCAGCGACGCGGGATCGCCGTCGAGCTCAGCTCGCCGCTGTTACCCGGACCTGCGTCCTAGAGCGCCTGCGGGCCTTGCCCGTTGCGCGTCGCGTCTCAAGGCGAGTCGACCTTCGTGGACGGGTGGAGCACGGTCGTGATGATCAGCGGCTCGAGCGACGGGTCCTCCGCCTCACGCGCGCGCTCGACAAGCTCCTCGATCAGCTGCAGCGCGAACTCGGCCGGGATGCGCGCGGTGACCTGCGCCGAGCGGAAGGTCCCCGCCGCACCGTGCTCGGCCCAGCCGCGCTGCACCTCCTCCAGCATCGCCGCTCGCAGATCGGTGGTCAGGCCCGAGGCCAGCAGCTCGGGGGCGACACGCAGCGTCCGCGCCACCGAGCGGTACGGCTTCTCTCGGCCGTGCGAACCCTCGGCGAGCTGGATCAGGCCGGCCCGCAGCAGCATCCGCACGTGGAAGTGCAGATGGCCAGGATCGACACCCAGCTTGTTCGCAAGCTCGCGGTTCGTGAGCTCCTCGCCCTCGTCCGCGCCGAGGATCTCGAGGACGCGCAGCCTCAGCGGGTGGCCCAATGCCTTGAGCTGATCTGGACGGTCGAGAGTGAGGACGTCCAAGGTCTGCTTGGACTCCGGGGCGGCCATGCCTCGGCTGTATACACGGGCTGCTCTGCCGTGTCTAGCGACCAAGCTGCGCAGCGGCCGGCTCGTCGGCCACGACTCGCGTACGGCCCTGCGCGGAACGGATCAGGCTCGCCGGGGTCGCAGGGTCAGGCGGCCTGGCGAACGCGCGTTCGACGGCCTCCGCCTTGTCCTCGCCCGTCACGATGAACACAACCTCGGGAGCCGCGGAGAGCACGGGCACGGTCAGTGTGACCCGGGCCACGAGCGGCTCGAGCTTGGCCTCGGCCGCAATCGCACGCCGCTCTCGTTCCTCGAGGGTCGGCTCACTCGGAAAGAGCGAAGCCGCGTGCCCGTCCGGCCCGAGACCGAGCAGGACGTAATCGAGGCGCACGCCCTCGAGCAGCTCGTCGTACTCCCGCGCCGCCTCGTCGGGGCCGAGCTCTCCTCGAATCCGCCGGACCCGGCGTGGCGGCGCCTCGAGGCGCTCGAGCAGGTTCTCACGCGCGAGGCGGTAGTTCGACCTCTCGTCCTCCGGGGGGACGCACCGCTCATCCCCCCACCAGAGCGAGGCCTCGCTCCAGTCCGGCTCGCGGTCCGCCGCGACTTGGTACGCCCGGCCCGGGGTCCGGCCTCCGGTGAGGACCACCGCCTGTCCGGCGCGTGCCGCCGCGGCCAGCTCGTCTGCGACCACGGACGCGACCTCCTCTGCGTCCGCGCAGCGCACCACCTCGACCCCGAAGAGCGTCACTGCTCGCCGGCGGCCAGCTCCTGCGAGCGCTCCATGGCGGCCTGAATCGCGTTCAGGAACGCCGCTCGCACACCCGCTCGCTCGAGCTCCCGAATCGCGCGGATCGTCGTCCCGCCCGGCGAGGTCACCTGCTCGCGCAGCTCGACGGGGTGGATCCCCTCGTCGCGCAGGAGCCGGGCCGTGCCCAGCATCGTCTGGACGACGAGCTGTGTCGAGACCTCCCGCGAGAGGCCGAGCAGGATGCCGGCCTCGATCATCGCCTCCGCGAGCAGGGCGAAATAGGCGGGGCCGGAGCCGGAGACGGCGGTGACCGCGTCCATGTAGCGCTCGGGCACCTGGACGACGGCGCCGAGGTGGCTGAGCGCCTCCTCGGCCAGGCGAAGGTGCTCTTCGCGCGCGTGTGCGCCGGCGCAGAGGCCGGCAATGCCCTCGTGGACCGTCGCCGGCCGATTCGGCATCGCCCGGACGACCGGCACCCCGGGCGCGATGCGCCGCTCGATCGCGGCCGTCGGAATCGCGGCGGCGACCGAGAGCACGGTCTGCTCGGTCGAGAGCACGCCGCCGACCTCGCCGAGGAGCGCGTCGAAGTCCTGCGGCTTGACCGCGATCACGACCAGGGCCGCGCCGGCGACCGCCTCCGCGTTTGAGAGCGTGACGTGCACGCCGTGTCGCTCCTCGAGCTCGCGCACCCGCTCCTCGGCGTGCACGGTCGCCACGATCTCGCCGGGGTCGCGCCAGCCGCCGCTCAGCAACCCGTGCAGCAGCGACTCGCCGATCGTGCCGGCGCCGAGGATCGCGACGCGTCGCGCGTCGACTGTCATGCGCGGGAGTCTAGGAGGGATTGACGGAACGTCGCTCGTCGCCGGGGTGCGCGGCCCGGCGGCACAGCCGTCGTTTCGTCAAGCCCTCCTTAGCTAGGCGGCCCGTTTCTCCGGGAGTGGTATGAGGCCCATGCCCAACGAGGCGAGGAGGTAGATGCTCGCCAGGCCCGCCCACTCGCGGTACGGCTCCAGAAGCTCCGCCGTCTCCCAGCCCTCGACCCAGCGCCCGCGGAGCGCGGAGCACAGCTTCACGAGGGAGAGGTCCGCGACGAGACCGCGGTCGTAGCGGCCGAGCCCCTGCAGAAAGACCACGCCCACCGACCACGGCCCCAGCCCGCGCTCCCGGAGCAGCCGTTCCGCCGTCCCCTCGCGGGGGAGCGTTCGGAGTCGCTCGAGATCAACAGAGCGGCAGAGACGGACGAGCGTGGCGCCTCGTCGCATGCCGACGCCCAGCCGGCGGAGCTCTGCCGGCGCCAGGCCGCCGAGGCATTCCCGGCTCGGGGGCGCGTGGAGCCGCGTCCCGGTCAGCTGCGGGGTCACTGCCCGGATCACGGTGCGCTCGATCTCGCGGGCTCTCCGGGCCTGGATCAGCTGCCCGCAGAGCGCGCGCAGCAGCGCCTGGGCGACGGTCGAGGTCCGCATCGGCCGCAGGCCGCGCACCCGCCGCGTCGCCGTCCCGATGAGCGGGTCGCGCGCGAAACGGCGCAGGAACTCGGAGTGGTCGTCGTCGAGAGCGAGCACGAAGCGGAGCTCTTCGATTCCGGCTTCGGTAGGCGCACGAAGCTGGACCGTTCCGTTCGCCTGCTGCCAGGCACGGCCGGCGCCGCCGCTCGCAAGCGCGGCCACCACGACGCCGTCGATCACGGATCGGGTGGCATCGCCGCCCAACCGCGTGGTGGCGCGGAGGGAGTACGGGCCCCGCGGCCGGACCGCGGCCGAGATCACGGTGCGAGGCCGGTGTCGGTCACGGCGGGCTCCGCAGCGACGTCGGCCGCGCGCTCCAGTACCTCGAGCGCCTCCTGCTCACGGCCGGCGCGTCGGAGGAATTTCCCCCAGGCTCGGTAAGCCTCGGCGTAGTCGCGCCGCTCGCCGTGCTCGCCGAGCAGCGCCGTCGCGGTCTCGAAGGCCTCGTTCGCGCCGTCTGTGTCGCCGGTGAGGGCGAGCCCCTCGGCCAGCGCCCACAGCGCGCTTCCCCGTTCGCGCTGGAGCTCGTCCCTCGCCCCCTCCAGGGCGCTCGTGGCGTGGCGGACCGCCTCGTCGCCCTCGCCTAGCAGCGCCGACCTACGAGACCTGTCGGTTTCGAGGATCGCGCGGTCCGCGGCGCTCGGGTTGGATCCGAGCAGCTCCTCGGCCAGGTCTAGCCGGCCGCCCGCCTCCTCGGCCCTGCCCCTCGAGACCAGGATGCCGCCGCTGAGCAGGTGGGCGCGCGCGAGCTCGAGTGTGTCGTCCGTCGCCACGAGGAGCCCGACCGCCCGGCGGATGTAGTCGAGCGCGGCGGCCGATCGTCCGTGTAGCTCGCTCGAGCGCGCGAGCGACCAGTAGAGCCGGACGCGTGCGTAGGGGTCGGTCATCTCGTCGGCACGATCGAGCACTGCCTCCAGAACGGATTGCGCGCGCTCGAGCTCACCGCGGTCGGCCAGCGCGCCGCCCAGGTAGGTCGAAAATCGAGCCTGGGCGGCGAGGTCCCCCGGCGCGTCTCGCGTGACCTCGGCGAGGCACTCCTCGAAGAGCTCGACGGCTTTGTCCGGGCGGGAGGTGGCGGCGTAAGCGCGGCCGAGCGTGCCGTAGACCTCGGGCCGCGCGCTCGGCGAGACCGGCGCGGCCGCGAGGGCCGATTCGAGGCGCTCGATCGCCTCGGAGTTTCGGCCGGCGCGCGCCGATGCCAGGCCGAGCGCGAGGCTCGAGCGCGCGGCTGCGGTCGCGTCGCCGGCGGCGAGCGCCTCGTCGCGGAGCTCGCTGAGCCTCTCCTCGGCCTCGCCGGGATCCACGGCCAGGCGCAGCTCGAGCTCCGCGTAGGCGATTCGCAGCTCGCGCTCGTCGGTGTCGCGGATCTCCGAGCCGGTCTCGAGGTAGTCGGCCGAGACTCCCAGCTTCCTGGCGAGCATCCGCAACGCCTTGACGGACGGCCGCCTCGCGCCGGCCTCGATCCTCGAGATGTACGCGTAGGAGACGCCGGGGCTCGACAGCTCGCGCTGGGACAGCCCGCGCTCGTAGCGCAGGCGTCGCAAACGCTGGCCGATGCTCTCGGCCACTCCCTCGTTGCCGGACGCCACTGCACAGCCAGTTTGACCTTCGATCAGGACACCGTCAACGGCCGTGCCGCCGCGGCTATCTTCAGTGTGTGAGCCGGCGCTTGCGACGGCGTGTCCAGGTCGGCCGGGCTATGCCCGGACGACCGTCTGCAATGACCGGTCAATGCAGAGTGGGTCAGGAGGATCCGCGATGAGCATCGACCCGCGAGTCGACATCGGGCACGTCCACTTGAAGGTCTCCGACATCGACCGGTCGCTGGCCTTCTACCGCGACATCCTGGGGTTCGACGTCACGCAGCGCATGGGCGACCAGGCTGCGTTCATCTCGGCCGGCGGCTACCACCACCACCTCGGCCTGAACACGTGGGAGTCGCGCGGCGGCTCGCCTCCTCCGCCGGGCACGACCGGCCTCTACCACGTTGCGATCCGCTACCCCGACCGCCGGCAGCTCGGCGACGCGCTGCGACGGCTCGCGCAGGCGCGCTGGCCCATCGACGGCGCGACCGACCACGGCGTCTCGGAAGCGATCTACCTCCGCGACCCGGA
>JBKPAM010000071.1:0-7462 GCA_046726435.1 Actinomycetota bacterium
GGGTCTTGAGCCTGGATGGGGAGAGGCGGAGCCCCGCCCAGGCCGCATCCTGTGCGGGGCTCAGCTGTCGGACGAGTCGCTAGTGGTGACAGCCTCCCCCAGGCGGCGGTGGCGGCTGGTGGCCCGCGCAGCCAGCGTTGCTGCCGGGCCCACCGCCCGCGTCGGAGAACGCGGCCGGCGCCACAGAGCCGGCAAGTGCGAACAGCGCGAATGCGATCGCGCCAACACGTCGCATCCTGGTCATTCGATCCCCCTCCCTTAGGGACTGACGCCGCAACTGTGAACAAGCAACGCCTGCCCTTCAAGTGACGATGCTGTCAGCCTTGGCAAGAGGAGGAGTCGGACGGCTCCTTCGTCTCCCCGCGGGGAAAGCGTCAGTCCCGAAGGAAGGCGCCCGGCTCATTCGCGTTCGATCCCGAAGCAACCGAGAGCTGGTGGTCTGCTGCCCGCCCAAGCGCAGTCGACAATTCATCCTCGAGGTGGTCACTAGTCACCGGAGGACCTCGTACTGGAAGAGGTCCGACCTTAACGATCGTCGAGGAAGCCCCGGCAAGGAGGACGAGCTCGTTTGCAGATGTGTAAGGACGCAAGGCTCTACGAACGTCTAACGGGAGGAAGCGCAATTCGTCGGTCGCAGGCGCGTCGTCTCAGTGGACAACGAACCCGAACGGGGGTCGACTCGGAAATGCAAAAGCTTCTCCTGCTCGGGGCCGCCCTGACATTTAGCTCCTAACGGACTCGGCTTGACGGCACGTACTTTTCCGAGTTCACACAGCCCGAACTACGGATGCGCATTCCGAGGCTAGTACGGATGTGCATCCCGCCGCCGCGTGTTAGGAACTCGTAAATGCACTGCGGCGGGGGGAAAGGAGCCCATGATGGAGCGCCCCCTGCGATTCACACGAAGGACATTCATTGCTTGGGTCGGCGGTGCCAGCGCCGGCTTCTACCTTTTTGGAAGGCTTCCCGGCACGAGCGCACCCGTCGCACTGGCACAGCTCGCAGGCGGCACGCTCGACCCGCTCGACATTCCGAAGTACCAGACCCCCATGCTCATTCCGCCGGTGATGCCGCGGGCGGGCACCATCACGCTCCCGGGCGGCAAGCCGGCCGACTACTACGAGATCTCGATGCAGCAGTTCGGCGAGCAGATCCTGCCCGCGCCACTGCCGACAACGACGGTCTGGGGATATGGGGCGGTGAAGTCTGCGAGCAAGAAGGGCCTGCTCATTCACCACGCGCCATCGCTCACGATCGAGGCCCAGTGGAAGCGACCCGTCCGCGTCAAGTGGATCAACGATCTCAAGGGCGCGAACGGGAAGTACCTACCCCATCTGCTGCCAGTCGACCAGACGCTGCACTGGGCCAATCCGCCCGGCGGTTCAAATGGGCGCGACATGCGCCCGACCTTCGACGAGACGCCCGGCCCCTACACGGGGCCAGTGCCGATCGTGACCCATGTCCACGGCGCGGTTGGCGTCGCCGACGACAGCGACGGCTACGCCGAGGCTTGGTACCTGCCGGCGGCGAACGACATCCCCTCCGGCTACGCGAGCACAGGGACGTGGTACGACTTCTTCGCCAACAAGGCCCACGCCGCTTATGGCGTGAGCTGGGGACCCGGCTTCGCGGTCTTCCAGTATCCGAACGAGAACCGCGCCTCGACGATCTGGTACCACGACCACGCGCTGGGGATGACCCGGCTCAACGTCTACGCCGGCCCCGCGGGCTTCTACATCGTGCGCGGCGGGCCAGCCGGCGACAAGGCGTTGTCCGACAGCCGGTTCGGCACGACGGCCGTCCTCCCGGGGCCGGCGCCGATAGAGGGCGACATGTTCCCGCCCAACAAGACGTACTACGAGATCCCGGTCGCGATCCAGGACCGCGCGTTCAACGCCGACGGCTCGCTCTTCTACCCGGATTCGCGCGAGTTCTTCGACGGCGCCACGGCCGACGACCCGGGCTTCATCCCGGACACCGATCTCTCGCCGATCTGGAACCCCGAATTCTTCGGGAACACGATCATGGTCAACGGCAACACCTGGCCGTTTCAGAAGGTGGAGCAACGTCGCTACCGACTCCGCTTCCTGAATGGCTGCCAATCGCGCTTCCTGATCCTCGACTTTAAGAACATCCCCGGCGTCGAGGTCTGGCAGATCGGGAACGAAGGCGGGTTCCTGGCGGCGCCGGTCAACCTGACCGCCGACAACAACAACCAGCTCCTGATGGGGCTCGCCGAGCGCGCCGACCTCATCGTCGACTTCACGAACGTTCCGGTCGGGAACTACGTGCTCGCGAACTTGGGCCCGGACGAGCCGTTCGGAGGCGGCGAGCCGCCGGGGGACTTCGACGCCTCAGATCCGAACACCACCGGCCAGATCCTGCAGTTTCGGGTCGTGCCGGCGGTGGCAGCCGATCCGAGCACGCCGCCGCAGTTCCTCGTGCTGCCGGCGATCGCTCCGCTTCCGGCGTCGGCGAGAACCCGCCCTCTTGCCCTCCTCGAGCAGGCGTCTCTGTACTGGGACGGACCGGCCGAGGCGATGCTCGGCACCGTCGATACCGAGGGGACTCCCACCCACAAGATGTGGGCCGACCCGGTGAGCGAGAATCCGAGCCCGGGAGACACGGAGGTGTGGGAGCTCTACAACGGCACGGCCGACGCCCACCCCATGCACATCCACGAGATCACCTTCGAGGTCGTCAACCGCCAGCAACTGGTGAGCGACGAGGAGGGCATCGCCATTCAACCGTTCCAACTCGTCGGCGACCCGACTCAGGCGGAGCAGTGGGAGCACGGGCTCAAGGACACGGTTATCAGCTACCCCGGTCAGGTCACCCGGGTCAAGGGGCGGTTCAATACACCCGGCCAGTTTGTCTGGCATTGCCACATTGTCGAGCACGAGGACAACGAGATGATGCGGCCCTACCGCATCGGCCCGCCGCAGACCGGCGAGCCGGCATGAGCGGCGGCAGCTGAGGTGCGACAACGGGGTCGGCGTCGCGAGCCGACGCCGCCCCTGATGCTCCGGCCCTCGGTCCTCGGTCACGGTGGTCCCGATGCAGTCCGTCTTCTTTGGGGCGTTCTCGCTCCGCTTCCACCGGAAGATGGGAGCGACTCGTTGCCGGGGGTACTCTGTGCGGACTTCCCCGCGTGGAATCGCGACTTCGGTCCTGCCGTCATCACGGCGGCACAACGCTCGGCAGCTAGCTCGGAGCGAGCCTGACACGGGCTTGGCACGGCGTCGCCAGGGCCGTATACGATCAAACGGGCGTGGGATCACGGTGAGCGGGTGGCGGTGCTCCGAACAACCCGCGCTGCCCACTGGTAGCGAGGGTAGTGAGAACCTCCCGCAGACGAACCGGCGGGTGTGTCCACTGACTGCGGCGTCGCGCCAGAATGGGCGGCGAGGGGGTCGTCTGATTGGATCGTCTGGACGAAGAGAAGCTCGAGATGCTTCGGGCCTGGGGCGAGGGTCTCCTGAACGATCGCCGAGCCGAGCTAAGAGCCGCCGGCAGGGCGATCATGATGCTGGTCGAGGAGATCGAGCTCCTACACGTCGACCTTTGGCACGCTCGCCAAGACACCGCGAAGGACGCTGGGATCCCGCGAGCCGAGTCCGAGGGATCGCGGAGGCAGCTTGGTCTGCTCCTTCAGCGCCGGATCGCTGCTCTGCGCAGCCGTGGTCTCTCGCACTCGGCCGACGAGTAACGCGTTCTCCACAGCTCTACCCACAGCTAGGAAGTCGCTGCCCGCGCCACGAATGAACGCACGAGCGATATTCGCCCACAGTGATGCGCCGTCGTGGCGGCCGTGGGCGTTCTCTTCAGCGCCATCGGCAACGGCGCGTCGCAACGCGCTGGGAGCATCACCTGGTTCCTCTGGCTCGGGCTCCTAGCGTGGCGGCTGATGCGCCTCGCGGACGGGAGAACGGTCAGACCGTCTGGGGAGGCGATGGACTAGCGGCCCTGTAACAGACTGAGCCCACACGCGAGCGACCGTTGCCCGTTCTGGCGATAGCCGTTTTTTCTGCGGCGTTCGACCCATAACGTCCTGTTTTCCACTCATTTCCCCCGAAGAGCCATTCGCGTCTTAGCCGGGCCGGTTCGAGCCTTCCATGCGTTAATCGGGTCTCTACTGGTTGACAATTGCGACTGGTCGTACTACCACCCTTCCAGCAACGAAGGGGGCCCGCGACTTGCGACCGCGGAGGCAAAAAATCGTTGCTGCGGCCGATTATCGAGCCCGAGCCAGGCGCAGAGGTCCGACGCCTGGGCCGTCTGGCTTAGCTAGCGCGCGCGCTCGTCAGGTTCGAAACCCCTTCAGGAAGCCACTGTGACTAGGAGAGGAGGACCCGTGGTTATGAACCCCCTTCCAGCGCGACGTCCTGCGACGAGAGCCGCCCAGTTGCTCGCCGTCGCCATCGCCCTGGCGGCGATTTGCGTATGGATCCTGTCCCCCGCCGCCCCCGCGGCCACACGCCCATTCAGCAAAGGCCAGCTTTCCGCGGCCCGCCACGCGGTCAAGCAGTCAGGGGTCGGAGGCATCGCGTGGTACGTCGACGGCGCCGCCGACCGAGTGGTGGTGACCGCTGACCGCACCGTTTCGGCCGCGGAGGTGGCCGCCATCAAGAAGAGCGGCGGCGCCTATGCCGGGGCCATCCGGATCAAGCGCGTGCCGGGTGCGATCCGGCCGCTGCTGTCGGGCGGGGATGCCATCTACGGCGGCCAGTATCGCTGCTCGCTCGGCTTCAACGTGGTCAGTGGAAGCACCTACTACTTCCTGACCGCCGGGCACTGCGGGAAGCTCGCCGACACCTGGTACACCAACTCGAGCCACACCACACTGATCGGCCCGACCGTCAACTACAGCTTCCCGGGTAATGATTACGCGCTAGTCCGCTACGACAACCCTTCGCTGTCCCACCCAGGTGGGTTCAGCGTTGCGGACGCCTCCGTCGGCGAGAAGGTCACGCGCGACGGCTCAACCACCGGTATCCACTCAGGCACCGTCACCGCGCTGAACGTCTCGGTCCGTTACGTCGGTCGTCTCCATGGTGTCGTGAGTGGCTTGATTCAAACCAACGTGTGTGCCGAGCCAGGCGACTCCGGCGGCCCGCTCTATGACGGGACGAAGGCGCTGGGACTCACCTCCGGAGGCAGCGGCGACTGCACGTCCGGTGGCACCACCTTCTTCCAGCCGGTCCGCGAAGCCGCCAACGCCTACGGCGTCACCGTGTACTGAAGGGCAACACGATCGGAGGCAGCCGCTTCTGCTGGGCACGGCGATCCTCCCCGGCGAGGAGCAAGCGGACCCGACCAGGTAACACGGTGAGCGGCGCGAACCTGCTGAGCGGAACGACGCCCAGGTAACTGAAGGTGTAGCGACGGCGGGCTTCACGGCTCGCCGCCGCTCGCCATTGGCCGCTAGGTGAGCGTGTTACGCGAGAACCTCGGTCAGGCAGTCGAGCCCATCGCTGCCCCAAAGGGCGCGAATCGCTCCCCGGCCGTATCTGCCTGGAAATGCGCGCTTTGCGAGGGGAAAACGAAGGGGACAGTCGGGGGCATGATTGACCCCGCCGGCACTGCACGCGCGTGACTGCCGGCCGCTGCGGGCGCCGACCAGTCGGCGAAGGTCATGCCCCGTTGTGGCAGTACTTGGCGCGGCTGTGAAAAAAGTTGCTCGCGCCGATAGCGGCCCCCAAAGGCGTCGGCCCCCGGCACTCTAGGCTATTTCTCCTGCAAGCGGCACTTTTTGAGGGTGCCGCAATGGGTGCCGCGATGCCGAATCATGGACCCCAGCAGATGGGCTTCGCCGTGCCGTCTAGAGCGCGCGGAGTGGTTGAGCGGGGCCATGCCCCGTTGTGGCAGTACTTCGCGCGCCTGCAAAGGCAGACGAGTCCATTGCTGCCCCTAAAGCACGCGGACCCCGGACTCTACGGCTTTTTCCCTGCAAACCCCGCTTTTGTGGGGGCCGCAAAGGGGGCATGATGCGGTTCATGGACCCTCCTAGCCGTCGCCTGGGAGCTCTGCCGCGGAGCTGACCGCGGCCGTGTTAGCGGGCGAGGGCCATGCCCTTGTCGTGGCAGTACTTGTCACGTCTGCTAACGCGACTGAGCCAGAGCACGGAACGCCTCGCTCCGTCAAGTAGCTGCCGCAGACGGCCTAGGCGATGAACCGAATCCTCCGGGCCGGCGCGCGGCCGACCCGGAGGAAGCATGTGTGATCAGTGGGTTGTAATGCGGACGATCCGGCCTTGCCCGGCCGGGAAGCCGAAGCCGTTCTCGGAGACGTAGAACGCCCCGTCGCGTCCGATCGTCATCCCGGTTGGGAACACGAGTCCGGACACGATCGTCTGGACGGGATGACCCGCGCGCACGCGCACGATCGCGCCCGTACCTGGAACGGGCCCGCCTGCCGAGGTGCTCGTCTCCAGCGCGTAGAGCTTGCCGCCGTGGAAGGCGAGGGCCAGCACCTTCTCCAGGCCGGAGGCGCGGATGCGGATCCTGCCGTTCGGGTTCAGCTGGTAGACGTGCTCGTCACCGGCCTGGTCGGATGGATTGAACAGGCCCAGGTTCCCGAGGTAGAAGACACCGTGGCGGGCGATCGCCGTCGGGACGTTGTGCCCGTAGTGGGCGGAGACGTCGACGAGGCGGCTGATCGCGCCGCTCGGGCTGACCCGGTCGACCTCGCCGTGGTTCGGCTCGACCGCGTAGAGCGCTCCCTTGGCGGCGACCATGCTGTACCACGTCCCGTCCGGCTCGAAGTCGCCCGGGTTCGGGTGCGCGACCGGGTTAGCCTGGATGAAGGCGCTCAGGTTCGCGACCACCGTCCAGGTGTTCCCGGGGCCGACGCGGATGATCCCGTTCGGTACCGTGGCGACGCCGTGCGAGCAGCCCGCGCCAGCGAGCAGGCCATACAGCTGCCCGTGCAAAAAGGCCACGTCGGCCACGCCCTCGACGGCGTTGAGTGCATTCTTCGAGGAGGGCAAAGCGCCGACGACCGTCGAGACTGCGCCAGCAGGACTGACCTTCGAGATCCGGCCGCCGAGCACCGGGTCGTTGGTGCTGCCGGTGTAGGGGCCGATCGGCGGCACGACCTGGGCGCACTGGCCGGCTGTCGAGGTTGAGCCGCCGAGGCCGCCCTCGGCGACGTACAGGTTTCCGTCGGGCCCGAAGGCGAGGCCACGCGGGTTGTTGAAGCCGCTCGCGAAGACCGACATCGAGCCGTGGCCCTTACCCTTGCCGTGACCGTGGCCGGGCGGAGGACCCTTGCCCGGGGCCGATCCGCTTGCGATGAGTGCGATGAGCGCGGCAGCCAGCGACGCCGCGGCGAAAAGCCGTCTCATTCGATCCCTCCTCTGCTAATCGATCATCCCCTGAACTTTGACGTTCACAGGGCGCCATTCTTGTGACGTGCCGGCTAGGCAGAGCCGCTGATCTTCGCACCAAGGGAGCTTGATCCC
>JBKPAM010000072.1:0-14414 GCA_046726435.1 Actinomycetota bacterium
ATGTCACGGAAGCCGCGCACCCGAGCCAGGGTAGCTAGCTAGAGTCCCGGCGTGATCGAGGAAGGCCGGCCGGCACCCGACTTCGAGCTCCAGAGCGACACCGGTGAGAGCGTGCGGCTCTCCGACCTGCGCGGGAAGCCCGTCGTCCTCTACTTCTATCCCAAGGACGATACTCCGGGCTGCACGCGGCAGGCCTGCGGGATCCGGGACGCCTGGGGCGAGTTTCAGCGCGCCGGAGCGGAGATCCTCGGCATCAGCGCCGACTCGCGGGAGTCACACGAGCGCTTCAAGGAGAAGTACTCGCTCCCCTTCACCCTCCTCGCCGACCCCGAGCATCTCCTCGCCGAGCCGTACGGCGTCGGGAAAGAAGGCAAACGATCCTACGAGCGCTCGACGTTCGTGATCGACCCCGAGGGCAACGTCGCCAAGATCATGCGCCGCGTGAGCCCGGACAGCCACGCCGACGACGTGCTCGCCGTACTCGCCGCGGCCGTCTAGCGGGGTACTACCTCGGGCCCCGGCCGACCGTCAGGTTGACCCTGGCCCAGACGACGAGCCTCGCCCCCGCTCGAGGCTTCTGAGCAAGCACGCGCCCCACGCTCTTCGCAGGCGACAGCTTCCTGGCGATCGCCCCGGTCCGGCAATGGGCCTTCGCGATCGTCGTTATCGCCGGCGCCAGGAGCTTTCCGACGACGTTCGGGACCACGCAGCGAGTCTGGAGCCCCACCGTGACCGGGGCAAGCCGGTCGTTCGTCGTCCCGTCGCCGAGCTCGCCGAAGGCGTTGTCGCCCCAGCACTTGACCACACCTGCGCCAGTGACCGCGCAGGTGTGGCTGAGCCCGGTCGCCATCGAGACCACGCCGTCGCCCAGTCGGGCGACCTCGACCGGCGTGGAACGGTCGGTCCGGGTTCCGTCCCCGAGCGCGCCGTCGCTGTTGTCGCCCCAGCACAACATCCGGCCGAGGCCCGCGATCGCGCAGGTGTAAAAGCCCCCGGCCGAGGCGGCGACGATCCCGCTCGAAAGCCCCGCGACAGCGACGGGGGCGTAGCGATTGTTCGTGGTCCCGTCGCCGAGCTCGCCGAAGGCGTTGTCGCCCCAGCACTCGACCGCTCCGCCGGACGTGATCGCGCAGGTATGGCCGAGGGAGTGGGACGCCGTGACGCCGGCAACGCCGCTCGTGAGGCCGAAGACGTCGACCGGCGTGTAGCGGTCAGTGAGCGTTCGGTCGCCGAGCTTGCCCATGCCGTTGTCGCCCCAGCACTTGACCCCGCCGGGGCTCGTCAGCGCGCACGTGTAGTCGAGACCGGCCGTGATCGTGGTCACGCCGCTCGCCATTCCCATGACGCCTGCCGGCGAGCGGCGGCCGGATGCGGTGCCGTTGCCGAGCGCACCCGAGCCGTTGGAGCCCCAGCACCTCACCGCACCGCCGTTGGTGAGCGCGCACGCATGGGTGCTTCCCGCGGCGATGGCGACCACGCCCTTCGAGAGGCCGGCGACACCGACGGGCGTGTGGCGATCGCGCGTTGTGCCGTCGCCGAGCTGGCCGAAGCCGTTGTAGCCCCAGCACTTGACCGCGCCCGCGTCCGTGAGGGCGCAGCTGAAGTAATCGCCGGCGGCGATCGCCTGCACGCCGCTTCTGAGCCCGGTGACGTCGACCGGATCGTGCCGCTCCGTCACCGTCTCGTCGCCGAGCTCCCCGTTGTAGTTGTCGCCCCAGCACTTGACCCCGCCGGCGCTCGTCAGCGCGCAGGTGTGGCTCATGCCGACTGCAACGGCCGTCGCAGTCGTCGCCGAGCCGGCCGCGGTCGCCCCAGCCGCACCCGACACGACGAGCAGGATCGCCAGCACGAAACCGGCCGCCGAGCCCAGCAGGACGCCAATCCTCACGCGCGCATCCTCTCGCGTAACCCGGACGGCGTGCAGCCAAGTCGCTCTAGGAGCCTGCGATACCGTTGGACGGTGGCCGAGATCGTCGATGTTGCGCGGAGGTCTGCACAGCGCCACGCCTGGCGCGAGACCTACGAGGCGTACTCGGGCTCGGACGAGCTCGACCTGACGCCGGAGGATCTGGAGCGCTTCGCGGAAGCGGCCTGGTGGACGGGACGGCTCGACGAGGCGATCGGCTTGCGCGAGCGCTCGTACGCCGGCTTTTCGGCGGTAGGCGACAAGCTCGGCGCAGCCCGTCTCGCACTGACGCTCTCGTGGGATCAGACGAACCGTGGTGCGTTCGCCGTCTCGCGAGGATGGTTCTCGAATGCGGAGCATCTGCTGGAAGGGCTGCCCGAAGCAGCGGAGCACGGGTACCTCGCGCTGTCGCGTGGAGTGACCGAGCTCTTGACGCAAGGAAATGTCGGGCGCGCCCTGACCGAGCTCGAACGAGCCCACGACATCGCGGTGCGCGCGGGGGACCGAGACACCCAGGTTCTGGCTCTCGTCGCCAAGGGGCGGGCCTTCGTGCAGAGCGGCGAGGTCGAGAAGGGGCTCGCGTTGCTCGATGAGGCCAGCACGTCGGCCGTCTCCGGCGAGCTGCGTCCGTTCGCGACCGGCCTCGTCTATTGCATGACGATCACCTCGTGCCAGAACGTCGGTGACTACCGTCGCGCGGCCGAGTGGACGGAGGCGGCGAGCCGGTGGTGCGAGCAAGAAGACATGAACGGCTTTCCCGGCGCCTGCCGGATTCACCGGGCAGAGATCATGCGCCTGCGCGGCGACTGGCCCGGGGCCGAGAAGACGGCGCTCGCCGCCTGCGAGGAGCTCATGGATTTCGACCGCTTCGTGACCGCCGGCGGCTACTACGAGATCGGTGAGATCCGCCGTCGCCGCGGCGACTTCGCGGCCGCCGACGAGGCATTCCGCACCGCGAACGAGCTCGGCCGCTCTCCGCAGCCCGGCTTGGCGCTCCTCCACCTCGCCGAAGGGAAAGTCGAGAGCGCACTGGCGGGGACCACGCGTGCGCTCGGGGAGACCCAGGGGCCCTTGGCGCGCATGCGGGTGCTGCCGGCGCACGTCGAGATCGCGGTCGCGGCGGCCGACCTCGGGACGGCCCGCTCGGCCGCCGCCGAGCTCCAGCAGATCGTCGACTCCTACAAGATCGGCGAGCGACGCGCGCCCGCGTTCGACGGCTCAGTCCACCTGACCGTCGGGCAGATCGAGCTCTCCGAGAAGGATTGGGCCGGCGCGACCCGCGACCTCCAGCATGCGCGGGACGATTGGCAGCAGGTGGGGGCGCCGTACGAGACGGCGCAAGCGCGCATGCTGCTCGGGATCGCCTTGCGGCAGCAGGGCGACGAGCACGGAGCGACGCTGGAGCTGCAGTCCGCGCTGAGAACGTTCGAGCGGCTCGGGGCGAGGCTCGACGAAGAGCGCGTCAAAGAGCTTCTGGGCCGAGTCGAAGCCCGCCGCACGTTCCTGTTCACCGACATCGTGGGCTCGACCACGCTGCTCGAGAACCTGGGCGACGAGCGATGGAGAGAGCTGCTCGCGCGACACGACGAGCTCGTGCGCGCGCGAATCAGCCAGAGCGGCGGCGATGTGATCAAACAGACCGGCGACGGCTTCTTCGCGTCCTTCGGCGACCCCAGGGCGGCAATCGACGCGGCCGTGGAGATCCAACGCGCGCTTCAGTCGGACGCGTTCGCAGCCGAGGTCAGGATCGGCGCCCACGCGGGAAAGGCGTTCAAGACCGGCGCGAACTTCGCGGACTACGGCGGGCTGAGCGTCCACGTCGCCGCGCGGATAGGCGCGGCAGCGGATGCGGGCGAGATTCTCGTCAGCCGCGAGACGCTTGACGGCGTCGAAGCGATGTTCGTCTTGTCGGAGCCGCGTGCGGCCTCGCTGAAGGGCTTCGAACAGCCGATCGACGTCGTCTCGGTCGAATGGCGCTCGGCCGAGTGGGCCGACCGCCAAGCGCGTCCGACGAGCGCACCGGGAACCTGACGAGGACCCACCACTCGAGGCGCTGCCGGTCGGCCCCGCAGTTGATTGCCACCTCGCGAAGGAGAGAAGGATGACTGATCACCGGATCGGAACACGCGAAGAATGGCTCGCCGCGCGTGAGCGGCTACTCGTCCGCGAAAAGGAGCACACGAGGCTCGGCGACGAGCTCGCGCAGGAACGACGCGAGCTGCCGTGGGTGCGGATCGAGAAGGAGTACCGCTTCGACGCGGACGACGGGGAGAAGACGCTTGTCGAGCTGTTCGACGGGCGGTCCCAGCTGCTCGTCTACCACTTCATGTTCGGCCCGAGCTACGAGGCAGGCTGCCCGACCTGCTCGTCGATGGCCGACACCGTGAACGGCCTGCTCGCGCACCTGCACGCTCGTGACGTCACGTTCGTCCTCGTCTCACAGGCACCGCTGGAGAAGCTCCAGGCCTACGAGCGCCGGATGGGCTGGAGCATTCCGTGGGTCTCGTCCTCCCGTACCGACTTCAACTTCGACCTTGGCTTCTCGACCAGCGAGGAGCAGACACGCGAGGCGATCGCGCCGATGCTCGATGCGGGGATGCCGCCGATCGTCGCGCACAACGCCGGCTCGACGGGCACCGACGTCGTTGGGTATTTGACCGAGCTCTTCGGGTTCAGCACCTTCGTACGCGACGACGGCACCGTCTACCACACGTACTCGACGACGGGTCGTGGAGTGGAGTTCTTGATGGGCTACTACTCGATCCTCGACCGAGCACCGAGAGGCCGCGACGAGGGCGAGGCGTGGCAGGTCTGGATCCGCCGGCACGACGAGTACGACGGCGAATGACTCGTGCGGAGGAGCGCTATCGTCGGGCGCATGCGGTCTGACGTGGCGCTTCCGCGTGGCACCGTCACGTTCCTGTTCACGGACATCGAAGGCTCGACCCAGCTTCTGCAGGAGCTCGGCGACGAGTACGCAGACGTGCTGGCCGATCACCGGCGCGTGCTGCGCGAGGAGTTTGCTCGCCACGGGGGCATCGAGGTGGGCACGGAGGGAGACGCATTCTTCGTGGCCTTTGCGAAGGCGTCCGACGCGCTGGCGGCCGCCGCTGCGGGGCGCGAAGCGCTCGCCGACGGTCCGGTCCGGGTGCGCATGGGCCTGCACACCGGCGAGCCGACGCTGACCGAGGAGGGATACGTCGGGATCGATGTGCATCGTGCCGCGCGCATCGCCGCCGCCGGTCACGGCGGCCAGGTTCTGGTCTCCCAGGCAACGCGCGACCTCACGGACGCAAGTCGCCTGCGCGACCTCGGCGTGCACCGGCTCAAGGACCTCGCGGCCCCGGAGCGCCTCTACCAGCTCGACGACGACGAGTTCCCGCCACTGAGGAGCGTCGACCAGACGAACCTTCCGGTACAGCCGACGCCGTTCGTCGGACGCGAAAGCGAGCTTGCCGAGGTGCTGGCGCTCCTCGACGCGTATCGCATCGTCACGCTCACCGGGCCGGGCGGGTCGGGCAAGACCCGGCTGGCGTTGCAAGCAGCTGCCGAGAGCGTCGAGAAGTACGGCGATGGCGTGTGGTTCGTCTCCCTCGCCGCGGTTGGGGATCCGCAGTTGATCGAGCCGACGATCGCCCGGGTGGTCGGCGGTCCTGATGACCTGCACGAGTTCCTGAGAGGCAAGCGCACGCTGCTCGTGCTCGACAACCTCGAGCAGCTGCTGCCGGACGCGGCAGGCGTTGTCACCCGGCTCGATGCGCGCATCCTCGCCACGAGCCGGAGCCGCCTCAACATCGCCGCCGAGCAGGAGTTTCCGGTGCCGACGCTCCCACTCGGCGACGCGGCCGCCCTCTTCACGCAACGAGCCCGGCAGCTGGAGCCCCGCTTCGAGCCCGATGCTGCGGTGCGTCAGATCGCGGAGCGGCTCGACGGGCTTCCGCTCGCGCTCGAGCTCGCCGCAGCACGCGTGAAGGTGCTCACACCGGGGCAGATCCTCGAGCGCCTCGGTCGCAGCCTCGACCTGCTGACGTCGGGTGCGCAAGACGCGCCAGAGCGTCAGCGCACGCTGCGCGGCACGGTCGAGTGGAGCTATCGACTCCTCAGCGCCGGCGAACAGCGGTTGTTCGCGCGGTTGGCCGTGTTCGCCGGGAGCTTCGAGCTCGAGGCGGCGGAAGCCGTCTGTTCCGCCGAGCTCGACGTCCTCCAGTCGCTGGTCGACAAGAGCCTGCTGCGTCACGGCGAGGACGCGCGCTTCTTCATGCTCGAGACGATCAGGGCGCTCGCGTTGGAGAAGCAGCGCGAGCTCGCGGATGCCTCGTCGCTGCGTGGTCGCCACGACGATTACTTCCTGGATGTGGCGGAAGAGCTCGACGCGCGTGACCGGCTGTCGGGAATGCGTGACCTGAGCGCGGAGTCTCTCGAGCGTTTCGAGCGGGAGCTGCCGAGCTTTCGCGCTGCGCTCGCCGGGCTGGTCGAAGCCGGCCGCCGCGAAAGCGTGCTCCGTCTCGGGTCGGCCCTCTGGCGTTTCTGGCTGAACAGGGCGCAATATCGCGATGCCGCAGACTGGCTCTCGAAGGCGCCCCTCGACGACACGACTCTCCCGTTGGACGTGCGCGCTGCCGCACTCGGAGCTGCCGGCGCCGTCGCGTACTACACGCACGACGACGTGGACGGAGCGGAGAGGTTCTGGCGTGAAGGGCTCGACTTGCGCCGTGTACAGGACGATCCGTACGAGCTGGGTGCGGCGCTCACCAGGTTGGCGAGCGTCGCGTGGCGCCGAGGCGATTTCGACGGTGCAATTGCCTATCACGAGCAGTCGATGCCGCTGTTCGAGCAGGCCGGCGCCGAGGCCTTGATCCTGGAACAGCTCCACTGGCTAGGGGACGCGTACCGCGACCGCGGCGACTTCGACGAGGGTGAGCGCGTGCTCGAAGAGACGGTGACGCGCGCACGGGCGCTCGGCTTCCACCAACAGCTGACGAGCACGCTGCACAGCCTCGGTGACCTCTCGCTCGATCGCGTGGATCCCGACACGGCGCTGCACCAGTTCGCCGAAGCGATGACGTACGCCGTCTCGACCGGGAGCCGGCGCGTGCAGATCTACTGCGTCGCCGGTATCGCGTGCGCCCTGCTCCAGCAGGGCGACGACCGAGCGGCTGCCCGCCTTTGGGGCATCACGGAGGACCAGGAACGCCGGCTCGGGTTCCGGATGCTCCTGACCGAACGGCAACGCTACGAACGCCTGATGTCGGGCGCCCGCGACCGCCTCGGTGCGGCGTACGAGGCCGAGCATCGCGCCCGCGTAGGGCTGACGCTCGAGCAGGCGGTCGCCGAGGCGCAGCTCCACGTGCCCGCGTGACGTCCGGGTCTCACCGGAGCTGCTTCGGAACGACGTAGGCGGTCAGCACCGCGGCGCCCGGTACGACCTGGCTCCACACTGCTTTTGGGAGCGTGAGGGTCGCGAGCGCGGCGGTGGGGAACTTCTCCTCGAGGCGGTCCAGGTCCGGTCCGTCCTCGGAGAGAAGAAGGGCCAACTCCTGGAGGCCGGGGTTGTGCCCGATCACCATCACCGAGGCCGTCGCCGCGGGTACGAGGCAGATGCGCTCCAGGAGCTGCTCCGCTGAGGCACCGTACAGTTCGTCCTCCAGCCTCACGGTCGACGTGGTGCCGAGCGCGACACGAACGAGCTCGAGCGTCTCGCGTGTCCGCAGGGCGGAGGAACAGAGGACGAGCTCAGGCTGGATCTCGAGCCGGACGAGGTGCTTGGCGATTCGCTTCGCGTCCCGACGGCCCCTCGGCGCCAGCGGACGCTGCCGATCCGGGAGCGCGGGCTCGGCCCAGCTCGATTTCGCGTGTCGCAGGAGATAGAGGGTGCGCATCTTCCAGCCCAGCCTACGGCGGGTTGCTCACCCGCTAGATGGTTGATTCCAGGAGATCGCACGCTCCGGGGCGCGAGCTGGTGCGTCTGGGGGCGCCGCGGCGGACGCTCGGCGATGCTGGCAGCATCGGTGAGCGGCCGACGTGGTGAAGCGCAGGCTCGGCGGGGGCCGGCTCCGCCGGCCGCAGCGGCCCAGGCGTGCCAGATCGTGCAGCGGACGCGCGAGATCGTGGCATCAATCATCTAGCGTCGCGGCATGCACTTCGACACCAAGATCGCCGTCGTCATCCGGGACGACCTTGCCGTCTGGCAGAAGACGAACGTGACGGCGTTCCTCGTCAGCGGAATCGCTGGAACCGTGCCCGGCGTCGTCGGCGAGCCGTACCGCGACGGGTCAGGGAACGAGTACCTCCCGATGTTCGTCCAGCCGGTCCTGGTCTACGAGGCCGACGATGCCGCACTGCGGCGCGCTTACGAACGTGCGATGAGCCGCGGCGTCACGCCTGCGATCTACACCCAGGATCTCTTCGCGACTAATCACGACCAGGCCAACCGCGCCGCCGTGGCCGCGGTTCCCGAGTCAGATCTCGACCTGGTCGGAATCGCGTTTCGCGCCGAGCGCAAGACGGTCGACAAGATCGTCGACCGCCTCCGGTTCCATCCGTGAGCTGCTCCACGAAATAGCCAGAAGCGCGGCGGCGGTGGTCACGAAGACGTCGTCGGCGTAGGTGGCGTTGAAATCGACCGCGCCGTTCACCTCGACGACGTAGCCGCGGCCGGTCTCGTCGCCGGCGATGTCGACGCCCGCGAGGTCGAGCCCGAGCGCGGCGACCGCACGCAGCGCGAGCTCACGCACGGCCGCCGGTGGATCCACGCGCCGACGGACCGCGCCGAGAGCCACGTTGGTTCGCCATTCGCCCGGCAGGGCATGGCGCGCCACCGCGCCGACCACCCGGCCACCGGCGACGATCACGCGGTGATCCCGGCCGGTCGGTTCGACGAGCGACTGCACCAGCGCTCCCTGCCGACGGAACCACCTCCGGTGCCGAAGGCGTTCGAGGCGAGACCGGAGCTCGTTCTCATCACGACAGAGGTGGACGTCGCGGCCCCAGCTACCGAAGCGAGGCTTCACCACGTACGGCGGGGGAAAGCTCGGAAGCGTCACCCCGCGGATGTGCGCTGTCCGCGGTTGCTCGACTCCTGCCCGCCCGAGGAGGAGGGCGGTCGAAAGCTTGTCGTGGGCCGCGAAGAGCGCGAACGGGCTGTTCAGGAGCTGGGCTCCCTGGCGCTCGAGCCTCGGCAGCTGCCAGAGCCCCGGCTCGATCCCGTCGAGCGTCGGCAGGACATCGAGCCGAGCGAGCACGAGGTCGCCTTCCGTAAAGCCGGGCGGCGCAGCTGGACTCGCGACCCACGCGCGCTCTCCGTGCCCCGCAAAGGCCTCCGCGAGCTCACAGTTCGTCTCGGTCGGCCCGCCGAGGATGACGACGGAGCGACATCGATCAGTGCGTCGCGCCAAGCGCCTCCTCGCGCGCTCCGGCCGCTCGATCGTGGCCTCAACGGCTGCAGCCGCCATAAGCTCAGCTCAGCAGCCGCGGCTAAGGTCGGCTTTAGAGTGGGCTAAGAAGTGTCTGAGAATCCGAACGCGAGGAAGCGGCGGCAGGGCGACCGTCGCGCTCGCCCCCAAGGGAGCGCGATTACCAAGTGCCGCAGTCAGACCCCTGCCGCGTGATCTAGCTTTCCGGAACGACGAGCGGCGAAACCCTTAGGCTCGCTGGCTGCCAGCCGACGAGGAGCGCAGGCGGGCCCACCACACCGACGACGAGCCGCCCGAGGTCGCCTTCTAGTGCGCGGAATGCTCACAACGGGAGGCCGGCCCCGACTGAGGCGCGAGAGGCGCCGAGGCGGACCTCAAGGGGGTGAGGTCGCTGGCGGAAGTCCCGGGTCTTGCCGTCAAACGCCCCGGACGCCAGAGGCAAGTGTAGGAACTCGACCAGGGCTGGCAGCGGCCGAGGCCGAGCGACGAAGTTTCCCTCCACTCGCCCGTACGAGAGCGGAATGCGCCGGGTGGCGCAGTCGTGGGGCTAAGAGGGAATGCCCGCCGCCTTACCGCCCTTGACTATCGCGGTGCGCAGGTCATCGGCGCGTGCGCCCCGCCGTTGACCGCTTCGACGGTTTGCAGGAATCTAGCGCGAGATGCCAGTTCTCTCCCACCAAGCCATCCGCCGGTGGAAACGCCTCGGCTCGGTCGCCGAGGCCGCGATCAAGGATCCCGTGGAAACCCTGCTCAACCTCGAGGCGAAGCTTGCCGAGCGCGACGAGCTGCGGTCGAAGCGGACGAAGGGCGTGGGCGGCTTCATGCCCTGGCCGCCGTGCCCCTACGCCGTTACAGAAAACTGGGAACAGGCGCTGCACCAGCTGCTCGGGGCACCGTGGCCGTGCGGCGAGACCGATTCGTTCTGGACGCTGTGGTCCGAGGTGATCACCTCGCTCGAAGGACGCGGCCTCCGCCTGGGCCGTGGCGCGTTCGCAGGGTGGGGAGACGGCGAGCCGGGCATGGTCCGGGCAATCTGGTGCCTGATCCATCATCTGCGACCGGGTCGCGTCGTCGAGACCGGAGTTGCCCGGGGGATCACCTCGCGCTTCGTGCTCGAGGCGTTCACTCGTGCCGGCAGGGGCCACCTCTGGAGCGTTGATCTTCCTCCACCGAGTAACCGGGAGCTCCACGGCCAGATCGGGATCGCCGTGCCGAGGTCGCTGAGAGCGCAGTGGACGTACGTCCATGGCTCCAGCCGTCGACGCCTGCCGGGACTCCTAGACGAAGTCGGCGAGATCGACATCTTCATCCACGACAGCAGGCACACGCAGCGGAACCTGCTGTTCGAGCTAGACCACGCGTGGCACGCCCTGAGGACGTCCGGCGTCGCAGTCGCGGACGACGTCGACCTGAATTGCGGGTTCCATTCCTTCACGAGCGCCCTCGGCGCGGAGTCGCCGGCTCTCGTCTGCGAGGCCGAGCCGCTCGAGCCCGACATCGGCCGGCAGAATGACCGCGGCGTCTTCGGGATCGTCAGGAAGACGGTCGCCTGAGCGATTCAAAGGCGAGCATCCTGCAGGGAGCGCAAAAACGCCGCTCAAAGAGAAACTCCGCCTCTGCGACGGGTTTTCTGACCCGATCGGGCGCTAACAGGGCTGGCGCGACCGTTTGCGGACCCAACGGACCTGGCTGACGGCTAACCGAGAGAAATGCCTGCTCGTCTAAGGGATGCGGATGAGAGGACTTGAACCTCCACGGGGTTGCCCCCACACGGACCTGAACCGTGCGCGTCTACCAATTCCGCCACATCCGCGCGGACGGACAGTGTAGCGGGCGCGCCGATCGGCTTTTTCGGCTTGAATAGAGCACTTCTCCTCGTTGCGGGGGCAGCCCTCGCCCTCGTCCTGACCGGCGCCGCAGGCCCGGCGCCGGCTGCACAGGGCGGCCCGCGGGTCGAGCTCGTGGCGCTGCTCGACGGCCCGCCGCTCGCCGGGCATCCCGGCGCGCGCGAGGCGATCGAGCGGCAGCAGGCCGACGTGGCGGCGCGCATCCGCACGGCCGTCCCGGGGTCACGGATCCGCTGGCGCTACCAGATCGTCCTGAACGGGCTCGCGGTGGTCGCACCGGCCGGCGCCGCGTCCCGCATCGCCGCCATCCCGGGCGTACGTGAGGTCCAGCAGGGCGTCCGCTACCGCAGCACCCTCTTTCGCAGCCCGCAGGTGATCGGCGCTCCCCAGGTGTGGGGCCCGACACTCGCGACTGCGGGCGAGGGGATGAAGATCGGGATCATCGACGACGGCGTCGACCAGACGCACCCGTTCTTCTCCCCCGCCGGCTTCACGATGCCGCCCGGGTTCCCGAAAGGCAGCCGCGCCTACACCACCGCGAAGGTGATCGTCGCGCGTACGTTCGCGCCGCCAGGGGCCAACTGGCGGTACGCACACCTCCCAATCGACCCGGCCGAGTCGTACCACGGCACCCACGTCGCCGGGATCGCGGCCGGCGACCACAACACGGCCGCGCAAGGGCCCGACGGCCCGGTGAAGGTCTCCGGAATCGCGCCGCGCGCGTACATCGGCAACTACCGGATCGGGACGATTCCGACTCCGGAGGTCGGTCTCGACGGCAACTCGCCGGAGATCGCGGCGGCGATCGAGCAGGCGGTCAAGGACGGGATGAACGTGATCAATCTCTCCTACGGCGAGCCCGAGATCACGCCCTCGCGCGACGTCGTTGTGCAGGCCATGAACGGGGCCGCGAAGGCCGGGGTCGTGCCGGTGATCGCGGCCGGAAACGACTACGACCTTGTCGGCCCGGGCTCGATCGGCTCCCCGTCGACCGCCGGGAACGCGATCTCGGTCGCGGCCGCGAGCAAGGGCGACGTGATCGCGAGCTTCTCCTCGGGCGGCCCCTCGCCGGTCTCCCTGCAGCTGAAGCCGGACGTGACCGCGCCCGGGGTCTCGATTCTCTCCTCGGTCCCGAGAAGCCAGGGAACGTGGCGGTTCCTCGACGGCACGAGCATGGCCTCGCCCCACGTCGCGGGCGCGGCGGCGGTGCTGCTGCAGCGCCACCCGCGCTGGACGGTCGCACAGGTGAAGTCGGCGCTCGTCTCGACCGGGAACGCCGTCGTGAGCGGCTCGGGGCGCGAGGTTCCTCCGACCCGCGAAGGCGGCGGAATGATCTGGCTTCCGCGCGCCGACCAGCCGCTGCTCTTCACGCGGCCGACGAGCCTCTCGTTCGGGCTGCTTCGCCGAGGCCAGGGCCGTTCGCTCCGGATCGCGCTCACCGACGCCGGCGGCGGCGCAGGCTCGTGGCGTGTCTCGGTTCGCCGGAGCGAGCGCTCCACCGGGGTGGCGCTGCGCGCATCGAGCGTTGCGACGGTTCCCGGAGCGCTGACCATCCGCGCCGCCGTCTCGCGCCGCGCGGCCGCGCACGACGACAGCGGCTTCATCGTCATCACGCACGGCGCGGCGACGCGGCGGATTCCCTACTGGCTGCGCGTGACGGTGCCTCGCCTGGGCAGAGAGCCGCACACGCTGCTGCGGCGGCCCGGCCTCTACCACGGCAACACGCGCGGTCGTACCGCGCGCGTCTCCTCGTACCGCTATCCAGCAGCGCCAGGGGGGCTCGGCGTGGGCGCTCGGTTGCCCGGGCCGGAGCAGGTCTTCCGCTTCGTTCTCCGGCGGACGGTCGCCAACGCCGGCGCCGTGATCGTCTCCAGGGCGCGGGGGTCACAGGTCACTCCGCGCCTCGTCCGGGCCGGGAGCGAAGACGAGCTGACCGGCTACACCGCACTCCCGATCCGGCTCAACCCCTACCAGCCGGGATTCTTCGACCGCGAGCCCGTGGTGGGTGTCTTTCGACCTACGCGTGGGGCCTACGACCTCGTCTTCGACACTCCGAGCCGGCGCCAGGCCGGCCGCTTCACCTTCCGCTTCTGGGTCGGCGACACGAACCCGCCGAGGGTGCGTCTGCTCACGCGCTCAGTTGGCCGAGGCGGGCGAATCGCGCTGCGCGTGACCGATCGTGGCTCCGGCGTCGACCGCGCCTCGCTCGTCGCGCAGGTCGACGGCAAGGCCCGCCGTATCGCCTACTCGCCTTCGCGCGGATTGGCGACGATCCAGCTGGGCGTGCTCGGCACGGGCCGCCACCGGCTGGTCTTCACGGCCGCCGATTACCAGGAGACGAAGAACAACGAGAACGCGGCGTCGACACTGCCCAACACGCGGCGGCTCGTGACGACCTTCACCGTCCGCTAATGGCGGCGCTAGTGGCGGTCGTAGTCTTCGATCGTCGGCAGCTGATCGAGGTCGCGCTCGACGCTGGCGGCGAACTCGTCCGTCTCGCTCCGCAGCACCCGCAGCTGCGCCTTCCGCCGTGCGCGCTCCCGCTTTCGGCGGGCCTCGACACCGAGCCGCTGCGTGAGCCGGGGCCATTCGGCCCCGATTACGACGGCGACCGCGCAAACCAGCAGCGCGAGGGACAGCCAGCTCACGGCCGCCATTGTACCCCTCGCTAAACCCTCGGCCAGGCGGAGCCGATAAGCCGGAGATGAACGCGCTGAACGCACTGAGCTCGGCCGCGGTCATGGTCCTGTACCTGGCTTTCTGGGCGGCACTCATGCGCGCCCTGTTCGTACGGGCTCAGCTGCTTCCGCCGACCTGCGCGCGTTGCGGGATGCAGCTCGAGCGGCGTGCGCTCGGCGAAGCGATCTGCAGCTGTCGCTAGGAGATCGGCGTGCGCAGAAGCGCGCCGTACGGGATGCCGCTCGCGGGGTCGACGTAGACCGCGCGGTAGACCAGCGGCCGGGTCGTCGGACGGTCCGAGAACGAGAACGCGCCGCCCCTCAGCGTTGCTGTCCCGACCGCCCTTCGCGGTGAGCCCGACCGCTCGCGGTAGATCGTCACCTTCCCCGCGCTCACACCGGAGACGCTGCCCCTCAGTGCCACGCTGCCGCCCTGAGCGGTGGTTTGCAGGCTCACACGGGTTGCCAGTCGCCGCGGCGAGTGGAACCACCGCAGCCCCTCGGGCCCGCCGAGCAGCAGGTCGCGGCCACCGCGGGGCGCGAGGGCGAGACCGGCGAGCCACCCGTCGAG
>JBKPAM010000073.1:0-22195 GCA_046726435.1 Actinomycetota bacterium
GCGGAAGTACTTCTGCGCGACGATGTTGGTCGCGGTCTGCGACCAGAACTTCGGGAACTCGACGCCCTTCTGCTCGAAGACGGCGCCGTCCTTGCCGGGGATCAGGGCGTCGCGCGTCTCCCACTCGATCTCGTCGAAGGGGTCGCGGCCGGGGATGGTGAAGAAGCGGCGCACGCCGAGGCCGGCGGTCGACTCGACCACCGTGTTTTCCAGCTGCTCGTCAGCGATTTCGACCGTCTCGAACTGCTCTGTTGACGCCATGTTTCCGACCTCCCCGGGGTCTACCGAATGGTATTGACTGCGCCCGGGTCGGCGTGCCTGCGCGGCTCGAGCGGACCGATGAATCTAGACCCGGGGTCGGACGGAACCGGCCGGACGCCGTAGCGGTGACTCAGAGGTCCTTGACGAGATAGACCAGCGTGTCGTCCACGTCGAGCGGACCGCTGCGTAGCGCGATCTGTCCAACCACACGAACCGGCTTGGCTCCGGCGTCTGCGTAGCCCAGCTTGGCATACAAGCAGCTCGCGGCCGCGTTTCCGTCCTGGCTGACGCTGAGGCTGATGCGGTCCCAGCCCCGAGCGCGGGCCTCGGCCTCTGCGGCAAGCGTGAGCTGCGAAGCGATTCCTCGGCGCCGCATCTGGGGCAGGACGAAGACGTCCTGGATCTCCGGGAGTGCGAGGTGCGTGCCGCTCCAGGCGATGTGCGCGTGTCCCACGGGCACGGTGTCCTCCCAGGCGACGAGGTAGGTCGAGTGCTCCTCGACGTGCTGGCGGAGACGGTTCAGCGGTAGGTGGCGGCCGACACTCTCGACCTCACCTGGCTTCAGGTCGCTCACGGTGACCACCGGCGGAGGTTTAGCCGAACGTAAAGCAGTAGGCCTCGGCGCCTGGCGCGAGGAGCTCGATCTCGAACGTGCGCTCGCGGATGGAGTCGCGCTGGCGAATCAGCTGATGGAGGCGCTGCCAGGTCACCGTCCCGCGGCCCTCCGCGTCGACGTCGAGGCCGTGTGCGTCGCCGGGTTGTTCCCCGTCGAGGAACACGCGGAACGGAACCGACTCGCCTTTCGCGGGCGGCCCCATGACGAGATGGACGTCGCGGGCGTGGAAGCGGAACGCAATTCGTCCATCGCCTCCGTTCAGCACGGTGGCCCCTCTCTGGATCGTCCAGTTCCCGGACAGGGCCCAGTGGTTGAGGTTCAACCGATCCGGCACTTCGTAGGTGTGAGGCTCGTCGAGCGCAGCAACGTCGGACGAGGAGAAGTTCTGTGCCTGCTCGTAGCCGAGGTACGTCTCGGGCGTCTGCAGGTTGTCCCAGTCGGCCTGGGCTTCGAACCCATCGGGAGCGACGACGACGAGGTCGTCAGTGACGCCCTCACGTCCCGCCTCGCTCAGCAGCCGCTGGATCACCCGCTCGCAGTCCTCGTAGCCGCCCTCTCCGAACTGGTGGTGGCGGATTCGTCCCTCCGCGTCGGCGAAGTAGGCGGCGGGCCAGTAGCTGTTGGCGAACGCGCGCCAGACCGCGTAGTCGGGGTCGAGCGCAAGCGGGTACTCGACGGCCATGTCCTGCACTGCCCGGCGCACGTTGTCGGCGTCCTTCTCGAACGGGAACTCGGGCGTGTGGACGCCGACCACGACCAACCCGTGCTCCTGGTACTTCTCGGCCCACGTGCGGACGTAGCCGAGCGTACGGAGCCAGTTGATGCAGGTGTAGGTCCAGAAGTCGACAAGCACGACCTTCCCGCGGAGACCCTCCGCGGTGAGCGGCTCCGAGTTGAGCCAGCCGGTCGCCCCGTCGAAGCCTGGCAGGTGGCCCTCGACGGCCAACTCTTCGCTGCGGTGGCGGCTGAACAGGGTCACGGGACTAGTCTCGGTTGAACAGCTGGAGCAGGAGCAGGAAGACGTTGAGGACGTCGAGGAAGATCGAGGCGGCGAGCAGCGGCGCGGCACGGATGTCCTGCGTCCGCCTGAGACGCTGGAAGTCGTACATCGTGAAGCCGGCGAAGATCACCAGGCCGGCGATCGAGTAGATCCGCGCGCCGTTCGGGATCTGCACGAAGATGGTCACGATCCCGAAGACGATCAACGCGAGGAGCGCCCAGAAGCACACTCGGGCCAGCCCGGAGAGGTCGCGCCGCGTGGCGTAGCCAACCGTGCCGAAGCCGGCGATGAAGAGCGCGGTCGCCCCGCCCGCCTGCCACACCGACTGAGGGTTCGTCGAGGCGTAGTACGCGATCACCGGGGCGGTCCCGACGCCGATCAGGACGCCGAAGCCGAAGAGCAGGCCGATCGCCAGCTGCTCCGAGCGTTGCACGGCGACGTTGAGGCCGATCAGGAGGGCGAAGCTCGCGATGTAGGCGCCGATGCCCCAGCCGTAGGACAGATCGCGCCCGAGGTACGCACCGAGCGCGAACAGGCCCGCGGTAACTGCCACGAGCCCCATCGTCTGCCCGAAGAGCGCGCGCGCCTGGTCGCGCGCGACTGCGGGCTGAACGGCTGTGTCGATGGAGCTCACGAGCCTGACTCGCTATAGAGAACTGTCGTCATGGACATGTGACGCTCCTCTCGGTCGCCAGTTGCGTCCCAGAACAGCGCACCGTATTTGCCCACAGGCTCTCCTTTCTCTTAGCCGGTCGCGGCGACCGCTTCGAGAATCACGTCCGCGACGGCTTGGGGTTGCGAGACCATGATCACATGCGACCCCTCGACCTCGGTGATCTTCGCGCCGGCCCGCTCGGCCATCGAACGGACGACGTCGGCACCGGCCGCCTTGTCGCCCGTCGCGACCACGGCCCATGAGGGCCGGTCCTTCCAGGCAGGCGGTCCCGCCTGCTCCGAGAACCCCGCCTCGGCGACGGGCCGCTGCGTGGCGGCCATCAGCGCCGTCTGCTCGGCGGGCACGTCGGCCGCGAAGGCGTCGCGGAACTTCGCTGGGTCGATCGCGAACTCCACGGCCTGGTCGCCTTTCCCCGCCGGGAAGTGGTGCTGGACGAGCGCGCTGTTCAGGGTGCTGTCCTTCGAGCCCGCTTCGACCTCGCCCAGCGCCTCGCCCTCGTCGGTGGCGAAGGCGGCGACGAAGACGAGGCCGACGACGTTCTTCGCCCCGGTCGCCGCGTTGGACATCACCGCACCGCCGTACGAGTGCCCGACGGCGATCACCGGGCCGGGGATCTCCTCGAACGTGGCGGCGAGGTAGGCGGAGTCGATGGCGATCCCGCGGAGCGGGTTCGCCGGGGCGGTGACCTCGACGCCCTTCGCCTGCAGGAGCTCGATCACCCCGTTCCAGCTCGAGGCGTCGGCGAACGCACCGTGGACGAGCACGACGGTTGGGGCGGCCTTCTCAGACATGTGCGACTTCTCCTTCCGCTTCGTTCCCTCTCACTCGGCGAGATTGAGGAGTGGCCTGCCCTTCTCGACGACGTACGTGGCGAGCTCCGCCTGCGGAATCTCGGCGTGAAACGGACGAATCTCGGTTGTCGTCTCGACGGTGGTGCTCATGACGATCCCCCGTTGCGCACTGACTTGAACGCGGCCCGAAGCTCCTGCGAGAAGAGCTCCGGCTCCTCCCAGGCGGCGAAGTGGCCGCCCCTGTCGACCTTGTTGAAGTACGTGACGTTGGGGTAACTGGCGTCGACCCAGCTGCGCGGGCTCTGCCAGATCTCGCCGGGGAACGTCGTGAAACCGACCGGCAGCTTGACCTCAGGAGGAGCCTTGCCGGACGCTGCCGCAGCGGCTGCAAACTGTCCGTTCTCCCAGTACGACCGCGCCGCTGAGGCCCCGGTTCCGGTCAGCCAGTACACGGTGATGTTGTCGAGGATGTGATCTTGGGTGAGATTGCCCGAGGGCTCCCCGTCGACAAAAGCGTGGGCGATCTTGTAGTAGGCGTCCGTGTCGTGGTCGGCCATCCAGGCCGCCAGAGCGACGGGTGAATCCAGCAACGCGTAGCCGATCGTCTGCGGTCGTGTCGCCTGTTCGAGGAAGTACCCGAAGCCGCTCGCCCTGAAGGTGTTGATCGCCTCGCGCGCAGCGCGCTCCTCCTCCGTGTTCTCCGGCAGTGGGATGCCGGCCAGGGTCGTCACGAGCAGGTTCATGTGAATGCCGAGCAGTCCGTCGGGCGCCTGCCGGCCCATCTGGTCGGTGACCGAGGCGCCCACGTCGCCGCCCTGGGCGACGTAGCGCGTGTAGCCGAGGCGGTTCATCAGCTCCGCCCACGCCTTCGCGATGCGGCCGACGTTCCAGCCGAGCTCCTCCGGCTCTCCCGAGAAGCCGTAGCCGGGCAGGGACGGGAGTACGAGGTGGAACGCGTCCTCGACGCTGCCGCCGTGCACGGTCGGGTCGGTGAGCGGGCCGATGGACTCGAGCAGCTCGATGATCGAGCCGGGCCAGCCGTGGGTCATGATCAGCGGCAGCGCGCCCTCGTGCTTTGAGCGCACGTGGATGAAGTGGATGTCTACGCCGTCGATCTCGGTCGTGAACTGCGGGAGGGCGTTGAGTTTCGCCTCGCACTTGCGCCAGTCGTACTCGGTCGTCCAGTAGCGGGAGAGCTCCTGGATCGTCGCGAGCTGCACGCCCTGCGACCGGTCTTCGACGAGCTCCCTGCCGGGCAAGCGTGTGGCCGCTATGCGCCGGCGCAAGTCGTCGACCTTGTCCTGCGGAATGTCGACGTGAAATGGCCGAACCTCGACGGCGGTATCGACGGTGCTGCTCATGACGACCTCCTGTTGGCGGGGGGCTCGGACGGGACCTCAAATAAGCCACGGCCTCGCGAACCCAAGTCCGATTGGGCCGGCGTTCGGCCGACCTCGAGCGCGCGCGCAAGGTCCGTGATCGACAGCAGGCCGGATAGGTGCCCGTTGTCGACGACGAGTCCTCGATTTGCGCCCCCGGAAAGCTCCGCCAGGGCGTCCACGGCGCGCTCGTCCTCAGTCAGCTGCGGAACCTGGTCGAGCGGGATCATCATGTCCCGCACGCGTCGTGTATCCCACTCGGAGTGGGGAACCGCGGCCACGGAGGCGAAGGCAAGCAGGCCGACCGGGGTGGTGCCCCCGTCGAGGACCGGATACGTCGTGAAACGGTGGTGTGACCTGGCAACCTCGTCCATGAACTCCCCGAGCGTCGAGTCGGCGTCGACGGTCGCAGGCCGGCGCACCATCAGGTCGCGAACGCGCAGATCCCCGAGTGCCTGCTCCGTGGCGGCGTAGCGAGCCTCTGCCTTCGCTCCCTGGAGCAGGAACCAGCCGATGAAGGCGAGCCAGGCGCCGCTGAACGAGCCCTGGAAGATGAACATCACGAGACCGAGCGCGATGAACAGGTACGCAAACGCTTGCCCGACCTCCGACGCGACCCGCGTGGCCCAGTTGTAATCGCCCTTGGCGCGCCAGAGCACGGAGTGCAGCACGCGGCCGCCGTCCAGCGGCGATGCGGGCAGGAGGTTGAAGACCGCCAGGATCAAATTGATGTAGCCGAGCCAGGCGGCGACGCCGTCCACGGAGCTCGGCAGGTTGGCGATCGCGATCAACACGGCCAAGACGCCCAACACGATTGACACCAACGGCCCGGCGAAGGCAACTCGGAACTCGTCGCCCGGGCTCTTGTACCGGCCTTTGAACTGCGAGACGCCGCCGAACAGCCAGAGAGTGATCGAGTCGACCTCGATCCCCTCTAGGCGGGCCACCAGCGAGTGCCCGAGCTCGTGCAGAAGGATCGACGCGAGGAAGAGCAGGGCTGCGACGATCCCCATGGCGACGTAGGTGCCGTGGGACAGCCCTGGATTCGTCGACGGGAAGACGCCACCCTCCAGCGACCACGCGATCAGGGCAACGACCACGATCAGGCTCCAGTTGAGCCGAACCTCGACGCCGCCGATGCGTCCGATCGAGATGTTCCCGCTCATCGTCGTAGCCGGCGAACGGACCTGAACGCGGCCCGAAGCTCTTTCGAGAAGATGTCCGGCTCCTCCCAGGCGGCGAAGTGCCCGCCCCTGGAGGCCTCGTTGAAGTACATGAGGCTGGGGTAGATCTTCTCGGCCCAGCTGCGCGGCGCCCGGAAGATCTCGCCGGGGAAGGTGGTGAAGCCGACCGGGATCGTGACCGGCGACGGAGGCTTCCGGGCAGCAAGCGCTGCGGCCCGTCCGCCCTCCCAGTACGACCGGGCCGCCGAGGCGCCGGTGCCCGTCAGCCAGTAGAGCGTGACGTTGTCGAGGATGTGGTCCTGGGTAAGACCGCCCACGGGCTGCCCGTCGACGAACGCGCGGGAGACCTTGTAGTAGCTGTCCGTGTCGTGATCGAGCATCCAGGCGGCCAGGGCGATGGGCGAATCCAGCAGCGCGTAGCCGATCGTCTGCGGCCGCGTGGACTGCTCGAGGAAGTAGCCGAAGCCGCTCGTCCTGAACGTCGTAAGCGCGTCGAGCGCGGCACGTTCCTGCTCGGACTCCGCCGGCAGGCCGGCCACGCTGCCGATCGCATTCCTGAGGAAGTTCAGGTGGATGCCCGCTAGCCCTTCGGGCGCCTGGCGGGCCATCGTGTCGGTCACGCCCGCGCCCTGGTCGCCGCCCTGGGCGACGTAGCGGCTGTACCCGAGGCGGTGCATCAGCTCCGCCCAGGCCTGCGCGATGCGGCCGGCATCCCAGCCGATCTCGGCCGGCTCGCCGGAGAAGCCGTAGCCCGGCAAGGACGGCAGCACGAGGTGGAACGCGTCCTCGGCGGCTCCGCCGTGTGCGGTCGGGTCGGTGAGTGGGCCGATCGTCTCGAACAGCTCGATCACTGAGCCCGGCCAACCGTGGGTCATTACGAGCGGCAGCGCATCCTCGTGCGGCGAGCGCACGTGGACGAAGTGGATGTCGAGACCGTCGATCTCGGTCGCGAACTGCGGCAGCGCGTTCAGCCGCTCCGCCACCCGCGCGAAGTCGTACTCGGTCGTCCAGTAGCTCGCGAGCGCCTTCAGCGTCGCCAGCTGGACCCCCTGCGAGCGGTCGCCGACGAGCTCCTTGCTGGGCCAGCGTGCAGCGGCGATGCGGCGGCGCAGCTCCACGAGCTTCTCCTCCGGAAAGTCGACGTTGAGCGGCCGAATCTCGGTCGTCGACTCGACGGTCATGCTCATGCCTCCTGTGTGTTGTGCCTGCGCCGATGTGCCTGATCTCGTGCTGCCGCTACCTCCTACCGAAGTGACTTGAACGCGGCCCGCATCTCGGTCGAGAAGAGCTCGGGCTCCTCCCACGCCGCAAAGTGGCCGCCCTTGTCGACCTCGTTGAAGTAGATGACGTTCGGGTAGCTCGCCTCGACCCAGCTGCGCGGAGTCCGCCAGATCTCGCCGGGGAACGTCGTGAAACCGAACGGGATCGACGGCGGGGGCAGAGGCTGGCGGCCCGCGGCCGGCGCGTCCGGCCCGTAGGCCTCCCAGTACGACCGGGCCGCGGAGGCGCCGGTGCCCGTCAGCCAGTAGAGCGTGACGTTGTCGAGGATGTGGTCGCGGCTCAGGTTGCCCGAAGGCTGCCCGTCGACGAAGGCGCGGGCGATCTTGTAGTAGGCGTCGGTGTCGTGGTCGAGCATCCAGGCGGCCAGGGCGATGGGCGAGTCCAGCAGGGCGTAGCCGATCGTCTGCGGACGGCTGGCCATCTCGACGAAGTAGCCGTTTCCGGACTGCCGGAAGGTGGCGATCTGCGCGGCCGCGGCGCGTTCCCCGTCGGCGTCCGTCGGCATGATGCCGCTCAGCGCCGGCACGAGCAGGTTCGTGTGGATCCCGATCAGCCCTTCGGGCGCCTGACGGCTCATCGCGTCGCTGACGCCGGCGCCCACGTCGCCGCCCTGGGCCACGTAGCGGGTGTAGCCGAGGCGGCGCATGAGCTCGGCCCACGCCCGCGCGGTCCGGCCCAGGTCCCAGCCGACCTCGACCGGCTCGCCCGAGAGGCCGTACCCGGGCAAGGAAGGCAGCACGAGGTGGAAGGCATCCTCGGCGCTGCCGCCGTGCGCGGTCGGGTCCGTCAGCGGGCCGACGGAGTCGATCATCTCGATGACGGAGCCGGGCCAGCCGTGGGTCATGATCAGCGGCAGCGCGTCCTCGCGCTCCGACTCGACGTGGATGAAGTGGATGTTCAGGCCGTCGAACTCCGTCGTGAACTGCGGCAGCGCGTTCAGCCGCTCCGCGACCCGGCCGATGTCGTAGTCGCTCGTCCAGTAGCGCGCGAGCTCTTTCAGCGTCGTCAGCTGGACGCCCTGCGAGCGGTCGTCGACGAGCTCCTTGCTGGGCCAGCGGGTCGCCTCGATCCGCCGGCGCAGGTCGTCGATCTGCTCGCCGCGAATCTCGACGTGGAAGGGCTGGACCTCGGTGGCGGTCCCGACGGTGCTGCTCATCAAGATCTCCCTGCGTCGCGGAGCGCCTTGAAGGCGGCCCGCATCTCGCTCGCGAAGAGCTCAGGCTCCTCCCAGGCGGCGAAGTGCCCGCCCTTGTCGACCTCGTTGAAGTAGATGAGGTTGTGGTACGCCTTCTTCACCCAGTGGCGCGGGGCCTGGAAGATCTCGCCCGGGAACACCGTGAAGGCCACCGGAAGCGAGACGTGCGGAGGCGCGTGCTTGATCGCGGCAGTCACGGCTCGTGAGTTCTCCCAGTACAGGCGCGCGGCCGAGGTCCCCGTGCCGGTCAGCCAGTACATCGTGATGTTGTCGAGGACGTGGTCCGGGGTGAGACCGCCCGAGGGCATCCCGTCGAGGAACGCGCGGGAGATCTTCTCGTAGCTGTCGGCGTCGTGGTCCAGCATCAACGCCGCCAGGCCGACCGGTGAGTCCACGATCGAGTAGCCGATCGTCTGCGGGTGTTCGCCCATCAAGGTGAGATAGCCCCGCATGAAGATTCCGGTGAACTTGCCGAACTGCGCGCGATCCTCGTCGGAGAACGCGAGTCTGAAGTTGAGCGCGGCCATGAGCAGCTCTCTCGGGGCGGCGTCCAGGAAGTTGAAGTGGACGCCGAGCAGGCCCTCGGGCGCCATGCGCGCCATCGCGTCGGTGACGCCGGCACCCTGGTCGCCGCCCTGCGCGACGTAGCGCGTGTAGCCGAGGCGGTCCATCAGCTCCGCCCATGCCTCCGCCGTGTGGGCCGGGTCCCAGCCGACCTCGGTCGGCTCTGCCGAGAAGCCGTATCCGGGCAGAGACGGGATGACGACGTCGAACGCTTCCGCTCCGTCGCCGCCGTGCGCGGTCGGGTCCGTGAGCGGCTCGATCACCTGGAGCATCTCGATCACCGAGCCCGGCCAGCCGTGCGTGATGATCAGCGGCAACGCGCCCTCGTGCTTCGACCTCACGTGGATGAAGTGGATGTCGAGCCCGTCGATCTCGGTCGTGAACTGCGGGAGCGCGTTGAGCCTCTCCTCGACCCTCCCGAAGTCGTAGTCGTTCGCCCAGTAGTCGGCGAGCGCCTTCAGCGTTGCCAGCTGGACGCCCTGCGACTCATCGAGCTCCTTGCTGGTCCAGCGCGTCGCGGCGATGCGCCGGCGCAAGTCGTCGATCTGCTCCTCGGAAAACTCGACGTGGAAGGGCTGGACCTCGGTGGCGGTCTCGACAGTGCTGCTCATAACGACCTCCGTTCGTGTGGGGGGCTGGTGACTGAGATAAGCCGGTGTCGATGGAATCCAAGGGGAGTGGCACCGGCCCCACCGCAACTGCGACAATCGAAGCGGGTCGGGACCCTTTGGGGAGGGTGGTGCAGACCGAATCGCTGACGCCACGGCAGGAGCGAGACCTCGTGATCGGTGCGGAGGCCGGTGACGCACACGCGTCGCACGAGCTGGTCGAGGCGTTCCTACCGGCGATCGCCGGTCTGGCCGGGCACTTTCCCGCCGCAATCGGTATCGAGCGTCAGGAGCTTGTTCAGGAAGGAGTGGCGGGCCTGCTCGTCGCTGCGCGCCGGTACGACTCCGGGCTCAGCACGCCCTTCTGGTCCTACGCCTCCTTCTGGGTGCGCAAGGCCATGCAGGAGCTCGTCGCCGAGCTGACCGGGCCGGTGGCGCTCTCCGATCGCGCGGTTCGAGCCGTCGCCCGGCTCAGGAGGGCGCGGAGCGAGTACGTGCAGGATCACGGCGCCGAGCCGACGGACGCGGAGTTGAGCCGGGCAACCGGGTTCACGCGTGCGCAGATCGAGAGCCTACGAGCGACCGAGCGACGGCCACGTGCGCTCGAAGAGCCGCTCCGAGGTGAGGCGGGGACGGTGACGACCGTCGGCGACGCCATCACCGATCCGGTCGCGGAACGCCAATACGAGCTGGTGCTCGATCAGATGGAGATCCGCGAGGTCCGTGACCTCGCCGAGGAGCTCGACGAGCGTGAGCGCGGGATCATCCGGGCCCACTATGGGCTGGGCCAGCCGGTGCAGACGCTGAACCAGATCGGCGCGTCGCTCGGCCTGACGGCCGAACGGGCCCGGCAGATCGAGCTCGTCGCGCTGAAGAGGCTGCGCGAGAGGCTCGCGCGGGCTGCGCCCGTTCGCGTGAAGGCTTGAAAGCGGCCGCCCGCGGCTTATTAAATACATAGTTACCCGATGCAGATGACGTGCGACCACACGGCGCTGCGGCACGGCGCCCTCGTCTACGAGTCGCAGGACGAGTACGTGGCGTTCGCGGTGCCATTCTTGAAGGAAGGCCTCGAGGCAGGCGAGGGGGCGGTCGTTGCGCACACGAAGCCAGGGCTCGCCGCGATGCACGAGGCACTGGGGCCGGAGGCCGACCACGTGATGTTCGTCGATGTCAGCTCGGCCTACACGCGGCCCGCGCGAACGCTGGCCCGTTATCACGCGGTCTTTCGGGACCAGCTCGGCCAGAGCCCCGCGCTGCGCGCGGTCGCCGACGTCCAGTTCGGGCTCGATCCCAGCGAGTGGGATCTCTGGACGGGGTACGAGGCGGTCTTCAACCGCTCCTTCGCCCATCTGCCGGCGTGGATCTTGTGCTCGTACAACGCGAACGGAACGCCGGATCCGGTCATTGACGGCGTGTGGCGAACTCACCCGGAAGTGGTCGCCGGTGAAACCTGGAACCAGAGCGACCGGTACGAGGACCCGGACAGCCTGCTGCGCGCACTTACGCCGGAGCCGAGGCCGCTCCCGGGATTGCGGTCGATCGGGCTCGGCCGCGACCTGGAGGAGTTCCGGGAGCGGCTCGCGCGGGAGCTGGTCGCGGAGAAGGTCGCCGAGGCGAAGGTGCTCGACATGCTCCTCGCCTCAACGGAGATCGCCGAGAACGCGATCGAGCACGGCGGTGGCGTGGAGGACGTCCGCGTGGGGCGCGCGGAGGGGCGCTTGCGCTTCGTATGCGAGATCGTCGACCGAGGGAGCGGCTTCGACGATCCCGCAGCCGGCTATCTCGCGCCTCAGCCGGGCGTAGGCCGCGGCCTCTGGGTCGCGCGGCAGCTGGCCTGGCGGATCGAGTTCTTCGGGTCGGCGGACGGTTTCACGGCTCGAATCTGGCTCTAGCCGCCGCGCGGCTCTCCACCAGCGGATGACTTCCGTGTCGCAGCCAGGTCCTACTCGTCGACAACGGTGACGCACGCCACGAAAGGGGAAAACATGCACGCGGCACTCGTGAGCTTGACGATCGATCCGCACCAGGCGCCTGCGGCAGCCAACGCACTCACTGATCACATCCTGCCGGCGATCCGTTCGGCTCAGGGTTTCGTCGCGGGCTATTGGCTAGAGCCTGTCGATGGCCACGGCTTGTCGTTCGTCGTGTTCGAGACCGAGGAGCAAGCACGCCGATCGGCTCCGCCGGCCGGCAACTGGGACGCCCCCGGCGTCAGCATCAACGATGTCGACTTCCGGCGAGTTGCTGCCAGCGCCTAGAAATCGATCAGGGATGCGATTCGGGTTCTAAGTCGCCCTGAGATCGAGACGCCAGTCGTTGCAGCGCATGAAGTGGCCCTTCGGGTACTCGAACTCGCTGTCGCCGAGGAGCTCGAATCCGAGCCTGCGGCAGATGCCGTTCGACGGGCTGTTGTCGACGGACGGGAAGGCGTGGAGATAGCGGTACTTGCGCTCCGCGCGGGCCGCCTCGATTGCCTGGGCGGTCGCGGCTGACGCGATGCCTCGTCCCTGGAACTCGGGCAGCACCGACCACCCGATCTCGTAGACCTGCTGGTCGCGCCAGCCCTTCTCCCAGTAGCCGACCGAGCCCGCGGCCTCGCCGGTCGCCTCGTCGACGATCTTGAACATACGGCCGGTGCCTGTGCCGGCGATGCCCTCGTAGCGGGCCTGGCGCTCTACGAGCTTCTCCTCGTTCTCCGGGCCGCCGAGGTGCTCGGTCATCGCCGGGTCGCCCATCAGCCTCCGCACCAAGGGGAGGTCATCCTTGCCCCACGGCTCGAGCCGCACGTTTGCCATCGCACGGATTTCAGCAGTTCAGGGTCAGTTCGGGCTCGTGTGGAGCTCCCCGTCGGCGAGCAGCTCCTCGATCTTCGCCAGGGCCGCCCCGACGTCGGGAGGGCCCTTAACGAGCTCCTCGCGGACCTGCGCCAGCGCCTCCTCCAACGCGAGGACGTAGAGCCGTTGCGACCGATACGCCTGCTCGCGCGCCTCCCGCCGGGTCCGCTCGAGGGCCCGCTCCAGCTCGCGCATGCGCTTCCGGTGGTACGCGCGTGCCTCCTTCTGCCCGTGCTCGAGCGCCTCGACGCGCCCGCGTAGCTCGTTCACCGTCTGGCGGCGCGTCTCGGCGAGGGCGAGCGCCTCGTCCCGCGCGGCCGTGTGGTCCGCACGACGGAGGCCGTAGAGGTAGATGAGCACGGCAGCGACCGCGGCCGCCGCCGAGACGGCTCCGATGAGGGTGGTCGAGGCGTAGAGCATCACGCGACAACCTGCGCTCGGTGATGCGGCAATCCGGAGCGGTTGCTGTGATCAGACCCCTGGCGAGCCGGCCTGCGGCCTCGGCTAGGAAGCGTCTCGTCTCTTCACGATCGCCGCTCTGGGCCTTCGGGCACCGTCCGCGCACCCTCCTCCGGAATTCGCCGCGCCGCATGAGCGACGCCGCCCAACTACGGCGAAAAACGTCTCATTTGCAGGGTAGCAGTGGCGAGAAAGCGGGGAGGCGGCCTCTCGACCGCCTCCCCGGCTCGCGTTCAGTCGAGCCCGAATGCCCGGATGATCGTCTGGGTGATGCCGCTGCCCCCGGTGTCGGAGGCCTTGACACGAAGCGACACGTGCTGCCCGGACGTCTGGTTGTGGATCGTGGCGCCGAAGTGCCCGCCGCCGCGGTTGGTCGCGGGGACGTTGCTCCATGTAGCGCCGTCGTCGTAGGAGACCGACACCGTCAGGCCGGTGACCGAGGCCGGAGCCGCGCCTTGCTGCCGGTGCACGAACAGGTCGATCTTCTGGTTCCCGCGGTGCGCGCGGTTCTGGAGATCGAGCGGGCCGAGGTCGTAGTCGACCAGTAGCAGCGGCACCGACTCGGTCACGCCGTCGGGCGGCGGTGCCGAGTCGAACATCCACGTCGTGTGCGTATTGGTCGACTGCGTCCAGTACGGCGCCGTGCGCGTCACGTCGAGCTCGGCGCGGTAGCTCGCCGGGCTTCCCGAGACACCGTAGGAGCCGAAGAAGCCCTCGCTCTGGGCGAGCTGCGTGCCGTTCTCGAACAGTTGGAACGGTGCGCTGTCGGTGCGCGAGTCGTGCGTGCCCCAGCGGCCGTCGGCGTCCATGAACGACGGGATGAACCCGGTGATCGTGTTCCCCGTGCGGGTGACGGGCTCGCCGTTCTCGCCGGCGAGGCCATATGTGCGGATCACGTTCGGGCGCTGAGGCTGGCCGAACCAGTCCTCGGTCCCGCTCCCGGCCTGCGAGTACGCGACCTCCGGTTCCTGCTGCGACCACTCGAAGATGTGGTCGTTCGTCATCGAGCCCCAGGCCACGTGGAACCAGCGGTTGCCGCCGCCGACCCCGACGTACTCGGTGCGGGTGTAGGGAACGTTGAGGTTACGGGCCCCGTCGAACGAGAAGTTCGAGAACGACGGGTAGCCGTGCCGGACCTCGCCCGCGAGCCAGCTCGGGACCTGCGCGTGGAACCTGGTGTCGATCCGGACCGTGTCGGAGCTGTTCCAGGTGTTCACGTGCGTGGGGAGGATCCGCCCGCGCTCCGCGTTGAGCGTGTCGTAGGCGTACGGGCTCTGGACGATGCCCTTGGCGTTCAGCGTCAGCTGCCCGACCTGCTGGAGCAAGTCCCTGAGCTGCTCACCGTCGATCTTCGACGTGCTGAACACGGGGATCGTGGTCGTCGCCGGGTCGAGCCCGATCAGGAGGAGCCCCGGCGAGTGGTTGTGGATGATCGCCAGCCTCGCCCCCGCGGCCGTCGCGTTCGCCACCTTCTCGGCGAAGGTGATCGGGTTGCCGACCGGCGGCAGCGGGCCGCGGGTCATCAACACGGCCTTCCCCTGGACGTCGAGCCCCTGGAAGTCCTGCACGCGTCCGTAGCCCGCGTAGACGAGCGGTAGGCGGAGGCTGCCGTCGATCTTCGGCGCGCCGCTCGCGTAGGTCACGTCGAGCGGCATGGCGTGCGGCGGTGCGATCGACATCTCGAGCTCGGGAGCTTCGAGGTTCGGTTTCGCCCGGAAGCCGAAGTCGCCCTTCGTCACCTGCTGGGTCGGAGCGGCGAACATGCGGTTGATCGGCGGGCTCGCGAGCAGCAGGCTCTCGAAGCTGCCGAGGTGCTCTGCCGCGCGGTAGTGGCCGATCACCCACCACTTCGCCTGCGTGGGCTTGTCCGTGTTCTCGATCACCTCCGTCGCGGGCCTCGCATCCGCGGTGTAGGTCGTGTCCTGGTTCACCTCGAGCTGCGGGTTGCCCGCGATCGTCGCCTCCGTCGCGAAGACCTGCGGCTCGTCGTAGGTGAACAGGAACCCCATCACGCTGTACGTGCCGGGCGGCACGCGCACCGTGACGGGCCCTCCGCCGAGCCCGACGGTCCGCTGGAACCTCGTCGTGTCGTCGGCGTTGACGATGTCGATCCAGCTGATCCCACGGGCGGGCCTGCCGTCGCGGGCGATGCCGTCGACGGTGAGGTTGAAGCGCACGGGCTCCTTGTAGAAGCCGACGGGCGTTCGCACGACGACGTTGCCGTCGCTGCTCTCGGCCCTGATCACGCCGCCGTAGAGGCTGGGGTCGCCGACCCTGGTGTCCACGGTCACGTCGACCGAGGCCGTTCCGCCGGCGGGGATCGTGACCGACGGAGCGCTCGTTGTGACCATCCCCGGGGCGGCCGGATTGCCGTCCTGCCCGGTGACGTCGGCGGTGAGGTTCAAGGTGACCGCCGCGGAGGTGTAGTTCGAGTAGCTGATCGACTTCGTGACCGGCTGGTCGTTGTCGTGCGGGTAGGGGAAGTACCCGAAGTCGACCGGCGAGTTGTTCGAGTAGACCTTCTGGGAGTAGGCACGCGCCACGTCGACGCGGCCGGCGCCCTGCTGGTAGACGGTATACGGACCGGGCAGGGCGGTGCTCATCAGCGCCGCCTTCAGCTGCGCCGGCGTCATCGACGGGAACTCCTGCTTCAGGATCGCGGCCGAGCCGGCGATGTGCGGAGTCGCCATCGAGGTGCCGGAGAGCATGGTGTAGAACTCGTCGATCGGCGTCCCGAGCGAGGTTCCTGCGGCCCGCGCGGCGATGATGTTCACGCCCGGTGCCGTGATGTCCGGCTTGAGGGCGAAGTCGCCGAAGCGAGGCCCGCGCCCCGAGAAGCCGGCGAGAACGTTCTGCTTGTCGACCGCGCCGACGGTCAGGGCGTCGTTGGCGGCGCCGGGGCTCGTCACGGTCTGCGGCGAGGAACCGAAGTTGCCCGCGGCGATCGTGAAGAGGACGTGGTCACCCTCGGTGAGCTGGTTCACGGCCTGGGAGACCGGGTCGGTGCCGTCCGTGATCCCGGCCTGCAGGCTCATCGAGATCACGTCTGCCCCATTCGTCGCCGCCCACTGCATGCCGGCGATGACCCACGATTCCTGGCCGTTGCCGGTGCTGTCGAGGACCTTGCCGTTCATCAGCTCGGCTCCGGGCGCGACGCCCTTGCGCAGGCCGTTCGAGGCGGTGCCGCTGCCGGCCACGGTGTCGGCGACGTGCGTTCCGTGCCCGTTGCCGTCGGCGGCGGTCGGGTCGGGCGTGAAGTTAGCCTCGGCGACGACCTTGCCCTGGAGGTCCGGGTGAGTCGAGTCGATTCCGGTGTCCAGGACGGCGACGTCGACGCCCGTCCCGGTGAAGCCCGCTGCCCAGGCCTGGGGTGCGCCGATCTGCGGCACGCTGTCGGCGAGGGCGGGCTTGATCTTCTGGTCGAGGTAGACCTTGGCCACCCCGGCGAATGGGCCCGTGCGGGCAATTGCGCTGCGCCGGCCCTTCTCAATGGCCGGTGCGTCTGCCTCGAGTTGCTGTTTCAACGCCTGCCCGAACGCGTGCGCCTTGGCCTTCGACTCCCGACCGGCGACGGCGCCGATGGACGTCAGCGAGCGCGTCTTGGTCACGTCGCCGGGCAGCAGCGCCTGCTCGGGCGGCAACTGCCGGTAGTCGACGATCAGCGGGATCGTCGCGGAGGCCTTGTCGGAGTACCCCTGCCGGACGAGCTTCGAGACGTTGAACAGCTCGCGGTCGAGGAGCGTGCCCACGTACGGGCCGTAGTCGACCGGCCAGACGTACATGTCGCCGTTCTGCCGGACGGCGTGGAAGCTGGTGGAGAAGGCGGCGGTCGCGCTGTCGCTCGAGCGGTTGGCGACGGTGACCGCCTGCCGTCCGTTCGAGAGCGCTTCGACGACGAGCCGGTCGCCCGTGACGAGCGTGACCGGGTAGGCGTGGACGACGGTGACCGGCGCGGCCTGGCCCGAGGGTTGTGCCAGCGCGGCCGAGCCCGCGGTCAGGAAGACGAGGAGCGCGAGTGCTGTCGCGAGCACGCTCGCGAGGCCTGCCCGAGCGGCCCTCGATGATCGTGGAGCCATGGTTCCCCCCTTAGTCGTTGCGGCGACTGCGCCGCGAACGCAATCACGTTTCGGCTTCGAAAGTCGTCCTTACCGTCGCTCGAAACGGCGGGCATACTGGTCAGCGGGATGGGAGTGACCGAGCGTCTCGCGCGCGCGACGAGCCGTCACCCCTGGCGCGCACTCGGCGCCTGGTTCGGCGCGATCGTCGTTGCGCTTGCGTTGTCGGTGCTGTTCCTGCCCGGAAACCTGACGACCAACGGGCACGTGACGGGGAATCCGGAGTCGAAGCAGGCCGAGGATCTATTCAGCCAGCGGTTTCCCCCGGACAAGAACGGCGTCGACGAGCTGATCGTCGTCCGCTCGCCGACCCGCAGGGTCGACGAGCCCGCCTTCCGGGCGTTCGTCCGCCGGCTCGATGTGGAGGGCCAGGCGACCGGGGTCGTCCATCGCGCGTTTCCCCTTCAGGTGTCGACCGACCGGCACGCGCTCCTGATCGGCGTCCAGCGCAAGACAGATGTGGACAAGCTGCTGGACGTCGTCCAGCGAAACGACGGCCGCGACGGCTTCACCGTGGTCATGACCGGCGAGGGCACGCTCGACCACGACTTCAACGACCTCTCGCAGCACGACCTCAAGTCGGGCGAGCTCCAGTTCGGCCTGCCCGCGGCCCTGATCATCCTGATCCTCGTCTTCGGCGCCGTCGTCGCAGGGCTCATTCCGCTGCTGATGGCGATCGTCGCGATCGTGGTCGCGCTGGGATTGTGCGCAGTCGTCGCGGAGGCGTTCACCGTCTCCGTCTTCCTCGTGAACATGCTCACCGGGATGGGGCTCGCGCTCGGGATCGACTACTCGCTGTTCGTGGTCTCCCGGTACCGCGAGGAGCGTGTCAACGGCCGCGTCGAGCTCGACGCGATCGGCGCTGCGGGCGCGACCGCCAGCCGTGCGGTCCTGTTCAGCGGGTCGGTGTTCGTGATCGCGCTCTCCGGGATGCTGCTCGTTCCTTCGAACATCATGAAGAGCCTCGCCGTCGGGGCCATCGCGGTGGGCATCGTCTCGGTGCTCGCGGCCCTGACGCTGCTGCCGGCCTTGCTCGGGCTGCTCGGCGACCGGGTGAACGCGCTGCGCGTGCCATGGCTGGGGCGGAACGTCGGCGGCGCGCAGGAGGGGCGGTTCTGGGGCGCGGTCGTGCGGGCGGTCATGCGCAGGCCGGTGGTCTATCTCGTCTCCTTCACGGCGTTGCTGATCGCCCTGGCGGTGCCGGCTTTCGGCCTCAATCTCGGCGCAAGCGGCGTCAGCACCCTGCCCAACCGGCTCGAATCCAGGCAGGGCTACGAGGCGCTCACCCGCGACTTTCCGAAGGTGAGCTCGAGCCCGGTCCTAATCGCGGTCGAGGGGAACGTGCGCACGCCGCCGGTGCGGGCCGCGATCGGCCGGCTGCGGACGGAGCTCGCCGCGAACCGGGCCTTCGGCCGCAGTGACCTGCGTGTCGATCGAAGCGGCGACGTGGCGGCGATCGGCGTGGAGCTCGGGGGCGACCGAACCGGCGAACGAGCTCTGGACGCAGTTCGGAATCTGCGAGCGGTCGTGATCCCGCAGGCGTTCCGCGGCACCGACACGCGCGTCGTCGTCGGGGGCGATACGGCGGACAACGTCGACTTCATCGACGCCATGAATGCCTGGTTGCCGCTCGTCTTCGTATTCGTCCTCGGGCTGAGCTTCGTGCTGCTGACGATCGTCTTCCGCTCGATCGTCGTCGCGGCCACGTCAATCGCGCTGAACCTGCTCTCGGTCGGCGCCGCCTACGGGCTCGTGATCCTCGTCTTCCGCCACGGAGTGGGGAGCGGTCTACTCGGCTTCCAGCGGGTGGACGCGATCGAGGCATGGGTGCCGCTGTTCCTGTTCTCGGTCCTGTTCGGCCTGTCGATGGACTACCAGGTGTTCCTGCTCAGCCGGATCAAGGAGCGGTACGACGAGAGCGGCTCGACGACGGAAGCCGTGATTCACGGCGTCTCGTCGACCGCGCGCCTGATCACGGGTGCTGCGCTGATCATCGTGGCGGTGTTCGCCGGCTTCGCGATGGGCGACCTCGTCATGTTCCAGCAGATGGGCTTCGGCGTGGCCGTCGCGCTGCTGATCGACGCGACGATCATCCGGTCGGTGCTCCTCCCCGCGGCGATGCGCCTGCTCGGCCGGTGGAACTGGTACCTGCCGTCGTGGCTGGAGTGGCTGCCGCGGATCCAGATCGAAGCCGAGCGCCGCGAGGAGCACGTCCCGCTGCCGAGCCCGGGCAGCTGAGGCCTCGACGAGATCGGACATGTCCCAGGGACAGTCCCTGGGCCACGTCCCTGTGGAGGTTGCCCGCGTTGGTTTTCGCTGCAAATGCTGCAAGGACATGTCCCTTCGGGCCATGTCCGAGGGACTGTCCCTAGGACATGGCTGAAACAGCCATGTCCTAGGCGCGAGGGCTCTCGCTCCTGAGGAAGTGCGCGCCCGCCCCCCGCGCGGCCGCCTCGTCGTCCGGATTCAGCAGCTCGCACCTGTCGATCGAAAGGCAGCCGCAGCCGATGCATGTCGTCAGGCGTTCGCGCAGCGCCTCGAGCGTGCTGATGCGCGCGTCGAGATCCTCGCGCCAGCGGCTCGAAAGGCGCTCCCAGTCCCGGCGGCTGGGCGTGCGGCCCGAAGGAAGCGTGTCGAGCGCCGAGCTGATCTCCGCGAGCGAGATTCCCGCGGCACGACCGGCCTGGATGAACGCGATCCTCCGCAGCACCGCCCGCTCGTAGCGCCGCTGGTTGCCGTCGCTGCGGGCGGCGGCGATCAGGCCGCGGCGCTCGTAGAAGCGCAGCGCCGACGCCGCGACGCCGCTGCGCGTGGCCACCTCTCCGATCGCGAGCTCTTCGACCGCCACTTGACTTAAACCATAGTTGAGGTTCTAGGCTGCGGGAAGATGGCCGTAGTGGAGACCGCTCAGCGCCGGCGGGCCGGCTCGCTCGAGGAGCTCGAGGCCAAGGGCCGCCTGGTCGCCAGCGTCGACGGTCACACCATCTGCCTGCTCGCCGAGGGCGGCGAGGTCTTCGCGGTCGACAACCGCTGCCCGCACATGGGCTTCCCGCTGCACCGCGGCTCGGTCGCCGACGGGATCCTCACCTGCCACTGGCACCACGCGCGCTTCGACCTCTGCACCGGGGGCACCTTCGACCAGTGGGCCGACGAGCTCCGCCGCTTCCCGGTCGAGGTCGACGGAGACGACGTGTACGTCGACCTGACCCCGCCGCGGGACCGCGTTGCGCACCAGCGCAAGCGTCTCCAGGTCGGGCTCGAGCGCGACATCGCCCTGGTCGTCGCCAAGGCCGCGATCGTGCTCGTGGAGGCCGACCCGCGCGCAGTCGACGCCTTCCGGGCCGGGCTCGACTTCGGCGTGCGGCGTCGCGGCGGCGGCTGGTTCCGCGGACTGACGACGGTGACCTGCCTGATGAACCTCGTGCCGCGGCTCGACGCCGACGAGCGCCCGGCTGCGCTCTACCACGGCCTCTCCGACGTCGCCTCGGACTCCGCCGGCATGGCACCGCGCTTCCCGCTCGAGCCGCTCCCGGGAGCCGAGGTCGATCCCGCCAGGCTGGCGCGCTGGTTCCGGAGCTTCGTGGAGGTGAGGGACGCGGAGGGAGCAGAGCGCGCGCTCGTGTCCGCGGTCCGCGCGGGGGCCTCGCAGCAGCAGCTCGCCGACATGCTCTTCGCCGCCGCGACGGACCACCGCTACCTCGACGGCGGCCACACGCTCGATTTCGTCAACAAGGCGCTCGAGGCGCTCGACACCGCCGGCTGGAGGCGGGCCGAGGAAGTGCTCGCGTCGCTCCCGGCGCAGCTCGCCTTCGCCGAGCGGATGGAAGAGGCGAACTCCTGGCGCAACCCGGTCGACCTGGTCGCGCTGCTCGAGGACGCGTTCGAGCGGCTGCCCGGGACGCTCGAGGCGCGCGAGGGCACCTGGGACGACCGTGCCGGGCTCGTGGAGGTGATCCTCCGGGGCGAGGCGGCGGAGATCCTCGACGAGCTGCTGGCCGCGCTCCGGCGCGGTGCTTCGGAGGTGGAGCTCGCGTCGGCGGTCTCGTTCGCGGCCGCGACGCGGATCGCCCGCTTCCCGACGAGCAATGAGTTCGGCGACTGGGACACGGCGCTCCACACCTTCACGTTCGCGAACGCGGTCGAGCAGGGGCTGCGCCGCTCGCGGTCGCCAGAGCTGCTGCGCGCGGTGCTCGACGCGGCGATGAGCGTCCACCTCGACCGCTTCCTGAACGTGCCGGCGACCCGCTTGCCGAAGCCCGAGGACGGCGATCCCGAGGAGCTCCTCGGCGGGCTGCGCGACCTTCTCGACCGGCAGCAGCACGTCGACGAGGCGGGTCAGCTCGTCGCCTCGTTCCTCGGAGCCGGAGGCAATCCCGACCGGCTCGCCGCCGAGCTCGGGGCCTGCCTGCTCCGCGAGGACCGCAACTTCCACACCATCCAGTGCGTCGAAGCCGGAGTCCGCCAGCACGAGCTGCTGCGTGGGAGCGACGAGGCCAGCCTGCCGCTCCTCGCCGCCGCCCGCTACCTGGCTGCGCACGCATCGACCGCGCGCTCGCAGCGGCAGACGTACGAGATCGCGCTCCGCCTCCACCGCGGCGAGCGGATCTACGAGGACGACGCCGCCTAGCTACGTACTTCCGCACACGGCGGATCGGTGCCGGCCCTGATGTCCCGCGGGCTCCGGTGGATCACGCTGCAGGCAAGGAGGTGGCGACATGCCGAAGATCAACGAGGCGGCGGCCAACTTCCTGGGGACCCGCCGAATCGCCGTGACCGGCGTCTCCAGGAGGCCGAACGGCAACGCCGGCAACGTCGTCTACCAGCGCCTGCGAGACCGTGGGTACGAGGTCTTCGCCGTCAATCCGAACGCAGACGAGGTCGAAGGCGATCCGTGCCACCACGATCTCCGCTCGATTCCGGGCGGCGTGGAGGCAGTGGTGATCGGGACGCGACCGGAGCTCGCCGTCGAGACGATGCGCGAATGCGCCGACCTCGGCATCAAGCACGTCTGGATGCATCGCTCGTTCGGCGCCGGCAGCGTCTCGGCGCCGGCCGCTGAGTACGGGCGAGCACGAGGCATCGTGGTCATCGACGGCGGTTGCCCGTGCATGTTCGGGCCGACGGCGGATCTGGGCCACAAGGTGATGCGCGTGTTCTGCACCGCCACAGGCGGCGTGCCGAAGCGCGTCTAGCGGCAGGCGCCTTAGAACCCGTCTCGAATTGAAGCCTTGT
>JBKPAM010000074.1:0-37505 GCA_046726435.1 Actinomycetota bacterium
CGCGATCGTGCTGTCGGTCGCAGGAGGGGCGGAGGCGAGTTCCCAGAGCAAACCGGCCACCTGAGTCAACGTCGTGAAGCTCGTCCTCGGCCTTCTGCCGTTGGTGGTGGCCGCGCGCCAGTGGCGCGGCCTGCCCGCGGCCGGCGACGAGGTCCCGACACCGAAATGGATGGGCGCGCTGGACAGCTTCATGCCGGTGGAGGCGGCGGGGGCGGGTGTCCTTCTTTCGGCGCTGAACCCGAAGAACCTCATCCTCGCGGCCGCCGGCGCAGCCGCCATCGCCGGTGTCGGACTCTCGACTGCCGACGAGATCGTCGCCTACGTCGTCTTCGTGCTCGTCGGGAGCCTCGGCGTCGGCATTCCGGTCGTCATCTACTTTGCGCTTGGAGACCGGTCCCGCCCGCTCCTCGAGAGGCTGAAGAACTGGATGGCGCACAACAACGCGGTGATCATGGCCGTGCTACTGCTCGTGATCGGCGTCAAGCTGATCGGCGATGCCATCACCGGCTTCTCGACCTGAGGGCGCGGTGACCCCGCCGATGGGACGTGGCGGCTAGCGCGTACGGACGATGCAGCGGAAGCCGAGATGCGCCATCGAGGTGTCGACCATCTGCGGCTGCCGGGCAGCGGGCCGGTAGCGCAGGCAGTAGTTCGGCGCGCAGAGGTGCGAGCCGCCCTTGATCACGCGGCGCGGGATGTGCTCTCCCGGCTGGCCGGGGTTGTAGCTTTCGTCACGCGAAGTGACGCGTGGATTCGAGGGGACGCAGCAGGGGCTCGCGACCTCGTCCGGATGCCGCGGCACGTACCAGTCCGAGGTCCACTCCCAGACGTTCCCGGTCACGTCGTAGAGGCCGTAGCCGTTCGGCGGGAAGCTCCGTACCGGCGACGTCCCCTCGAACCCGTCGAGCTTGAGGTTCTGCCACGGGAACTCGCCTTGCCACGAGTTGGCCATCGCCTTCCCCTCCGGGAAGTGCTCGTCCCCCCAGGCGAAGACCGCACCGTCCAGCCCTCCGCGCGCGGCGAACTCCCACTCGGCCTCCGTCGCGAGCTCCTTGCCGGCCCAGGCCGCATACGCCTCGACGTCCTCGCACGCGACCTGGACGACCGGGTGACGGTCGCGTCCGTTGACGGTCGTTCCCGGGCCCCCGGGACGCTTCCAGTACGCGCCGGGCACGTACTCCCACCAGTTGCGGTAGTCGTCGAGGTCGACGGGGCCCGTCGTCTTGCCGAAGACGAGCGAGCCGGGCACGAGCAGGTCCGGATCGGCGTCCGGGTACTGCCCGGGGTCCAGCGGCCGTTCGGCGACGGTCACGTACCGGGTCTCGCGGACGAAGCGTCGAAACTCCGCCGCCGTCACGGGGCACTCGTCCATCCAGAACCCGTCCACAGAAACCTGGTGGACAGGTCGCTCCTCCGGATAGAAGTCCTCGGAGCCCATCGCGAACGTGCCGCCGGGGATCCAGCGCATCCCGTCCGCCGGTGGCGGTCCCGGTGCGGTCGAGGTGGGTTGTGTCGACGAGGCCATCGCGGTTTCGACGGATCATCTAGGTGTGCCGGACGGGCGGTCAACACCCACCCGGCTCGAGCTCAGCGCGCGTCGAGCTTGGCCTCGATCGCGTCCAGCTGGGTCTTGAGGTTGCGGAGGAGCTCTCGCATCTCCTGCTCGGCGGCGATCTCCCGTTCCCGCTCCTGCGCGCGGGCTTCTTCCTCCGCCGCCGAGACGAACGACGAGGTGACCGTCGCGGTCAGGAAGGCGATGAACGTCACCCCGATCACGATCACGAGGCTGCCGACGACGCGCCCCCACGCGGTGTGAGGAACGATGTCGCCGTAGCCGACGGTTCCGAGCGTGACGACCGCCCACCAGACGCCGTCGCCGAAGGTCGGGAAGTCCTTCTTGTCGACGAGCGTGACCACGAAGCCGGAGAGGAGGCCGAGGATCAGCGTGACGGCAGCGAGGTAGGGAAAGACCCGTCGATTGACGACCGCGCGGCGCGTCAGCTCCTCTAAGTACGAGCGGCCCCGGCCTCTCGGCATTCTCGGAGCATGGGCGCCGGCCCGGACGCAGCCCGGATCACGCGCCCGTCATGTCGTTCGCCGGCGGCGACGGGTGCCGCCGCCGGCTGCTCAGTATCGAGCGGCTACCTCGTCCACGCGGTCGTCCCAGTGCACGATCAACGCGTACAGCACGACCGCAGTAAGGGCCAGCACCGTGAGTGCCCAGAGCGGGTACCGCGAGCTGCCGAAGAAGCCGAGCTGCTCGATGAAGTTGAGGCTCCCGATGACGATCGCGAACCAGCGGGCCCAGGTCGCTCCCGTGAGGAGGCCGAACCCGGCGAAGCCGATCACGATCGCCCAGATGAGCGTGAGCCAGCCCCAGGTCGTGGTGTCGACGACGATGATCTGGTTCGGGGTCAACGCGTAGTACTCGCTGCGGATGATCGCGATCAGGCCCTCGAAGAAGTCGAGCATCGCGATGATGATCATCAGCCAGCCCGCGAACCCGATCCACCCGGACCAAGCGCTGCTGCGTGTTGCCATTACTGCTCCTTTCTAGGTTGGGGCGCTGTTCGGCCCAGCGTGTCCATGTCCTTCCGGAGTCGCGCCGCGCCGCTGCAGCAAGAGCCGCCTCGCCTCGGATACCGGCACGATCGCGAGCCCGACGACGATGCAGACGAGCCACTGATGGATGTCGAGGTGAACGGTGCCGAGGATCCGCTGGAAGACACCGAGCTCGGTGCCGAACAGGATCGCGGCGACGGATCCACCCGTGCAGAGCAGGAACATGCGGTCTTCGAACACGTCGAGCGAGAAGATCGAGCGCCGCTCGTCGCGCGTGGCGAGCGCGAAGACGACGTTGCTGATCGCGAACGTCGTCATTCCCATCGTCCGTGCGATCGCGCTGCTCCCGTAGTGGTCGTCCGCCCAGCCGATCACGCCGAGCGTGGCGCCGCCGAGCACGAGCCCTGCGATCCCGACCCAGATCAGGAGCGGGCGCGGCAGGATCTGTTCGTCGGAGGCGCGCGGCTTGCGGCGCATCAACCCCTCCGCCGGGCGGCCGTAGCCGAGACCGATCGACTGGAGCACCTGCGTGGTGAAGTTCACGTACAGCGTCTGTAGAGGCACGAACGGGACGCCCCCGACGATGTTGAAGATGCTCGCTCCGAGGAACGTGACGATGAATCCGACCAGCACGCCCATCTGGAAGCGGATGTACTTGGTGAGGTTGTCGTAGAGACCGCGTCCAAGCTCGACCGCCTTCACGATCGTCGCGAAGTTGTCGTCGGTGAGGATCATCGTGGCTGCCTCTTTCGAGACCTCTGTCCCGGTGATCCCCATCGCGATGCCGATGTCGGCGCTCTTCAGAGCCGGGGCGTCGTTCACGCCGTCCCCGGTCATCGCGACGATCTGGCCCTTCCGCTTGAGGGAGTCGACCAGGCGCACCTTGTCCTCGGGGGCGACGCGGGCGATCACCCCGATGTCCTCAATCGCGGCGTCGAGCTCCTCGTCCGACATCGCCTTGAACTCGGCGCCGCTGATCGCCTTGCCTGGGATGCCGAGCTCCTTGGCAATGGCAGCAGCGGTCACGGCGTGGTCGCCGGTGATCATCCGCACTGTGATCCCTGCGCCATGCGCGGTCTGGATCGCCGCCTTCGCCGTGGGCCGCGGCGGGTCGACGATCCCGACCATGGCCAGCAGAGTCAGGCCGTCGAGGAGCGGAAGCAGGTCCGCCTGAGGATCGAACCCGTCCGAGTCGAAGTCCTTGCGTCCCGTCGCCATGACGCGTAGGCCCTGACTCGCGAGGCGCTCGTTCTCGTCCATGTAGCGCTGCTTGAACGCGTCGTCCGCGGGGACGATCGACAGGTCGTCCGGCTCGGGTCGCGAGGACGCCCGCGCCAGGAGCTGATCTGGCGCGCCCTTCACGAAGGCACGGACGACAGCTCGGCCGTCGTCGTCCTGCATCCGGTGGAAGGTCGCCATCAGCTTGTACGCGGCGTCGAACGGGAGCTCCGCGACGCGCGGGTACTCCTGCCGCGTTTCGACCGCGTCGAGGCCGCCCTTCTCGGCGAGCACGACGAGCGCGCCCTCTGTCGGATCGCCGACGAGGCCGCCGTCCTTGACGACGGCGTCCGCGCAGAGCGCCATCGGCAGCAGGAACTGCTCGAGCGGCACCTCTGGCGGCCCGAAGACGTGCTTGATCGTCCCCTCGGTCGCATAGCCGCCGCCCGAGATCGTGTAGCGGCGGCCCGGGATCGTCAGCTCGACCGCGGTCATCTCGTTGAGCGTGAGCGTCCCCGTCTTGTCGGAGTTGATCGCCGAGGTCGAGCCGAGCGTCTCGGTCGAGCGGAGCCGCTTCATGATCGCGTTCGCCTTCGCGAGCATCTGCGTCCCGTAGGAGAGGATCGTCGTGACGACGGCGGGAAGCCCTGTCGGGATTGCGGAGATCGCGAAGGCGATCGCCGCCTTGAAGACCGTGTCGAAGCTCTCGCCGCGGGAGAGGTTGAGAAGGATCGAGAGCCCGACCGAAAAGCCGGCAATGAACAGGATCTGGCTGGTCAGCTTCTTGAGCTGGACCGTGAGCGGCGTGTCCGCGTCCTCGGTCGTTTGAAGCATGTGCGAGATGTGCCCGACCTCCGTGGCCATCCCGGTGGAGGTGACGACGAACGAACCCGAGCCTCGCGTCACGTTCGTGTTCATGTAGACCATGTCCGTCCGGTCCCCGAGCGGCGTCTCGGCCGACTCGACGGCGTCCACGCCCTTGGACACCGGCATGCTCTCGCCCGTCAGCGCCGACTCCGCCACCTCGAGCGTCGCCGCCGAAAGCAGTCGGCCGTCGGCAGGCACGACGTCGCCGGCCTCGATAGAGACGACGTCGCCTGGCACGAGCTCCTCGGCCGGGATCTGGACGAGCTCGCCGTCGCGGCGGACGCGCGCCTTGACGATCATCATCTTCTGCAGCGCCGCGACCGCCTCCGCCGCCTTGCCCTCCTGGCGCAGGCCGAGCACGGCGTTGAACAGCGTCAGGAAGAGCAGCACGAGCCCGGTGCCGAGCTCCTTCAGCGGGTAGAGGCTGCCGATCCCGGCGACGAGCAGGACGATCTGCATCGGGTCGCGGTACTGGCGCACGAACGCATGCCAGCGCGGCTCGACGGCCGCCTCCGCGAACTTGTTGGGGCCGACGGAGGCGAGCCGCGACGAGGCCTCTTCGGCCGAGAGGCCGCTTTCGGGCTGCACACCCAGGCGTCCGCCTACGTCTTCCGGCCTGAGCGTGTGCCAGGCGACCGAGCGGGAATCCCCGAGCTCGTCGGTGGCGGCCGGAGCTTGTTCCAGGGTGGCCATGTCTCCCCTTCGTCAGTCCGCCAGCGTGGCGACCAGCACGGCCTTGATCGTGTGCAGCCGGTTCTCGGCCTCCTCCCACACGAGCGACGCCGGAGACTCGAAGACGTCCTCGGTCACCTCGAGCGACTCCATCCCGAACTGCTCGAAGATCTCCTGGCCGACCTGCGTCTCCGTGTTGTGGAAGGCGGGCAGGCAGTGCATGAACTTCACCTCCGGGTTCCCGGTAGCCGCCATCGTCTCGGCGTTCACCTGGTAGGGCTTGAGCAGGTCGATGCGCTCCGCCCAGGCTTCAGCCGGCTCGCCCATCGAGACCCACACGTCCGTGAGCAGCACGTCGCAATCCCGCACGGCCTCGCCGACGTCGTCGGTGATCGTGATCCGAGCGCCGGTCTCGTCGGCGACGGATCGCGCGAGATCCACGAACTCCTCGCGCGGCCACAGGGACCTCGGGCTGGCGATGCGGATATCCATCCCGAGCTTCGCGCCGTCGACGAGGTACGAGTCAGCCATGTTGAAGCGCGCGTCTCCGAGGTAGCAGAAGGCGACTTCGTCGAGCGGCTTGGGGATGTGCTCGCGGAACGTGAGGAAGTCCGCAAGGGTCTGGGTCGGATGCCACTCGTCGGTGAGCCCGTTGTAAACGGGGACGCCGGCCCAGCGCGCGAGCTCCTCGACGATCTCCTGGCCGAAGCCGCGGTACTCGATCGCCTCGTACATGCGCCCGAGCACTCGCGCCGTGTCCTTCACGGTCTCTTTCTGGCCGAAGTGCGACCCGCTCGGGCCGATGTAGGTGACGTGGGCGCCCTGGTCGTAAGCGGCAACCTCGAATGCGCACCGCGTCCGCGTCGAGTCCTTCTCGAAGATCAACGCGATTGTCTTTCCGATCAGCTGCCGCTCCTCGCGGCCTTGCTGCTTGGCCGCCTTGAGCTCGGCCGCGAGGTCGATCAGGTACGTGATCTCGTCCGGCGTGAAGTCGGCCAGCTTCAGCAGGTGCTTGCCGCGGAGGTCGATCACCGTGCTCATGCGTGTGACGTTGGTCAGTCGGGGTCCGTGCTATGTCGCCGGTTTAGCCGGCGGCGGGAGGCTTCGCTCGGCCGGGAACTCCTGCAGCGTCTGCCGCCTGAGCATCTCGACGCCGAAGAAGACCAGCACGCCGAGGACCAGGATCCCGAGCAGCTGCCGGCTCGCGTTGGTCGGGCCCCAGAGGATCACGAGCAGGTACAGGAACGCAACGGCCCCGAACACGAGCAGCGGCTGGTCGCGAAACCACGGCGCGAGCCACCGCCGGCTCGCGGTCGCCCAGCGCGTGGGCCCGGCAAGCCAGGCACCGAAGAGCGCCACTGCGCCGTAGGCGATCAGCGCGATGGCGATGTCGCGGAGCAGCTGCGTCTCGATGTACCAGGCCGCATGCCCTGCCGGCCGGTCGACGTCCGACTTGACCAGCGAGTTGACGATGTAGTTCCCGCCCAGCCGCCGGACGATCAGCACCAGGAGCCCGACGAAGATGAGGCTGATCGCCGAGGCGCGCAGGATCCTGCGGCGGTGGCCTTGCGCCAGGTAGATCGCAAGCCCGTAGAGGATCAGCACGACAAAGATGATGAAGACGGTCAGCGCCTTGATGATCTTGAATGCCCTCTGCGCGGCACTCAGCTGATCCGACTTGAGGATGGTGATCTTCCCGGCGTCCGGCGGTAACTTCTCCGAGATTCCGAGCCGTTGGCCCAGCCGGGTGACCAGTGGGCTGACGTCGAACACGACGTTCCCGTTCGCGGTGTGGAACCTGCGCACGCTCTCGCCGTTGAGAACCGCGATCAGGTTCTTGTGGGAGCGGCGAATCACCTCCTCCCACAGCGCCTGGGCGCGAGGCGCCGCGAGCAGGCGGTTCGCAGCGCGCTCCGAGAAGTCGCGCAGAGCTCCGGCAACCACCGGCGCAAGGCCTTTTTGCTGGGCCGGAAGCGCCTGCTGCACGCGGGCCGTGACGTCGACGTTGTTGTAGAGCGCGTTGACGAGGGCGATCGAAACAGCGTTCCGAATGTCGTTGTTCTCGAGCATCTGGCCCGAGGCGTTCACGAACGCGTCGGTGTCGAGCGCCTGCCGCTTCACCCACAGCGTCAGCGACGAGATGAAGGTGATCAGCGTCGCGAGCACGAGCAGCGTCCAGACGGCGATCGCTCGTCTCTTCGACAACGGGGCAACCGCGGAGCGCGAAGTCGCGGCGGCGGGCACTTCCGCGGTGCTCGACATCCTCCCAATCCTCTCACGTTCAGGGGTGAGGCGTCCTCACCCTAACTGGGTGACGCGGGCCTCACCCTAACGCCCAATCATCCGGGTGAATAGCCGCCGCGGGTGTTGACGGCTCACCCCCGGCCACCGGAGCATCGAGCCGTCCAGTCGAGGGAAGGAGGAATGATGGCCGATAACCAGGGACGCGAGATCCTGGCCGCGAGCTTCGACGCGCCCGACGGGGGCTCGCGCGCCGCAGGTGCGATCGGGGGTGCGTTTCCGGGCCAAGTGGGCAACACCGCCGTTCTCTTCGTCAAGCCTGACGGGAAGGCCAAGTTCGTCGAGTCTAAGGACTGGGGCGCAGGCCGAGGCGCGCTCCTCGGGGGCGCGATCGGAATCATCGGCGGGCCGCTGGGGATCCTGGCCGGCGGCGGCATCGGCGCGCTCGCGGCGAAGCTCCGCGACTCGGGCTTCAAGAACGACCAGCTGGAGCAGCTCGGCAACAGCCTCGGCCCGAACAACTCGGCGGTGGTCGTCGAGATCGCGGCCGACGCGATCGACAAGGCGAAGGAGATCATCGAGCCGCTGGGCCCGAAGCAAGTCGTTGTCGAGGCTCTCGATTCCAGCGTTGCCGCGCTCTTCGACCAGGAAGCCGAGCCGGCACCGGAGCCCGAGCCCGCGGCGACCTCCGGCCCGGCCGAGTAGCACCGCGGTGCACGGCAGGAGGTAAGGCGTGCTCTTCATCGCCGCGGTCGTCCTCCTGCTCGTCCTGCCGGGTCCGTGGAACCTCGTCGGGTTCACGATCTGCCTCGTGCTCGGGATCGGCGAGCTCTTCCTCTGGAACCGCACTGTCAGAAAACGCCGCCCGGCCGTGGGTGCCTCGACGCTCATCGGCTCGGACGCCAAGGTGCTCTCGGCCTGCCGCCCCGACGGCCAGGTCCGGCTCAACGGCGAGATCTGGGATGCCCGCTGCGTCGAAGGCGCCGCTCCGGGCGAGACGGTGCGCGTCGTCGGCCGTCGCGGCCTGACGCTCCTGGTCGAGCGGGTGGCATGAATCGGCGGTGTGTTCGACACGGTTGCCGATACGCTCGGCGAACCGGTTACGGTGACACGATGACCCCGCAGGTCTTCCGACGATGAGGTTCATGTCCCTGCCCGCGCGCGCGGCGCAAGGGTCCGCCGAGCGGGTCCTCGACGAGGTGCTCGCCGGCCCGCTGCCCGAGGCGTTCGCCCGCTCGATCGTCGAGCATCGAGTGATCGAGCGCTTCGCGGCCGAGCTGGCGAAGCGAGGCGACCTCGAAGGGATGACGGTCGCGGCGCTCGAGAGCGAGCAGGCAGAACAGCTCGTCAAGAAGGTGCTCGCGAGCCCTGCGCTCGAGAAGATGCTCGTCGACGCGGTGGAAGGCCCGCTCCCGCGCGAGCTTGCAAATCGGATGCTGCAGGATCCTGAGGTCCAGGGGGCGATCCGGCAGATCGTGGCGCAGCAGACCACGGGCTTCGCCGAGGAGGCCGCCGAGGCGGCACGCAGGCGGGCCGCGCTGGCGGACGACAGGGCGGAGCGGCTGCCGCGACGGCTGTTCGGCAAGGGGCCTCGCGCCGGCGACGTTCCGTACGCGGGCCTTGGAACCCGCGGGATCGCGCTCGCGGCGGACGCCGTCTTCGCCAACCTGCTGTTCGTCGTCGGCGCCGCGCTCGTCCAACTCGTCGCGTCACTGTTCGGCGGCCTCCGGCCCCACTGGCTCGCCGGCACGATCGCGGGCGTCGCGTGGTTCCTGGTGGTCATCGGATACTTCGTCGCCTTCTGGTCCGGGACGGGGCAGACGCCGGGCATGGCGCTGATGCATCTACGTGTCAGAGACCGACACGGGACCCCGCCGGGTGTCGTCCGCTCGCTGGTGCGCTTCGTGGGGCTGGTGCTCGCGATCGTGCCGCTGTTCGCGGGCTGCCTACCGGCGCTCGTGGACGACCGGCGGCGGGCCCTCCAGGACCTCCTCGCGGAAACGGTCGTCGTCTACGCGGAAGATTCGCAGCTCCCGCCGGCGCGGGGCTAGACGAACCCTCCCAAGAGTTCTAGCCTCAACACTATGGCCCGGGCTCTTTACCGGCTCGGCATGTTCACGGCGCGAAGGAAATGGGTCGTCCTCGGCGTCTGGATCCTCTTCGTCGCGGTCGTCATCGCCGCCTCCAAGAGCTTCGGCAGCAACACGAGCAACAACCTCGATCTCCCCGGGACCGACAGCCAGGCGGCCTCCGACCTGCTCGAAACGCGTTTTCCGCCGCAGCAGAACGGCAGCAACCCGCTCGTCTTCCACGTGCGCAGCGGCAAGGTCACGGACGCCAGCGCGAAGCAGGCGATCGAGGCCTCCTACAACAAGGTGAAGAAGCTCCCGCACGTCTCCGAGGCGGTCAACCCGTTCAGCCAGCAGGGCCAGGCGCAGATCAGCAAGGACAAGCAGACCGCCTTCATCCCCGTGTTGCTCGACGTCGGCGGCGACGAGCTCACCGACCAGATCGCCCAGAGCGTCCTCGACGCGGGAAACCCGGGCGTCAAGGCCGGGATGCAGGTCGCGGTGGGAGGCTCGGTCGGGAGCGAGCTCTCGGAGCCGGCCACCGAGAGCAGCGAGGTAGTCGGCCTCATCGCCGCGATGATCATCCTCGCGTTCACGTTCGGATCGCTCGTCGCGATGGGCCTCCCGATCGTCTCGGCGGTATTCGGCCTGGCGGGCGGCCTCTCGCTGATCGTGCTCCTCGGCCACGTCGTGAGCGTGCCCACCATCGCGCCGACGCTCGCGACCATGATCGGGCTGGGTGTCGGCATCGACTACGCGCTCTTTCTCGTCAGCCGCCACCGGCTGAACCGCCAGCAAGGGATGACGCTGGACGAGTCGATCGCGATGGCGGTTGCGACCTCCGGCAGCGCCATCGTCTTCGCCGGCACGACCGTCGTGATCGCGCTGCTCACACTCCTCGTGGCCGGCATTCCGCTGGTGACGTCACTCGGATACTCGTCGGCCTTTGCGGTCGTGACCGCCGTCTTGGCCGCGATCACGCTGCTCCCCGCGGTGTTGTCCCTCGTAGGGCCACATATCGACTCGGTCCGGGTGCCCGCGTACCTGCGGCCCAGGCCCAAGGACCTCGAGGGCGGCTTCTGGGGCGGGTGGGCGCGTTGGGTGACGAGGAAGCCGTGGTGGGCGATCGCGGCGACGCTCGCGCTCCTGATCCCGCTGATCATTCCCTTCCTCTCGCTGAACCTCGGTCAGGAGGACATCGGCGCCACGCCGAAGTCAACGACCGGGCGCCAGGCCTACGACCTGCTGGCCGCAGGCTTCGGAGTCGGCTACAACGGCCCGCTCCTGATTGCGGTCAAGCTCGGCACACCCCCCAAGCCGAGCAGCGAGTACACCAACCAGCAGAAGCAGGCCCAGAGCCTCCAGAAGCAGCTCGAGCAGGAACAGAAGCAGGGGAAGAGCCAGCAGCAGCAGCTGACGGCCCAGTCCAACGCGCTGAAAGCGCAGAGCCAACAGCTGACCAATCAGCAGCAGCAGCTCGAGCAGCAGCAGGGAAGCCTGGAGAGCGAGCAGGCGAGCCTCGAGCGCCAGGCGAAGGCCGACACACAGGAACAGGCGCAGCTCCAGGTCTCGGCGGGCAAGCTCAAGGCGAACCAGGTGGCGCTGAACAAGCAGATCGCCGCGGCGGGCTCGCAGGCGCGGCAGACCCTCCGCCAAGGGGCCAAGGTGACAAAGGAGCTGACCTCCGTCGTCAAGCGGCTGGCCAAGAACCAGGCCGACCAGCGAACTGTCGAGGCCCAGATCGCGCGGACCAAGAGCCCGAGCCAGAAGAAGAAGCTGCAGGCGAAGCTCCGGAAGCTCCAGAACGAGGAGACCCGGCTCGAGAAGCAGCTCGACAGCCTCGTCCAGCAGGAGCAGGCGAGCATCGAGGCGTCGCAGGCCATCCTGGCGGACGCGAAGAGCCTCCGCGAGAAGGAGGTGGACATCGCGGACAGTGCGATCTCCCTCGCAGGCCAGGCGACAACGCTGGCGGCCGACGCCGTCGGCCTCGTGAAACAGAAGCAGGCGCTCGTCCAGCAGGCATCGAACCTGCAGGTCCAGGCGGCGAAGCTCCAGACTCAGGGGGCGAATCTCCAGACGCAGTCGGCGCAACTGCAGACGCAGCAGGTGAAGCTCCAGGGCCAGCAGCAGACCGCGCAGAGTCAGCAGAAGCAGGCCAACCAGCTCAAGACCGACATCACGAACGAGCTGACGAAGGCCGGAGGCGACCCGCGTGGCACCGACCCACGGCTCGTCAACCTGCAGGACGCGTTGGGCGCGACCGACGGAGTCAAGGTCGTCTCGCCGCCGCAGATCAACAAGCCCGGCGACGCGGCGACCTACACCGTGATCGCGACGACGGCTCCGGCAGCGACCGCGACAGCCGACCTGGTCAAGACCCTCCGCACCTACACGATCCCGCAGGCGATCCAGGGCACCAACGTGGACGCGTTCGTCGGCGGGCAGACGGCGAGCTACGTCGATCTCGCAGACGACATCTCCTCGCGTCTGTTTCTCGTCATCGCGGTCGTGATCGGCCTGAGCTTCTGCATCCTCCTGACGGCCTTCCGTTCGTTCCTCTTCGCGGCGCAGGCGGCCGTCGCCAACGTCCTCTCGGTCACCGCCGCGTTCGGCGTCCTGACGGCCGTCTTCCAGAAGGGCTGGGGGCTGAGCCTCATCGGCCTCGACACAGCGAGCGGGACCGACCCGATCGCCAGCTACGTACCTCTGATGATGTTCGCCGTGCTGTTCGGGCTGTCGATGGACTACCAGGTCTTCCTGATCAGCAAGATCGAGCAGCAACGGGCCGAGGGCGGTAAGGACCGGGACGCGATCCTCCGAGGCCTTGCCAGTGGGGCACGCGTGATCATTGCCGCCGCGCTGATCATGATCTCGGTCTTCGGCAGCTTCATCCTCAACGCAGACCCGACCGTGAAGCAGTTCGGGGTCGGGCTTTCCGTCGGCGTCGCGCTCGCGGCAGTGACCGTGCTCGTGTTCGCGCCCGCGGTGCTCGTCCTCGCGGGCAGGGGCAGCTGGTGGGTCCCGGCCTGGGCCGACCGGGCCCTGCCGCACATCGACGTCGAAGGCGCCGGGGCGCAGCAGGAGGCGCCGTCGGTGGCGGCGATTCACCCGTCTGGCGGCTCCTGAGCGCGGCCGCGCCGGCGACCGCGCTCATTGGGGATTCGTTACCTCCGCGCTCGCGGCCGTTGCCTCGATCCTGACTGGGCCGTCCGCCTCAGCGATGGCCGACGGCGGAGAGTTGCTCGGCCAGGCCGCGACGGAAGGCTGGCACGAGTGCGAGGAGGCGTAGAGCCACATTGCGCAGCGGACGAACCGCCGGCGGAACAGTGGCCAGCCGGGTGAGCCGATGGGCAAGTGCGACGACATGCATCGCCTCGGCACGACTGCCCGCCGCATACTCGTCGAGCTTGTCCTCGCGACCTTCCCGCAGCGCAACTGAGAGCGCATCCCCGAGAGTCACGGCATCACGCAGGCCGAGGTTCATGCCTTGACCACCTGCGGGGCTGTGCGTATGTGCGGCGTCGCCAGCAAGCAGTACCCGGCCGGCTCGGTACTGGTCCGCCACCCGCTCATGGATCCGGAATCTGGATCCCCAGATGACTTCAGTCACCCTGGCCGTCGCACGGCCCGGCCCCCGCAGGTCGAGCAGTTGCTGCGCATAGGTGACATCCGGCTGCTCCGGCGCATCGTCGACTTCGGCGACGAGCCGGAACGAGCCGTCGGGGAGCGGCGCCACGACCAACATGCCGGGTTTGGAAAAGAACAGCATGACCTGGTCAGTCGGAAGGCCGCCCTCCACCCGGACGTCAGCCAGCGCGAAGGACAGCGGCAGCGCGCCGTTGCCGTCGGAACCGAGTCCGGCCAGTTCGCGGATCGTGCTGTTCATGCCGTCGGCCGCCACGACGTACCGGGCCCTGATCGTGTCGCCGCTGTCCAGTGTGACCTCGGCGCCATCGTCGGTCTGGCTCATTCCGTTGGCGACGTACGGGCGGTGGACGCTCCCGCCGAGTTCCTCGAGGCGGTCGAGCAGGACCTGCTCGGTGATGTTCTGCGGGACCATCAGCGTGTACGGGTACTCCGTCGGGAGCTGGTCGAACCGGACCGGCACGAGCTCGCGATCCCCATCGCGGATGCTGAACTGCCGAGCCCGGATACCGAGCCCGGCCAGACGCTTCGAAACGCCGATCCGCTCGAGCATCTCGAGGGTCCGGGCATGCACGACGGCGGCACGTGAGGTATTCGCCCCGGCCGTCTGCCGATCAACCACCGTGACGTCATGGCCATGCCCCGCCAGCGAGGCGGCAACCGCCAACCCCACCGGCCCCGCGCCAACCACCAGCACCTCGGTCCGACCAGGAATCTCACTCATCAGGACCTCCTCTCCTCCGCATCAGGCGGTTGGCCCGAGCGCCGGAGGTGCTTCGACGCGCTCGCGCTCGGCGGGCTCGCCGGGCTCGAGGCGCGGCAGCCACTCGAGCCACTTGGGCAGGTACCAGTTCCAGTCGCCGAGCAGCTTCATCGAGGCCGGGAGCAGCACCGCGCGGATGATCGTGGCGTCGATCAGCACCGCGACCGCCAGGCCGATGCCCATCTCCTTCATGTCGAGGATCGGCATCAGCGCGAACACCGCGAAGACGCCCACCATCACGAACGCGGCACTGGTCACGACGCCCGCCGTCGTGCTGATGCCGTGCTCGACCGCTTCCTCGGTTGTCATACCGCGGTCGTAGGCCTCCCTCACCCGGGTCAGGATGAAGATGTGGTAGTCCATCGAGAGCCCGAACAGGATCACGAACAGGAAGATCGGCAGCCAATACGCGATGCCGCCGTTCGACGTGAAGTCGAACAGGCTCTCGCCCCAGCCGTACTGGAAGATGAGGATCAGGGCACCGTAGGCGGCCCCAACGGAGAGCAGGTTGAGCAGGATCGCCTTCAGCGCGATCACGATCGAACGGAACGTGACGAGCAGCAGGGCGAAGGCAAAGATCAGGACGAACCCGAACACGAACGGCGCCTTGCTCTTCAGCAGCGAGTTCTGGTCGACCGACTGGGCCGTGGTGCCGGTGACGGCGAAGGTCGCGCCCGGAACCTTCCCGATGGTGGCCGGCAGGATGTCGTTGCGGAGCGTCTTCACGGCTTCGTTCGACTTCGCGTCGACGCCGCTGCCGACGAGCGGGATCGTTACCCGGGCGACGTCATGAGAGGCATTGACCTCGACGTCGATAGGCCTCCTCGCCTGGCCGCTCGCAAGGGCCCGCGCCTTCAGCGCCGCGATCCCCCGCTTCGTGGCCGGCGAATCGGTGTTCGCCTCGACGGCGACGATCGCGGGAGACACGTTGCCGTTCGAGAAGGCGTCCTGAACGCGCTGGATGGTGTCCACGGTGGGTGCGTTCTTGGGCAGCGCCTCGAGCCCGCTCTGCGCGGTGTGCAGGCGGAGCGCGGGTAGCGCCAGGAGGAGCAGCAGCCCGCCGGCCAGCGCCGCCGCGATCGCCGGGTGCTTCAGGGTCGGCCGCAGGATCGCCCTCCACAGCCGGCTCCCGCCCGCGTCGTTCCGGAAGCGGTGCACGAAGGGGATGCGACCCTTGTCGACGCGCGCGCCGAGCTTCGAGAGCAGCGCGGGGAGCACGGTCAGGGAGCCGAGCATGGCCACCCCGACGACGATCATCGTCGCGATCCCGAACGAAAGGTAGGTCTTGTCGCCGGCGAAGAACAGCCCGGCCATCGCGATCAGCACCGTGAAACCGGAGATCAGCACCGAGCGGCCGGAAGTAGCGGCCGCAATCTCGAGGGCCTCGGACGGCTTCTTCCCTGCAGCCCGCTCCTCGCGCCACCGCTTGATGTAGAAGAGCGAGTAGTCGACGCCGACCGCAAGGCCGATCAGCAGGATCACGGCGTTGACGTTCGGGTCGGCCGGAACGACGTGGCTCGTGACGGCCACGAGGCCGATGGCGGCGAGAACGCCCGACAGGGCGAGCAGGATCGGGATGCCGACCGCGACCAGGGCCCCGAGCACGAGCAGGAGCACGCCGATCGTGATCGGAATCGAGCGCTCGCCGGCCAGCTTGAGCTGATCCTTGAACATCTTGTCGAGCGACTTGTCGGAGCTGACTCCCGCGTGCCCTACGAAGAATCCGGGATGTTGCGTCCCCACCTTCGTCGTCGCGGCCGAGAGCGCGTCGATGTTCTCCTGGGCTCGATCGGCGTCGCCCCTCATCTCCCACTTGACCAAAGCCGCGTGGCGATCGTCGCTGATCAGGTCCCGGTTGCGGGGCTCGTAGGGGGAATCCAGGTTCTTGATCGCCGGGCTCGACTCGACCGAGCCGATTACGTCGGTCACCGTCGACCGGAAGGCCGGGTCATCGGCCGTTCGGGTCGCGCTCTGAACGAGCACGAACTCGGTCTGCGGAGCCCGCTCGGGGAAGGCCTTCTTGAGGATCTGGTCCGCCCTGTGCGACTGGCCGACGCCCAAGTCGTTGATGTCAATCTGCTTGTAGCCGAGGGCGAGGTTCCCGAAGGCGAAGAGGAGAACGACGCACGCGAGCCAGCAGAACACGGCCGTCTTCCAGTGGGTCGCACTCCAATGGCCCATCCGGCCGGCGATGTTCATCGCCTTCTGCATCTGTTCCGAACACACGTCCATCGGCTTCTTGTGGCCAGTCGGCTGCGGTTCGTCCTGAATCACACGCGTCTTCATCGCGGCTCCTCTCGCGGGGTCGCGTCCAACCTCGCACCTCCGTCCCGACCGCGGAAGACGGGAGACCCGTGCTTCGAGGGGCGGGTTACTGGTGTCTTCGCCGTCGCTACTGCGTCAGGAGCGGAGGAACGTCAGCACCGCCAGCACGCGCCGCGACTCGCTGCCGGTGGAAGGCAGGCCGAGCTTGCCGAAGATGCTCGAGACATACTTTTCGACCGCGCGCACGGTGATCACGAGCTTGTCGGCGATCCCCTGGTTCGAGCTGCCCGAGGCCATCAGCTCGAGCACCTCGCGCTCACGAGGCGTCAGCTCGGCGAGCGGGTCGTCGGGCCGCTGCCGGGACACGAGGGTCGAGACGATGATCGGGTCGAGTGCCGATCCGCCCTCGGCGACCCGGCGCAGCGCGTCGACGAAGTCGTTCACGTCACTGATCCGGTCCTTGAGCAGGTACCCGACCCCTTCTGCCGATTCGGCGAGCAGCTTCAGGGCGAGGCCGAGCTCGACGTACTGCGAGAGCACGAGCACTCCGACGGACGGATGCTTCGCGCGGATCTCGAGCGCCGCCCTCAGTCCCTCGTCGTTGTGCGTGGGCGGAAGACGGATGTCGACGATCGCGACGTCCGGCGAGTAGCTGCGCACCTTGAGCAGCAGATCGTCCGCGTCCTCGCACTGGGCCACGACCTCGAAGCCGGCGTCGTCGAGCAGTCTCGCCAGGCCGGCGCGCAGGAGAACGCTGTCCTCGGCGATCGCTACGCGCACGGGATCTCCGCCCTTACGCGCGTCCCGCCCCCGAGCGGCGTCCAGACCATGAGGCGCCCGCCGAGGGCCTCCACGCGATCCGCGAGACCGCGGATCCCGGACCCCCGTTCCGTGTCGGCGCCGCCGACGCCGTCGTCCACGACCTCCACGACGAGGCGCCGGCGCGTTTGCGCGACCGAGACCGTGGCGTCGTGGGCGTGCGAATGCTTCGCGACGTTGGTGAGGCTCTCGGAGACGACGTAGTAGGCGGCCACCTCGACCCGCTCCGGCAGGCGCTTCTGGAGGTCGACGGAAAGCCGGACCGGCAACGGAGCGCGGGCTGCGATCGACTCCAGCGCCACCTCGAGCCCGTGTCCGCTGAGGACGGCCGGATGGATCCCGCGCGCCACGGCGCGCAGCTCCTCGAGCGAGAGCGCGATCTCGCGCCGCGCCTCCTCCAGGCGTGCCTGGGCGCCCGGCTCATTGCCCAGCGTCAGCTCGAGACGGCTGAGCTCGAGCGAGAGCGCGATCAGCCGCTGCTGTGCGCCGTCGTGCAGGTTTCGCTCGAGCCGCTGGCGCTCCTTCTGGCCGGCGTCGATCACGCGCGCCCGGGAGCCCTTCAGCTCCTCGAGCCGCGCGCGCAGCTCGGCGTGCAGGCGCTCGTTCTCGAGCGCGATCCCCGCGGCCGCCCCGACGGCGTCGAGCAGCTCCTGCTCCTCGCCGAGGGCGCGGTCGTGAACCAGCGCAGCGACGCGCGCTCCGTTTCGGTCGCTCAGCGTCGTGACTCGGCTGTCGTCGTCCGCTTTCACCTCCACCTGCCGCCCTTCGCGGTCGACGTAGGTCTCGAAGTCGGGCAGCCAGTAGGCGAGCTTGAGCGAGGGATCGCGCAGCGCCCGCGCGAGCGCGACACGCAGATTCGCGGGCGCCGGGTCGCTCTGAAGCTCGAGGATCAGGCCGCCGACGGCCGAGCGGGCAAGACGTGCGTCGAGCAGTCCGATCAGGAAGACGATCGGGCAGAGGCCGACCACGACGAGCGTTGCCCGCTGGATCTCCTTGAACCCGGGCCAGCCGAAGGCGCCGAACGTGAGCAGCAAGGCGATCATCACGAGGCCGAGGGCGAACGAGTCGGTCAGGAGCGCCAGCGACCGGCGCCGAGGGCGGCCGGAATGACGCCGACGCGCCGCCAACAGGCCGACGCCCACCAAGCACATCGCGCTCAACGAGAGCAGCTGCACGCGCTCCACGACCCTCGCGAGGTCGGGCTGCGCCGAGACCTCGAGCAGGGTGGCGGCCCCGAACGCGCCGAGCATCAGCTTGACGAGCTGGAGCCCGATCGCCGCCGTGTAGGCGGCAACGACGAGCGCCCGCTCGAAGCGAGACCTCAGGCGACCGTCGGGAAAGGCGAGGACGACGTGGAGGAAGAAGGCCGCGGGCAGGATGTCGAACAGAGCACCGATCGTGAAGAGCGCATCGACGTGGGTCAGCTGCAGCGCGGAGAGCCCACTCGCGAAACCGCCGGCGATCATCAGCGGGCCGAGGCGGCTTTCGGGGCGGCGTAGCCACGCGACGAGCCCCGCGAGGATGTACGGAACCGTGATCCAGTCGAGCAATGCGACCGACACGAGATCGACGTCGTCGCTCGTCAGCGCGACCGCGATCGAGCGGAGCGGCGCTATGCAGCCGACGGCCGCGACCGCCGCGAGTAGGAACCGGTTCGGCGGACGCACGTAGAGACGCGGTGCGATTTCGGCTGTGGCGGCCATCCCCCGCTCCGTTCGTGCCCTTTGCCCTCGACCGACGATAACGTCGCTCGTTGCACAAAGCGAGCCTCGGAGGCGGGTTTTCCGTACCCCGCTTCCACCTGCCGGCCCCCTGGTACGGCGGTCGACAGGGGCGGAGGCTGGACCTGAGGGATGACTGCATCCGCCGCCAGCCACCTCAGCGAGCAGGGACGAAGCCTGTTTGGGCGTCTCGCAGCCGTGCGGGTCGGGGTGGCGCTGGCAGTGACGGGCTTCGTCGTGATCGCCGTCCACATCCTCGACGACAACTTCGTTCAGCCTCAGCCGGGGACCTCGACCGGCGACCACCTGGTCAGCGGCCTCGTGCCGCTGGCGCTGTACATGGGAGCGGCCGCCGCGTATCCGCGCCTGCGGGCGGGTGCGAGGGCCGCGCTCGCGCTCTCGCTGGGAGCGCTAGGGGTGGCGATCGGCGCCGGCGAGGCTGGGTACTACACCCTCCAGCAGGGCCCGTCCGGAGACGACTTCACCGGGCTTCTCGCCGTCCCGGCCGGCCTGGTGCTGGTCGGCGTCGGAGCGACGACCCTCTGGCGAACGAGGCGGCGGGACAGCGGGCTCGTCCGCACGTCGGCCCGGCGCCTCCTGCTGCTCCTCGGGGCGGCGCTGGTCTTCGTGGTGCTGATCTTCCCGCTAGCCCTCGCGTACGTCGCTACCCACGTCTCACGCGCCGGAGTGCCGGCGCCCAGCCTCGGTGCTGCCCACGAGAAGGTGAGCTTCGAGACCAGCGACGGCCTGACGCTGAAGGGCTGGTACGTCCCCTCGCAGAACCGCGCCGCGGTGATCGTCTTCCCCGGGAGGAAGGGGCCGCAGCGGCAGACGCCGATGCTCGTTCGACACGGCTACGGAGTGCTGCTGTTCGACCGGCGCGGCGAGGGCGAGAGCGAGGGCGACCCGAACCTCTTCGGTTGGGCGATGGACCGAGACCTGAAGGCTGCCGCTGCCTTCCTCGTGCGCCGCCCCGAGGTCGACCCCGACCGCATCGGCGGCCTCGGCCTGTCGGTGGGCGGCGAGATGCTCCTGCAGACCGCGGCGGAGTCGAAGGACTTCAAGGCGGTGGTCTCCGAAGGCGCGGGCTCGCGCTCGGTCCGCGAGGATCTCGAGAAGCCACGCGCGCTCGACGACGTGCTCGCGCTCCCGCTCTCGTTCGTGCAAACAGCGGGGATCGCCCTCTTCTCGAACCACATGCCGCCACCGAGCCTCGTCGACCTCACCGGCCGGATCGCGCCGCGACCGATGTTCCTCATCTACGCGCTCCACGGAACGGGCGGCGAGGAGAAGCAGCTCAACCCGAAGTACTACGCGGCCGCAGGCGCACCGAAGCAGATCTGGGAGATCCCCGAGTCGGCGCACACGGGTGGCATCGAGGCGCGGCCGGTGGAGTACGAACGCCGCGTGGTCGCCTTCTTCGACCGAGCGCTGCTACCGAGGTAGCATTGTCTCCGCCTCAGCCGGTTTCGGCTCAACCATCGGCGTCTTGGGCCGGTAGCTCAGCTGGTAGAGCAGGGGACTTTTAATCCCAAGGTCGCAGGTTCGATCCCTGCCCGGCCCATCGAAGAATCTCCCTCCAAACGGGCACCTTCTTCGCAGCGGGCAGGAAAAGCGACCCGCGGCTAGGGAGACGGCACAGACCACTTACAGACCCGGCGACGGCGCCGGGCGAGGCCCGTGGCGGCCTAGGCACGGATGCACCGCAGAGACGGTGGGCGCGAGCGTGCCCACCTGACGACGACGATCGACAGCGCCCTGCAGCTGTTGGCGAGCTACGACCCCGAGCCGGCCGAGCAGCTGGGTCGGGCGCTAAGGGGCCCGGGCGTTCCCGAGGCGAGGCACTCGCTACGCGAGTCCCTGGCCGAGGCGCTGTTCGAGCACGATCGGGACGAGCCGCGATGGAGGCTGCTCACCGCATGACCCGCTTCGCTGATCTGCCGACGCCGGGCGGCTACCTCTGTGGTGAGGTCGCCTCCGCGCTGCAAAAGTCGATCCGCCGCGGCCTGGAGCGGGAGGCCCTGCACTGGGCAACCGAGCTCGAGCTCGCCGGCTACGACGAGCACCGGCTCGTCGAGGTCGTCTAGCGTCTCGCGCGACGGCCAAGCCTGTCTCAGGGCGATCGTGCCCCGAAGGGCGGCGGCGAAGGGCTTTTCCCACGGGGCTACGATGCCGGCCGTGGATCAGGCGACCACCTCGCCACGGTCATTGCGCGACCGCGCCTCCTCGGCGGGGAGGGGTGCCGCCACGAACGCCGGGAAGGCAAGCAGCGCACTCGTGGAGGCTGTCGGCGGACTCGCCACCAAGGCGATCGACGGCACGCTGCTCACCAACAGGCGTGTCACCTCGGCCGCCGAGGGCAAGCGGCTTCTCGCCGGCCAAGCCGACACGGAGGCCTTCGCGGAGGACATCCAGAGGGTCGTCGTGCTTGCAGTGCCCATCATCCGCACACTCGTTCACGGCGCGCGCCTCACCCGGTTGCCATGGGTGATGATCGCCTCGAGCGCAGTCTCGATTGGGGTCGTCGTTCGCGGCGGCGTGCGGGAGCTGCAGGTGCTCGCCTCGCTGATTGCCCACCGGCTCGAGCAGGCCACGGACGCCCGCAGCGACCCGGCACTCCTCGAGAAACTGGCGATCGACGTGTATCTCGATCCAAAGTGCACCCCGAAACTGGCCGACGACAAGTTGCGCCTCGTTCGCCTAACACGCAAGTGGGTGTTGAGTGGGGTCTTTGGCAGGAAGACCTCGAAGCGGGCGAGGAAAGCGCTCGATGGCGCCGAGCGACTCGACGCGGCCGCGCTCTCCGCGCGCTGGGCAGTGGTGCGTCAGCGCCAGGTCGGCAGTGGGGCGAGCAGTAGAGCCGGTCGGGTCGGGCGAGTAGGCCAAGGGAGGCACCGCGGTTGGCGCAGGGACGGTTCTGCGTTGCCATCCCAGGCAAAGCGTATCGGCCCTGAGTAAAGCCCTCAAAGGCGTTTCAGCGGCCTCTTCCGCGGGGCTGTTTCTCCCAGACTTCTGTGGGAGGTTTGCGGCGGGATCTTGCGACCGGCTCCTACCCCACCTCAGCCACGTGGGGGATCACTTGACCCAGATGTGTCAGATAGCACCGACGGACAGCGGCCGATGTTGATGAAGGGTGGGCGAGAAGCGGCATGTGCCGCGTCCGCTGGGGGACACGCCCCGACAGCACTAGCTGCCGTCTGCCGGTCACCGCCCGCGAGGGCGGGCTCCGGGAGCCGTCCGGCTCCCACAGAAGGAAGGACAACGTGTCCCGAAAGGCAAGTCTCATTGCGCTGCTCGTGCTCGGGGTCGTCGGCCTAGTGGCCGTCGGTTCGGCAGCCGGCAGCTCCAGCACGAGTCGCTCGCCGGCGCCCCGCGTCGGTGCCAGCGGCACGATCGGTCCGGTCTGCGGACGCAAGCACGGCGACGGAACGCTCCGCTTCATCCGTTTCGGGCATCGCTGCAGAAAGGGCGAGACGTACTTCTACCTGCACGTCCGCTTCAAGAATAACCGCCGTGGCCTGCGGGGCCTCACCGGCCTGGCTGGTCCGCGAGGTGCTCAGGGAATCGCCGGTCAGATCGGTGCGACCGGTCCGATGGGCCTCCCTGGCCTCGATGGTGCGGTCGGCCCGATGGGCCCGACCGGCGCCGAGGGCGACCAGGGTATCCCGGGCGAGACCGGTGCCCAGGGCGAAGTCGGCCCAACCGGTGCGACCGGCGCTGCCGGCGCTCAGGGTGAGGCTGGCCCGACCGGGGCCGAGGGTCCGAAGGGTGACACGGGTGCAGTTGGGCCCACTGGTGCCATCGGTCCCGCGGGTCCTGCCGGTCCCGCTGGGCCTGCTGGCTCGGCTGGTGCCAAGGGTGAGACCGGTGCCACTGGTCCTGCCGGCCCGACCGGACCGCAGGGTCCGATCGGTGACATCGGCTCGATCGAGACCGTAGTCGGTGGCACCAACACCGGATCAAAGCAGTTCACGGTCACTTGCCCGGTCGGCAAGCACGCCGTCTCGGGTGGATTCAACATCCAGGGTTCGGTCACCGCTTCCTTCCGGAGCGACTCGACCGGCGACCCGACGGGCACCACCGCGTGGACGATCATCCAGTCCTCGGGTGCGGCTCTCTCGGGGACCGAGTACGTCTACTGCGCCTAGCAGCACATCTGCCGGTCCCGCCCGCAAGGGCGGGGTCGGGAGCCGTTCGGCTCCAGCAGCTAGGGCCCGGCCTACCTTCACCTACCCTAGCCCTTCACGAAACCCCGCTCCCGCCCGCAAAAGGCGGGAGCGGGGTCGTTTAATCCTTCGGGCAAGTCCAGATCGCCGTCTGCCCGCCGCAGTTGCCGGTAGCCGGCGCGCCGCGTCCCTCCGGCGGGAGTGCGCCGATCATCGCCTGCTCGCGCTCCTCCTCGGGCAGCACCTCCTGGACGAGCGCCGCGACCTCGCAGCTGCTCGAGCGCCTCGCGCCTACGCTGCTCGAGGAGCCGTACCTCGGCCCGCATTTTTCTCCTGGCGCCCCCAAGGAGAGCGGAGCTTGCAGCGTCGATCGACGATCGTCTCTCGCCGCTTCCCGCGCCATGAGCCCGCCACTGCCGCAAGCACGCGCCCCGATGCAGGAGGCGAGGGAGCCCGCTGCCGCGCCGTGCGGATGCACCGGGCTTGCGCCGAAGGTATTCGCGTGCGTGGGCGGCTCTCGACGTGAGAGCGCAGGCCCTCCCGCCGATCTCGACGAGAAATCGCGCGCAAAGTGCGCGCTTCCCCCACCGAGCGCAGGTTAGACGGCAAAAGGCGCTGTTAGGCTCACCGCAGGCCACGGCGAGCAGTCGTAGCGGACGCCGAAGCCAGGGCATCTGGAAGTCGCCGGCTCCTCTACTCGTTGCGACCGATTTTCGGTCCAGAGAAGGAGTTCCCATGGCGGCTGACCTGTTCCGCCTCGAAACGTCAGGGAAGACGCGTGTCCTTTCGAGCCAGGAGTGGCAGCGGCTGCTAGAGGCCGCGCAGGAGTCGGACTCGCTCGAGCGGACGGCGATCGCAGGGATCCTCGATCGGTACGAGCTCGAACCGCTCGAGCTCGATGCCGTCTGCGGCGAGCTCGAGCAGCAGGACATCGCGGTCATCGACGACGCGCATTCGCTGCAGCCTCTCACACTCGTGCCCGAGGCGACGACCGACGCGCTCCAGCTCTTCCTGCGCGACGTGGGTCGATACCCGCTCCTGACCGGGGCCCAGGAGGTCGAGCTGACCAAGCGGATCGAGCGGGGCGACGAACAGGCAAAGCGGACGATGATCGAATCGAACCTGCGCCTGGTCGTCTCGATCGCCAAGAAGTACCGCTATCAGGGCCTACCCTTCCTCGACCTGATCCAGGAGGGGACGCTCGGGCTGATTCGCGCGGTCGAGAAGTTCGACTGGCGTCGGGGCTTCAAGTTCTCGACCTACGCGACCTGGTGGATCGGCCAGGCGGTGGCGCGCGGGCTTGGGGACAAGGCAGGAACGATCCGGATGCCCGTGCACATCGTCGAGCGGAGGCAAAAGCTGAACAGGGCAGAGCGGATGCTCTCGATGGAGCTCGGGCGGGAGCCGACGCTCGAGGAGGTGGCCGAGCGCGCTGGCCTCCCCCTCCGGCAGGCGCTCGGGGTTGAGGCGGCCGCCCGCGCCTCGATGAGTCTCGATCAGCCGCTCGGCGAGCAGGAGGACGCCTACTTCGGTGACATCGTTGCCGGCGAGGGCCCGCTGCCCGACGAGAGGGTAGAGGACAAGCTCCGTTGCGAGGCGCTGGCGGAGGCGCTCGCGCTCTTGGACGAGCGCGAGCAGACGGTGATCGTGCTCCGCTACGGCCTCCACGACTCCGACCCGAAGACGCTCGCCGAGATTGGGCGGCGGCTCGGGGTGTCGCGCGAGCGCGTGCGCCAGCTTGAGACCGAGGCGCTCGAGCGCCTTGCGCAGATGCGCGAGATGGACTCGCTCGCGCGCTAGCCGGTCCGAGCCACGACAACCGGGCGTTTCGGCTCGCCGCTCGACCCTGAATCCCGCAACCCTCAGAGTGCTCCTTCCCTCAGGCGATCTCGGAATGGACCACCGCCCATTGACCTTCAGCGCGAAATGAACGACCCTGCCGTCGCGGCCGTCATCGTCGTCGAGCAGCCGGAAGGCCTCTGCGGGCTCACGAACCGTTCGACTTCGACGTGCGTGATTTCCGCGTCCATTGTCGACCGGGAAGGAACAACTTCAATGAAGCGGCCCTCCTTATTTCCGTCTGCGAGGACGGCGACTCCGACGATCCGGGAACCAATCCCGCTGGGCCACGTGATGGTCAGGTGCGCGGAATCAGGTGAGGGTGTGCCAGCATCAGGTGAGGGTGTCCCGAGAGGTACGAGAATCGATGCTGCTTTCCTCAAGAGCAGCAATCTCACCGAGCAGACCTTCAGGTGTCCGCACTGTGGGCATGAGCACACCTGGTCGGCGAAGGACGCCTGGGTCGAATACGTCTGCTAGAAGCGGGGCGAGCGCAGTGGAAGGCGCTACGTCCTAGGCATTCGGTTCGGCCGACCCCTGAAACGTCAGTGAGCGCGTGCGCCCAAGCGCGTTCCGTCGCGGCCGCCAGCGCCGCGCGTGTGAAGTCCTGCCGGAGCGAAACACCGTCGACTGCATCGCCCACTAAGCGGCGGCCGACCGCTGAGCGTAACGCCTAACCGATCCGCCGACGCTCAGCGCCATCGTTCCCAACTGGAGCGTGGCAGGCGCGATTTCATCTAGGGCACAGGACGCTACGAGCAGTTGGCCGTCGAGACGATGAGGCCGACGCACCCCGGTGCTGGTGGTCGCTGAGGAAATGACCACCTAGACTCGGCGGCTTGCCCGGTGTTGCGAGGCGGAATGGGCCGCGCCCCTAGCGACCTAGGACGCCCATCCGCCAATCTCTCCCCTGGCCAAGGGCGTTGTCGCCTCCGCCACCGGGCGGCCGCTTGGTACCGGCAAATAGTGGGGCCGAGCGAGGCCGCAGTTGGCCGCAACTGAAGACCGTTTTCATCCCTCCCCAGACGGAGGCGCGCTCCGGCCCCACCTGTCGAACAGTTCCCGACGCCGGAGCTCCTGTCGATGGGCCACCTGACCCATCTTCCTCGCCATACGACCCAGCCCGTGAGGACGTGCCCCTGCGGCGACTACCCTTGAGCGAGCTCGCGGCGCGGATCGCCGATCGGGTCGTCGAGAAGCTCGCTGCCCTTTGCGGGCGGCCGTCGGAGACCGTCCGAGACGACAGCCGCCCGCGATTCAGTGAGGGACTAGCTGCCCGGCGCGTCCTGCACCGAGACCTCGCCCACGAGCCTAAAGCGAGGTCGGCGTAACGTTCCTAGAACCTTCATCGAGTGCGCGCCTGCGGGAGTAAAGCCTTGTTGTCAGAATGAGCGACAAGCTGGGTCAACAGCCGGTCAACAGGAGCGCACTACCGGGCCCGACCTCAGGGGAACCGATTTCGCTTGGTGGTGCAGCCTCACGAACGGACCCGAGAGCGCACGAGACGGCTTGCATCCACTTTTAATCCCAAGGTCGCAGGTTCGATCCCTGCCCGGCCCATCCCGAGTCAAGGCCCCATACGGGAAGCCGCATTGCTCCAGGGGTCAGGTGCGTCCTAGGAGGCTCCGAAGGGCAAGTGGTGCTGTCCCGGTGCTGTCTCAGGATCTCGCCCGAACCCGGCAACGCGAGCCCGGCTGGAATGATCCGCCGCCAGGAGGGCGGCGAGAGCCGTCCTCCCCTCACATAAGCGTGCGGCACTGGCGCTGGCCGTTCTTGTCCTGCTTGAATAAGAGCTAGGAGCTGAGCCCGGTGGGGCCGAGCTTGGCGAGCTGAACGCCCGGGCGCTTGTGCTGCGTGACCTGGCCCGGCTTTTCTTAGGTGCGTCTTAGGTACCCGTGATTGGATGCGCGGCGTCATCGATCAAGGGATTCCCCTCGTTTTCCTTTAATCGACGTGAGGCCTGGCGGACGCGTCGGGCCTCTCGTGTGTCTTGGGGGGTGACAGGTAGGTCGGCGGCGGGGAGAGGTTGCCGACCTAGCTGCCTCATTCTTAGGGGCGTCTTAGGTCGCCCTGTTGCAATCAAGCTCCCCACCCTTGGGCAGCGAGGGGTCTCGCAGCCTCCCCTAGGAGTTCGCGAGACCCTTGCCTCGTCGCTAGCCGCCGGTAGTCCGAGACAGGACTCCACGTTCTCGACGACCAGCACCGGCAGCTTGTCGGCGTCGTCGTCCCGCAACTGGACGACGCGCAGCTGCCGGCTGCGGCTGAGCGTGATCACGTCGCCCGGCGCCCAGTTCGGCACCGTGCTCTCGAGCGACGATGGCTGCACGGGCGAGCCGTCCACCGTCTCGAGCCTGAACAGGACCCTGCCATCCGATCCTCCTATCCGTCTGGGGCCGGACGGCCTGGGGGGAGCCTATCGCCCTGAGTCGGTCGCGTGGAATGATCCTGTCGCCGTGTACCGACTCTTCGACCGAGAGCGCCGCCAGTTCCTCGGCTACTTCGAGACGCGCGAAGAGGCCGAAGCGCGACTCGCCCGGCTGGTGGCGAACGATCCGACCCGACAGGGCAGCATCGTGATTGAGCGAACCGGTTGGCCGAACCTCCTCCTCAGGCTTCGGACGAGACTTCGCCGCTAGGCCGGCGGCCGTACTGCACCCGAGCCAGGGCTTGAGCGTGCCGGTGATCGCTCGCGACTCGCTCATCGCTCGGGCACCCTTGGACGAGTGAGGGACCGCCGCTACAGCTCTAAGGCCTGGCGAGATCTTCGCCGGATAGTGCTGATCCGAGACGGCGGCCTCTGCCAGGTCCGGGACCCGCGCTGCACCGGCGTCGCTACGACCGCTCACCACACCCGGCCGACATCGCAGGACCCCGAGCTGTTCTGGAACCCGGAGTACCTGCAGGCCAGCTGCGGCCCGTGCAACCGCCACGGCGCCGTCACGGCCTCCGAGAACCGCGCCAACCGGCAGACGACGGGCCGTTTCGCGCAGTAAGCGCCAAGGCGTTCAGCTCGCCGCCCGGCTCCTCAGCCATGGAGAGTACGCTGGCCGGGCAGGAAGAACCCCGCCCGGCCAGCTGGTTCCGGTTTACAGATACGTGTTGAGGAATGCCTGAGCGGGTGCCGAGTCCATCCGGTACTCCAGGTTCGGCCCGTCGCACCGCGCGCTGAACGTCCACGTGTTGATCGCGACGACCGTCCCCTCGCGGAACAGCGGTCCGCCGGAATCGCCGAAGCAGACGCCCTTCGTGATCTTCAGGAAGCGGTCCGGGAATGCATCCTGCGCCGGGATGGCGCTCACGTCGCGGTAGCTCCGGATCCCGTCGAAGATCGTGATCGCCTTCGGCGAGAAGAAGCTGCCGGTGATGAACGCGTCGGTGCCGTAGCCCACGACGGTGAACGTCTCGCTCTTCAGGTCGAGCGTGTCGAGGTAGCCGGGGCCGGCGATCGGCGCCGGCGTAACGCCTGCGACCGGGGCATCGAGGAACACGAGCGCGATGTCCTCGTGCCCAGGCGAGAGGCACGCTCCCTTCGAATTGCCGAAGCACGGGCCCGCCGTGAACCAGGCCGGGTTCACCACGATGTGGTCGACGGTCGAGTACGGAGCATCCCCTTCCGGATCGAACGAAATCCGCAAGTCGGCCGGTCCGAACCCGTCGTCGCCGACCTCCTGCAAGAAATCGGTGCAGTGCGCGGCCGTGAGAACGACGTCACTGCGGACCAGCGTTCCCGAGCAAAAGTCGAACCAGTCGCTCCCCACGTGCAACTGGAGCACGCCTACGTTCGCGTATCGATTGGCCGTGTCGCTCGTCCCGCCGATCACCGCTCCCGCGGGGCCTGCAAAGAGCAAGAGCGCCACGGCGGTCGCCGCCGCCGCGAGGGTCGCGGCGCTACGGATCAATCGCATGTTTCCCCCTTTGATCGATCGCCGCGGCGACGTTACCGAGTGCAGAAATCGAGTGCAACATCTCGCAAGCGAGTCTGCGCGTTGAGGAGCATCCCGAGACGACGATCGACGAGGCCGTGCTGGCCGCCTCCTGCCTCGCCTCGCTCAGAGATTTCGGTCAGAGTGGCGCCGCACAGACGCTACGGGGCATGACCGAACGGGCGACTAGGTGCGGCCGGGCTCGTGGCTCGGAGCCACAACGCGCTAATACCACTTCCCGCGCACGAACCCGCCGAAGCCAACGAGTCCGATCAGGGCGATGATCAGCCCGATCCAGAAGCTCCAAAAGACGATCACGAGGACCCCAACGATCACCAGGATCCCGCCGAGTGTTAGTCCTCCGTACCGACGTTCTGGCGTGGCCACGACGTCCTCCTTCGTCGGGAGTTGCTCCGAGACGATAGGCGTGCTTTGCCCGGGCTGGGAGCCAAGCGCCTAGTTCTTGAACTCCCGCTCGGCGCACTCCGGGCAGTAGAAGCGTCGACCCTCGCAGGGCCAGGGGATGAGCTTCCGAACCCGTGAGGTGTGCGCCGAATGTGTGAACGCCCACAAATCCCGCGCTTTCTGCGGCTTTCCACTTGCAGCGCGGTCTGACTCCGTCTAGGGATTACTACCGGCTTCAACTTCTGCGGCGGGGGAGCCTGAGAAAAAGGCGATGGGCAGGCGTGTGGCTCTGGGGAGAGGTGCCTGCCCATCGCCCTCATGACCAGCCGAACCGCTGAGCGCGGGGGGAACCCGCTCATGTTTGGCCGATCTCGAGATCCACTGGGCCGCTGGTGGACTAAGCGCTCGATTCACGCAGATGGGCGAGAGATTTCAATGCCCGGGCTTCTGACCCTTGCGCTATTAGCGAAAAGTTCCACTTCGCCCTTCTGCATAGATTGAGCGATGCCCCCGGGGGAGACGAGCGCGGCAGCGCACGTCTCATATTCTGATGCGGAAGGTCCGAGACGATAACCAGGCTATGCGGACGAAGGCTATGCGGACGAGCGAGTCGAGCATCCGACTCTCCCCGCTCGCAACCCGCTCAAGCGAGTTCCGGACATGCTCATTCGACCGATCGATCTGGCGACGCCCGTTTGCAAGCGTCTCGCGCGACCTGCCTTGCATTGCCTTCTCCCCCGAAGTCACCGGGCGTGTCGCGATTGTCGCATCCGAGTGAGGCTGCAGGTCATCCGCCTTGGGTGAATCCGGGCTAGTGAGGGCCGCGTGCCGGGAACAAGACGACGATCGGTGGAGGCGGCACTGGCGGCTTCTTCCTTCGCAGCTCTCAGAGGCGCTATCGGCGAGAGGCGCTATCAGCGGGGGCAGATAGCGGCGTTTGACTGCCCCCGCTGCCTGCGTTGCGGACCAAGCAGCCGCCATAGGAGAGAGCATCGCGAGGGGAGAGATGCGACAAGACTCCCTCGTGTCTTTGGCCGCAGCTAATCGAGTGTGACACGTTCGCGACGGCGGTCAAGTGAACCGCAGGTATCCGCTACTTGACTGGCGCCACCGTAAGGGCGCGCGTCGATGCCAAGGGCGGCGGGCAGCGCTCCAGGTGGGTAGCTGCTCGACGCAGCCCGGGTAGCAGACGAGCGAGGCGAGCGGCGAAGGAAGTGAGCCGGACCGGCGCCACTCTCCCTTGGCCGCCGTAGGCGATCGGTCGCCGTAGCGCCCGGCGCCGGCCCCGACTCACTTGGTGGGGTGGTCGGCGCCGCAGTCCAACCACCCCGCTGAAGTGCAGCGCGTTGACGCGCGGGCGGCGCTATACGAAGGACCTATAGGCACCGGCCTATTTGACAGTCGGTGTGGCGAGCTTCTTACGAGCCGCCGAACTCACGTTCGGCGCGCTGCGGGCAGAAGAAGGCGAGGCTCGAGCTTCTGCGCGTACCTGACCGTCAGCGTCCGTTGCGGGCAGCGTCCGGCGCGGGCAGCGCCCGTTGCAGAAGCTGGCAGGTTGCGAACAGGTTAAGAGCGCTTGCAACGCACGCGATCCGATGCCACTCTCGATGCTGGGGGTAGGGATGTTCGGAAGGATCGCGTTGGTCGGCGTGCTGGTGGTCGGGGTAGCAGCTGCCCTGTCCTCGCCGGCGCCGGCGCCGGCGACCGCGGCCGCCTGCGATGGCCAGTGGCAGCTCGTTCAGAGCGCCGACCACTCGCAGCAGTACGGCGAGATCGACTCGCTGAACGGCGTCTCTGCGTTGTCGTCCGGCGACCAGTGGGCGGTCGGTAGCTGGACGAAGTACCCCGAGGACTATCACTTCCACACGCTCGTCGAGCGTTGGGACGGAGCGGCAGGCTCGTGGACGATCGTCCCGAGCCCGAACTCGCTCGTGCTCAACAGCTACCTGCACGGGGTCGACGCGGTGGCCCCCGACGATGTCTGGGCGGTCGGCGGAAGCGATGACTTCGCTTCGTACACGAGCCTCGTCGAGCACTGGGACGGAACCTCGTGGTCGATCGTGTCCGCCGCCTCCTTCCCCGGTGTGCTCTACGGAGTGGTCGCGCTGGGGCCAGACAACGTCTGGGCGGTCGGGACCGAGAACTACCCGGGGCGTGGACTGATCGAGCACTGGAACGGTACGAAATGGAGCGCGACCTACCTGCGCTTCGGCGCGGTGCTACGGGGAGTGGCTGCTGTCGGCGCCCAGGACATGTGGGCGGTCGGTCAGCGCTACCGCAGGACGAACCCGTTCGGCGATACAACGCTGACGATGCGCTACAACGGCAGGGCCTGGACAGAGGTTCGGAGCCCGAACCCGCTTAACACGACCGACACCGACCAAGACTGGCTCACATCGGTGAGCGCGGTGGCGACCAACGACGTCTGGGCGGTCGGTCGCTACGGCAACCACGACCTCGGCCCGCTCGACCAGACACTCATCGAGCACTGGAATGGCGTGCGCTGGACGGTTATCCCTAGCCCCAACCCGGGCGGCTCGTTGGTCGACAACGACCTCTGGGGCGTGGCGGCGGTAGGAGCCGGCGACGTTTGGGCCGTCGGCGGTGTCGGGGCCTTCCTTAACCCCCAGTCCTCAACCCCGCTGTCCCTGCACTGGGACGGCTCCAGCTGGGCGCAGGTCGGCGTTGCTGCGCCCGCTGCCGGCGAGTTGCTGGGCGTCACGGCGGAACCCGCGGGGACGGGAATCTCGGCAACAGGCGACACGGTGAAGCCGGCCGACCCGTCTCCTTATATCGGCACGCTGGCCGAGCACGTCTGTCCCGCCTGACCCGCGCCAGCCCACGCCGATCCGGCTCAGGCATGGCGGCTCGCTGGCAGCGGGCGAATCCGTCGCCTTTCCTGCAAACGACGAAGGCCGACTGTTTCCAGGGCCTTCCTCTAGTGGACGGAACTTGTCAGTGGCAGTTCCGCCGCTTTGTCGCTGACCGATCTGCGGCTAGGTTCCGTGCGTGGCAAGACTTGTCCAGAAGTTCGGTGGGAGCTCGCTCGCAGACGCAGACCGGATCAGGAGCGTCGCCGTCCGCGTCGTGACGGCCGCCGACTCGGGCCACGAGGTTTGCGTCGTGGTATCGGCGATGGGCCAGACCACGGACGACCTGCTCGCTCTCGCCACGCACGTCTCCACCCGCCCGGACGCGCGGGAGCTCGACATGCTCCTCACCGCCGGCGAGCGCATCTCCATGGCATTGCTCTCGATGGCGATCATCGAGCTCGGGCGAGAGGCGCTTTCGTTTACGGGACCGCAGGCAGGGATCCTTACTGACACTCGGCACGGTCGCGCGCGGATCATGGAGGTTCGACCGGCACGCATCGTCGAGGCGCTCGGCTGCGGCAAGGTCGTCATCGTCGCGGGCTTCCAGGGCCGTTCGACGGGCCGCGATGTAACCACGCTCGGGCGAGGCGGATCGGACATGACGGCGGTCGCTCTGGCCGCCGCGCTCGGCGCGGACGTTTGCGAGATCTACACCGACATGGCGGGCGTCTTCACGGCCGACCCCCGAGTGGTGCCGGAAGCCCGGAAGCTATCCACCGTCTCCTACGAGGAAATGCTCGAGCTTTCCTCCTATGGGTCGAAGGTGCTCATGTCGCGCTCGGTTGAAGTGGCGCGTGCCCAGGGCGTACGCATTCATGTTCGCTCCTCGTTCACCGACGAAGAGGGCACATGGATCGAGAAGGAGGAAAGAATGGAGCAGGCCATCATCTCCGGCATCGCCCACGACAGCTCGGAAGCCAAGGTCACGATTCTCGGCGTTCCCGATCGGCCGGGAATCGCCGCGCAGGTGTTTCGCCCACTCGCCGACGCTGGCTTGCGCGTCGACATGATCGTTCAGAACGTCTCGAGCGAGGGGAAAACCGACATCTCCTTCACGCTGCCCGAGGACGAGCTGCCGGGGATCGAGCAACTCCTTGCAACAGTCGGCGAGGACGTCGGCGCGAGCGGAATCGTCGCAGACCCCGACATCGCGAAGATCTCCCTCGTCGGAGCCGGCATGAAGAGCGACTCCGCCGTCGTGGCGGACATGTTCGACGCATTAGCAGATGCCGGGATAAACATCGAGATCATCTCGACGTCGTCGATCAGGATCTCGTGCGTCATCCGGTCGACCTCGCTCGAGCGCGCGGTGCGCGTCGTGCACGACCGCTTCCGCCTCTCGGATCCGCTTCTCGAAGCGCCGGAGCGCGCGAGCGGATAACGCCGTGGCGGCCGTTGACGTGCCCATCGCGCTTCTCGGTTACGGCACGGTCGGTTCGGCCGTCAACCGGTTGCTCGAGGAGAGCGGCGACGACATCGAGCGCGCGACTGGGCATCGGCTTCGCGTCGTCCGCGCGCTGGTCCGCGACCCGGGACGTGAGCGGCGATTCGCGACGGGAGAGGGCGTGCTGACGGCGGACTTCGACGACATCGTGCAGGACCGAGCGATCGCAATCGTCGCCGAGGTCATGGGAGGCGTCGAACCGACAGGTGACTACGTGCTCCGGCTCCTGCGGGCGGGCAAGCCGGTCGTTTCGGCGAACAAGCAGTTGATAGCACGTCGCGGAGCGGAACTCTTCGCCGCCGCTGGAGAGGCCGGAGTCCAGCTTCGCTTCGAGGCGAGCGTCTGCGCAGCCATCCCCGTGATCAAGGTTCTCCGCGAGGCGCTCGTTGCGACCAACGTCCACCACGTGTTGGGCATCGTGAACGGCACGGCAAACTTCGTTCTGACGCGGATGGAGGCGGGCGCCGGCTACGAGGACGCGCTTGCCGAAGCGCAGCACCTCGGCTTTGCCGAGCGCGATCCGCGCGAAGACGTGTCAGGGGCAGACGCGGCCGCGAAGCTGGCCATTCTGGCGACTGTCGCGTTCGGCTCGCGTGTACGACTGGAAGACGTGCTGTACGAGGGTATCGAGACAGTCCGTCCCGAGCATGTACGGGCGGCTGACGAATTCGACATGGTCGTGCGCTTGGTCGGCTCCGCGGGCCTGGTCGACGGAGCGCTCGACGTCCGCGTTCAGCCTTCCTTCGTCGACTCACGACACCCGCTCGCCTCGGTCGACGGCGCTTCCAACGCGGTCATTCTCCAGGGCGACGCGATTCGCGAGATCATGCTCGAGGGGCCGGGTGCCGGCGGTCTCGAAACCGCCTCGGCGGTAGTCGCGGACCTGGTCAGCATCGTCGGCACAACCGGGACGGGCTTCTTGCAGAACGACGCGTGCTGGCGAACCCTGCCCAGGCTGCCCCCCGGTGAGTTTCACTCTTCCTTCTACTTGCATGTCGAGGTTGACGACCGTCCAGGTGTCCTCGCCCACATCGCAGAACGACTTGCCGCAGAGGGCGTCTCGATTGCGCGACTCACGCAACGCCAGCTCGGCGTAAGTGCCTTCCTCGACCTCGTCACACACGTTTCAGCGAGCGGCCCCATGGGGGCCGCGACCGCTGCCATCGCCCGACTCGACGAGGTTCATCGACGACCGACGGTAATGCGTGTAATCGACACAGAAGACCTGCAGTGACAGCCCTAGCGGAGCGCTACCGCGACCGGCTTCCCCTCTCTCCGTCGACTCCCCTCGTGACGCTCGGCGAGGGCGGAACGCCGCTCATTCCCGCGCCACGCCTCTCGCGCCGCCTTGGGCTCGACATATGGCTGAAATGCGAGGGCGCGAACCCGACCGGCTCCTTCAAGGATCGAGGAATGACGGTTGTCGTCTCGCGGGCTCTCGAGGACGGAGCCCAAGCCGTCATCTGTGCCTCGACCGGCAATACGGCCGCATCGGCGGCCGCCTACGCCGCCCGTGCCGGCCTCACGGCCGTCGTCCTGCAGCCGGAGGGCGCGGTGGCGCTGGGGAAGCTCGCCCAGGCACGGGCACATGGGGCGCGGTTGCTCGCCGTACGCGGCTCCTTCGACGAAGCGCTCGCGGCCGCGCGCGAGCTTGCCGCACGAGGCACGCATGTCCTCGTCAACTCGCTCCACCCGGACCGGCTCGCCGGCCAGAAGACGGCAGCCTTCGAGATTCTGGAGGAGCTCGGGCGCGTCCCGGACGTCCTCGCGCTGCCGTACGGCGGCGGAGGTAACACACGCGCGTATGCGACGGGCTTTGCCGAGGCTGGTTCCTCGCTGCCTCGCATCCTCGCTGCGCAGTCGGGGGACCGCGCGCGGACGGTCGCTTCGGCGATCCGGATCGTCGCTCCGGTCCATGCGCCACAGGTCGAGGAAGCGCTCACACGCACGAATGGCAGACTGGTCTCGGTCTCCGACGACTCGCTCATCGAGGCCTGGCAACTGCTTGCGAGGGAAGAGGGCGTCTTTTGCGAACCGGCATCGGCGGCGTCGTTGGCGGCGGTTTCCGAGTCCGCGCTCGACTCAAACCTGCTCGTCGTCTGTGTCATCACGGGTCATGGTCTGAAGGATCCCGAGACCGCCGAGCGTCTGACGCCTCCGCCGACCGTCATCCCGCCGAACCCGGATGCCATCACCGCGGCCGCCCGATGACGGTCCACGTTCGCGCGCCCGCGACATCTGCAAATCTCGGCTCCGGCTTCGACTGTGCCGCGGTCGCGCTTGACCTGTGGAACGAGGTCGTGGTGAGCGAGGGAGACGGCGAGCCCGACCTGGACCATCTCGGGATTCGCGCCTTTGCGCGCCTCGCGCCGATCGCTGGAAAGCGCTTTCGCTGGACCGACCGCATCCCCCGCGAGCGCGGCCTCGGTTCGAGCGCGGCCGTGATCGCGCTCGGCCTCGTCGCCGCCACCCTCTGGCTCGAGCGTGAGCCTGATCCTGAGGAGCTCCTCGCCGTCGGCGTCGAGCTCGAAGGCCACGCCGACAACCTGGCCGCAGCGCTCGCCGGCGGAGTCTGCCTCACGTGGGAAAGACGAATCGCCCGGGTCGCCGACAAGGTCCCAGCGGTGCCGATGGCACTCGTGCCGGAAGCCTCGGTCTCGACAGCGGTCTCCCGCGCCGGCCTGCCTGCCGCGGTCCCACACGCGGATGCAGCCTTCGCAGCCGCACGCGCCGCGCTCCTGGGGGCGGGCCTGGCGGCCGGCTCCGCCGAGCTCTTTTCCGAGGCGCTGGATGATCGCCTCCACGAGCCGTACCGAACGGCGAGCGCGCCGCTTCTCCAGGCGGCTCGGAAGCCCCTCCCGACCGGCGCCCTCGGTGCGACCCTTTCGGGCTCCGGTCCCACGGTGATCGTGTGGGCGAAGGAGGATGCCGCGACAGCCTGCGCCGATGAGCTCAAGAGACGATTCCCCCGCGCACGGGTGATGTCGTTGGCGATTACTCCGTCGGGGGCGGGGGCCGTAGAGCCCCCAAGCCGTTGAGCCATCGGCTGAACGAGCCTGCTACGCGAACGCCGAGGTAATGGAGCAAATGGCGCGGGCTTTGGCAGTTCGCGATCCAAGGCTCCATACAGGACGAGCTGCTCGGAAGCGCCGCACATCGCGTAGCGCGCTACCAAGTTCAGTAGGCGGAACTTGTCACCGCGCAAACCGACGGTTCGCGGGAGCCGAGGCACTGAACTTGGGCTAGCTCGGCTGACCTGCCAGCGGTCCGCGCATAACAATCTCCGCGGGCTCGCGGCGTTGCGCCCGCGGCGCGGCTCGCTGCACTACAAGCGCACGAGCTCGCTGGCTGAGGTTGCCGAACTGCTCGGCGACTCGAGGCGGGTGGCGGCAGATCACTACGTCTACGCGCTGACGGACTACCGGGAGGTCGACCGCCGAACTCGGGAGAGGGAAAGTGCCGATTAGCAGGGAGGTTCGATCCCTGCCCGGCCCATCAGAAAGTGCCTGCACACAAGCCATTTATCGATGACTTCGCGGCGCGGTTCCTGGTGCCAGGGTTCGTTGTCGTAGATCCGGCGTAGCCCGTTCTTGGCGCCGTGAATGCCCGGCGATGCCGTCGACCATGGCGGCGGCTGCCGCGAGACCCGCCGCGATCTGGTCGTGGCCCGGCTGGCCCAACACGACCCCGGTGATCGTCGTCCGCTCGCCGTCGATCCAGCGGATTGCCCGGAAGGCGAAGCAGCCGCCGGCCGCGTCGTCCGAGCCGGTCTTGACGCCGACGAACCCGTCGTGCCCGAGCAATGTGTTGGTGTTGTGCACGGTGCCGGCGACCGGCAGCGTCGCGCTCGGCGTAACGACGATGCTCGCGAACACCGGCAGGCGCATGGCCCGATCGACAATGCGCACCTGGTCGGCGGCAGTCGACACGGTTGCGTCGTCGTAGCCGCTCGGGTCGGTGTAGCGGGTGTGGGTCATGCCCAGCGACCGTGCGGTGGCATTCATCCGGGCAAC